>CAYRVS010000089.1:0-20535 GCA_964427725.1 uncultured Planctomycetaceae bacterium | reverse complement strand
GAGACATAGCAGGATCATTGGCGGCTCCTGAAGGCTGGCTTTTCCGACAGCGTAGGTATTCCCCGGTCCGATCGGGATGGCATGAGGTTCCACGATGCGCAGCGATGGAATGATCGAAGGATCGCCACGAGACATCGCATCACACCCTTGCCCACGGTTCGGCGGGCGGGCATCATCTGGGCACGCGGGGTCGGGGTGGGTGCCGGCCGCGCCTGCCGTTTCACGCCGTGCAAGGTTCGGTCATGCAGCGATCCGCCACGTTTCGCCTTTCCGTGATGATGTTCCTGCAATTCTTCATCTGGGGGGCGTGGCTGCCGCCGAGCTTCGGCTATTTCGGGGCGGGGGCGCTGGGCTTCGACGAATGGCAGCAGTTCGGCCTCAACATCGCCTTCCCGGTCTCGGCGATCGTCGCGATGTTCTTCGCCAACCAGTGGGCCGACCGCAACTTCGCCGCCGAACGCTATCTCGCCTTCAGCCACTTCCTCGGCGGCCTGGCGATGCTCGGGTTCGGCACGCTCTCTTGGATGTCGTTCCAAGGGGAAGCCGCCGCGGTGCCCAATTACTGGCTCTTCTTCGCCTGCATGGCGGTCCACTGTCTGTTTTACGTCCCGACGATTTCCGTCACCAACGCGATCGCCTTCGCCAACATCCAGGATGCCCAGAAGGAATTCGGACTGGTCCGACTGTGGGGGACGATCGGCTGGATCGCCGCCGCGTGGCCGTTCATCTTCCTGCTGCTTGATTGGGCCAAGATTCCCCCCCTGAAGGACGCCCCGGATTTCGTGACGTGGCTGGGGAACGCCTTCGGCACAGGACTCTCGGGTCAGCCCCTCAATCAAGCCAAAAGCTGGGCGTTTCTTACCTCGGGGATCGCCTCGCTGCTCCTCGCGGCGTTCAGCCTGACGTTGCCGCATACGCCCCCCAAGCCCGCGACGGGGAACGAGACGCAGTTCGCCTGGCTCGAGGCGATGCGGTACCTCAAGCACCCATTTCTGTTCGTCCTCTTTATCGTCACGTTCATCGATGCCGCCGTGCACGACGGCTTCTTCTTCTTCGCCTTCACTTATTTGGAGAAGGTGGGCGTGCCGCCGAACTGGATTCAGGCGGCGATGAGCGTCGGTCAGATCGCCGAAATCGGGACGATGGCCTTCCTGGGGATCGTGCTCAAGAACCTCGGCTGGCGGACGACGATGATCTGCGGGATTCTGGGGCACACCGCCCGCTTCGCGGTCTTCGCGTTCTTCCCGGATCCGTACGCCGCCGTGGCGGTCAACGTGCTGCACGGGATCTGTTACGCCTTCTTCTTCGCGACGCTGTACATCCTCGTCGATGAAGTCTTCCCGAAAGACGCCCGGACAAGCGCCCAAGGGCTGTTCAACTTCCTGGTGCTCGGGATGGGGCCCATCGCCGCGCGATATATCTGGCCCGCGCTGCAGGGGATGTACACGAATCCCGAGACGAAGGTCGTCAACTACCGCGAGCTGCTCCTCTATCCGGCCGGCGCGGCGTTCGTCGCGGCGATCCTGCTGCTGCTCTTCTTCCATCCGCCCAAGAACACCGCCGGGGAAACGCCCGCGGCGTGATGCATGATGATGACGGCAAGAAGCCCAGGGAACGCGTTCCCTGGGCTTCCATCTTGGATGGATGTGATCCGCACATTCACGACACCGTCTCGCCCGCCGGATCGATTTCCCTCGTCCAGATCTCGCGGATCACCCCCAGTTTGCGTTCCACGCTGCGGAGCGACAGCCCCGTTTGCTCGGCGAGCTCCTCGTTCGAGTAGCCCTCCAGCCGCAACTGGGCGAGCTTGCGCAGCATGTCGTCCCCCAACAGCGCCATCCGCGACTGATACTCTTCCTCGAGGGTCGCGGCGATCTCGGGCGTCGGCTCCTCCGACATGAACTGCTCGAACCCGCCGACCGCGTCGTCGCGACCGGACAGCACGATCGAATCGCCGCGGACCGTCCCGCCGCCGCGCTTCTGGCTGACGTTGCGGCGAATCTGATCGACCGCCTTGCGGCTGGCGAGGGCCACGAGAATCTGCCAGAGGTCATCGCGGGTTTCGAGCCGCTCGAACCGCCCTTCCGCCGCCCCGACGCACAGGCTTTTGAACGCCGTGAGCGCGATGTCCTCTTCATCGACGACCCGCCGCGACGCCGCCCCCAGTTTTCGCCCGGCGACGCGGACGAGCTGCTGAAAGTAGGTCGCCCAGAGCCGGGTGGCGGCCTCGTCCTGACCCGCCTTCAGGCCGCGAATCCAAACGGTCACCGACTCGTCATAGTTGTCGGACATGCGTGCGATTCCACCGGCGACACGGAAGCTGAGTTCATAACGTAGGGCGCGCCCGTCCGGCGAGCAAGGAATGCGTGACGCATGAAAGCGGCCCGGGGGAGTTGTTCCCCGGGCCGCATGAGTGTGCGAGATTTTGACCGTCACGCCTGATCACGGGATGAGGAAGATCATCCCCGTGGTGACCCCCGCCTGCACCGCCGCCGCCTGGGCGTTCCAAGGGATCTGATACTTCAACTTCGGGGCGCATTCGCCGGGCCGGTACCAGCCAAGGGCGTACATCGGCTTGGTGACGGGGTCGAGCGTCATTTGGTAGGGCAGCGCGAGCAACTGGCCGCTGAACTTCGCCACCGAGACGAACGGCTGGACCACGAATGGATACGTATGACCGTACCGTTCCAGCACCGCGTCCTCGAAGTAGAGCGGGTAATGATAGAAGTTCGTCGGCTCCCACGCGACCGCCGTGTCGCCGAACATCCGGGGCTGATATTCTTCCGACCCGAATCGCACGTCGTAGTCGGCGGCGCGGGCGTCGGCGTACTCGCGGATATCCTGGTCGACCTGCTTGTCGTAGAACGGCTGAATCTCGCTCATCTTGCGGACCGCGCGGCGGACGGCCGTACCGGTGGGCATTGGCGGCAGACCCGGATCCTGCCGCGCGGCGATCGACAGCACGTCTTCGGCGGCGTCAAACGGACCGACCGCTTCGTAGGGGGCGGCGACATCGGGGACGTCCGCCGTCTCCACGCGCGGTTCGACGGCCGAGCGTCCCGCGTCGTGAACCGGCACGGGAGCGGGGGGCTGGAATGGTGTCGAGGTCCGGGCCGGGCCTTGCAGCGGCTGTTCCAACGTTTCCGCCGGCGCGTTCGAGATGATCCAGGCCGGTTCTTCGCCCGCATCGGGGAGCGGCGCGGTTCCCACCGTGGGTTGGTCGGTCGCGGCCGTCTCTTCCGGGAACGGCCGCGCGGCCCCCGGCTTGACGGAAGCGGGGGCGACCGTCGCCGTTAGCGGCGTGGTCACCATCGGTTGATAGCGCGACTTGATGCGGTCCCACCGCTGCTGCGCGGTTTCCTGGGTCAGTTGTTCCATCGGGGTCAAGGTGGCGCGGCCCGCCGCGGGGTCCGCATTCGTACCGTCGAACGACCATGCGGAACTTCCGGCAGAGAGGCTCAGCAGCGTGGCGAGGGCCAGCTCAGGCCGTTTCCATGGGCGCATGCTCCACCGAGTAATTCGGGGATTCTTCGACGATCGTGATGTCATGGGGATGACTCTCCCTCACCGTCGCCGGTGAGACCTGAATGAACTTGGCTTCCGTGCGCAGTTCCGCGATCGTGCGTACCCCGCAATAACCCATGCCCGCCCGCAACCCGCCGATCATCTGATACAGCAGATTGTGGAGCGAACCCTTGTGGGGGACGCGGCCTTCGACCCCTTCCGGCACAAGTTTCGACGACGGCTGCTTGCCGTCTTCAATTCTTCCCTGACGGTAGCGCTCGCTGCTTCCCTTGACCATCGCGCCCAAAGACCCCATTCCCCGATAGCGCTTGTAGCTGCGACCCTGGAACAGAATCACTTCGCCGGGACTCTCGTCCAACCCCGCCAAGAGCCCCCCCAGCATCACCGTGTGGGCCCCCGCCGCCAGCGCCTTCGTGATGTCGCCGCTGTAACGAATCCCCCCGTCGGCGATGATCGGGACATCGGTATCCTGCGTCGCCTTCGCGGCGTTCGCGATCGCCGAAAGCTGGGGCACCCCCACCCCGGCGATGATCCGCGTCGTGCAGATCGATCCCGGACCGATCCCCACCTTCACCGCGTCGGCCCCCGCCCGAATCAGATCGCGCGCCCCGTCCGTGGTCGCCACGTTCCCGGCGATCACGTCGATGTTCCACCGCTGTTTCAGTTGGGCGACCGTCTCCAGCACGTTCTTCGAATGCCCGTGCGCGCTGTCCACGCACAGGACGTCAACCCCCTTGTCGATCAGCCGTTCGGCCCGCTCGAAATCGAACACCCCCACCGCCGCACCCACGCGCAGGCGTCCCCGGGCATCCTTCGAGGCGCGCGGATATCGCAGGTTCTTGTCGATATCCTTGATCGTGATCAATCCCTTCAATTGATACGAATCGTCCACCAGGAGCAGTTTCTCCACTTTATTCTCCAGGAGCATCCGCTCCGCCGTCTCCAGCGTCGTCGTCTCCGGCGCGGTCACCAGCTTGTCCTTGGTCATCACCTCGGAGATCGGCACCTCGCGACTCGGCAGAAACCGCAGGTCGCGGCGGGTGAGAATCCCCAGCAGCTTGCCGCCGGGCGAAACGACGGGGACCCCCCCGATGTTCCGCTGCTCCATGATCTCCCACGCCGCGCCGGCCGTCGCATCCGGCGGCAGCGTCACCGGGTCGACGATCACCCCGTGTTCGGCGCGCTTCACCCGTTCGACCTGCAGCGCCTGCATCTCGGCCGACATGTTCTTGTGAATGATCCCGATCCCCCCCTCCTGCGCCATGGCGACCGCCATGTCGCTTTCGGTGACGGTGTCCATCGGGCTCGAAATGATCGGCACGTTCAGCCGAATGTGCCGCGTCAACATCGTGCCGGTCTCGACGTCGCCGGGCACCAGCTCGCTGTAGCCGGGCTCCAGCAGCACGTCGTCAAAGGTCACGCCGCGATAGGCGATACGGTCATCCATGGGTCGATTCCGCGGGATCCGAAGGTGGGGAAAGCAAGGCGTGGCTCAGCGCGACAAACTGGCTCACGGTGAGTTGCTCGGGACGGCTGGCGGGGGCGACGCCGACCCGTTCGAGCACGGCGGCGAGCGTTTCGCGCGTCCAAATCGCGTTCGCCAAACCGCCGGTTCGCGATGGCTCGTTCAGAAGCTGCACCAGCACGCCCAAAATCTGCTTCCGCCGCAGCGTGAAGATGTCGCGCACCAACTCATGAAACCGGCCGCGCTCGGGGAGTTGGTCTTGCCGCTCGGCGACGCGATCGATCCGCAAGACGGCGGAGTCGACCTTCGGCGGCGGCCAAAAGACCCCCGGAGGCAATTTGCGGATCAGCTTCAGGTCACACTGCGACTGCAACCAGACGCTGAGCGCGCCGTAGTCGCCGGTTCCCGGCTTGGCGAGCATCCGTTCCGCGAGTTCGTATTGGATGGTGACCACCATTCGCGACCACGGCAGCGATGACGCCACCAGGTTCGACATCAGCGGCGTCGCGATGTTGTACGGCAGGTTCGCGACCAGCTTCAGCGTCGTCGCCGCCGGCTTGAGCACCCACGGATTGTCGGTTTCGTCGGCGGCATCTCCGGTGATCGGCGGAGGAAAGGCGGCCGCTTCGGTCGCGCGAACCTTGACGAGGGCGGTCTCGATTGCCGCGAGCACCTCCGGAGCGATCGTGCTTTTGTTCGCCAGCGCGTCGCCCTGAATCAGCGTGACGTTCGATCGATCGGCGAGGAGTTCGCGGGCGTGACCATAGACATGATCGTCGAATTCGACGGAGACGACCCGTCCGGCGGCGTCGGCGAGTCTTGCCGTCAGCCCGCCGGTCCCCGTGCCGACTTCGAGCACGACATCGGCGGTCGACAGTCCGGCATGCTTGACGATCAAGGCATGCAGATTGAGGTCGACGAGAAAATTCTGCCCGAGATCATGGCGCGGCTGACGACCCTGCCGCTCAAAGAGCCGCATCAGTCGACTGCGGGTCTGCCGATCTGCGTCGTTCATGCCCGGGAAGGATCGTGTAACGCGGGGCCAATCTGCGGAAGATACCCGATTCCCGCGCGACTTGCGACCACTTACGAAAAAATCACGCTCATGACATCTTCGTCACGCCGACAGTTCGATGTCGCGCGGCCACTGGGCGTAGGCTTCCCAATAGGTTTTCTTGAGCGCGATCTCGTCATCGTCGCTCGTCGGTTGGATGCGGCCCTTCGCGTCGATCGCCCGGGAAACCACGGTGTGTTTCCCGGGGGCCAACCGGCCCAGATCGATCGAGAAGAAGGTCCACGAGTACTTCGCCCGCGGTTCGGCGTCGAGACTCGCCGGTCGCCATTCGCCCCCGTCGACCTGGACCTCCACTTTGGCGATGTCGGTCCCATCACCCCACACCGCGCCATACGCCTTACAGGGGACTTGCCCGTCGACCGTCGGTTGCCGCGTGATGCGGGCGATGATCGATTTGAGATTCAACCGGCCGACGGAGGTTTCGACGTGGGTCAGTTCCTCCCCCCGTCGTTCCGCCCGCACCGTCACATAGTCGCGGGCCATCCAGCGGCCCATGTAGCGCGTCGATCGGAGTTCGATCCGTCGCAGCCACTTCACGTTGGCGATGCCGTACCAGCCGGGGACGATCAATCGGACCGGGGCGCCGTTGTCTTTGGGCAGGGGTTCGCCGTTCCGCTGGTACGCGATCAACGGATCGAACTCACGGACATGGGCCAGCGACAAGCTGCGACCGAAGGGGACCTTGATCGTCAATTCGCGCTTCGTGTCTTTGCGGAGCGTCTCGTCCTGCTCGTCGTAGCCGAGGAACGCGACCTCGATGGCGTCGTCCAGAATGCCGCAGCGTTCCAGCAGGGGAAACAACCGGGTGCCGGTCCACTGGCTGTTGTAGACCGCCCCCATGAAGCCTTTTGAGGAGCCGTTCCCCGCGCACTCGAGCGTCATCAATTGGTCGGACTTCGGCAGCCCCTTCAACTCGTCCAGCGAGAGGCTGATCGGCGTCTTGACGAGCCCCGTGATTTCGAGCCGGTACTGGTCCGGTGCGACGTCCGGCACGCCGTAATGCGACACCGTGAAGACTTGGTCACTTGGCGTGAGCCAACTGTCGAGCGTCTCCCAATCGAGACTCCCCGGCCGGGCCTGCGGCATGTCGAGGAAGGGGACCAGCTCCTCGCCGGCGGTCTCGGCGGGGAAGACGAACCGCGGCTGGGCGAACATCGCCAGGAGCGCCGTCGCGGCGGAGCACCACAACAGGTCGCGACGAGTCACGAGCGGATCACGCATGGTGAGGTCACTTGGCAAGATGATCGGGGGAGAGCGGAAGGTCGAGTGTTACGGTGTCGCGCGGCGGGATCACGACTTTCCGGCTATAGGTCAAGCCGCCGGGAGGATGGACCACGTCGAGATCGTACTCGCCGGGAGGGACGTTCGCGAAGACAAACCGGCCGTCTTCGGCGGTGACCGCGACGTAGGAATGGTCAAAGACATAGACCCACGCCTGCATCTGACTGTGGAGCGCGCAGCCGATACGGATCGGTTTGCGAATCCCCGTCACTCGGCGGAAGGGGTAGACCGACTCTCCATCCTGCGTCAGGGTGACGTTCAGCGGTTCGACCCCTTCGACATCGCGCACGTTGTGCGAGGTGGCGTCGCCGTTCGTGAAGCGGATCGTATCCCCCGCGCGGAGCGCGACGACCTCCGGGATGAACCGATAGTCGAGTTGATCGACGTGGACCACCCGCGGCGCGACGACCGGCAACCCCTTCAGTTCCCGACCCCGCAGCGCGACCAATGTCGAGCCCAGCGTCTTGGCCTCGTCTTTGGAGACGTAGAACCGCCCGTAACGCCAGGGACGCGCGGCGTCGGCCTGATACCGGACCACCCCCGACAGATTCGGTTCCGCGGCGAAACCCATCCCGGTGAATAACAGCAGGCCCGCACAGACGAGCCCGCGCCGAAGCAACGATCTTTCCTGAAAAGTAGGCACTCGGACACTCCCCATGCCGGTGGCGATGTGACGCACAATACCACACGGTGCCGCCATCTCGGGTGGATCAGGCACCCACTGCCGCATCAAATATCGTCGGCATATGGTCTTGCACGTGTGCCACTGGCTCCGCCCGTGGTCTCATTCGCCGGACACAAATCCAACATCGCACTGACGAAGTCCTTGGCAGATACCGCCTGTGATCGGGCCGTGATCCAAGAACGGGTCGGCACTCACGTCGACTGGTCATCAACCCACGCCCCCGCTTCGATCAGCAACCGGCGCGGCGCGCCGATGTCGAGCACGACCACTCGTCCCGTCCACAAGGCGGCTTCGGGTGTCTGAAACCCGCGCTTGCACGCGACGAACGTCCCCGTCAGCGTCGCCCGGATCGCAATCCCCTGCGGCCGTCCCGTATCGGCATCCAGCCCCGACGGCAAATCAACCGCAAAGACCGGACGACCCGACTCGTTGATGACGGTGATCAGGTCCGCGAGCGGCGGACGAACTTCGCCGACCGCTCCGGTTCCCAACAGGGCATCGACAATCCAATCCGCCGATGCGAGCGCGGCGCGCCACGCCTCCGGTGTCGCGGTCGAGTGATCGTGGATCGAAATCCCGCTCCGTTCGAGAATCCGCAGATTCACCGCCGCGTCGCCGACATAGCAATCGGCGGGGGCGGTGAGATAGACGATCGGCTCCGCGCCGGCGAGTTCGAGATGCCGGGCCATCACGAAGCCGTCCCCCGCGTTGTTCCCCTTGCCGCAGACGATGGCGATCGGTCCGACGGGACCTTGCTCGAGCAACAGCGCCGCGGCGTTCCGCCCGGCGTTCTCCATCAAGACCAGCGTCGGCAAGCCATAGTCCTCGGCGGCCCGTCGATCGATCGCGCGAACCGCATCACGAGACAGAGGACGCGGTTTCACGAACGGCCCTCCAGGGGAGACCTGTCGTCGCCGACATCACAATCAAAGTGCCGCATCGCGTCAACGCGCCGGACGTCTGATGTGAACGATCGGTTCCGAGGGCGGTCCATGCATCGGTCTTCGCGTGACGGATCGCAGACGGTGATATGGTCGCCGGGAAAAGAAAAAAGGTGGCGATTCCCGGGGGAAGTCGTCACCTCTTCGAAGGGGTCGATCGTGGGTGTTCGATCGTCGCGAGAGACTCGCCCGGGAGAGGGGAGACCCACTCTCCCGGGCTTCGTCTCACGTTCCCGCATCCATCACCCGCTGACGTGATTCGTCAGAGCCGGTGCCGGGCGGCGGGGTTCCGTCTGCCGGGCTTAGTGGCAGCAGGTCGCGGCGGGGACGGCGCAGCTCGGGGCGGCCGGGGCGGCGCAGGTGGCGGCGACCGGGGCGGCGCAGCTCGGGGCGGCGTGACCGCAGCTGCTCACGGGAGCGCAGCACTTGTTCTTCTTGAACTTGCCCATCCAGTCACGCAGCGAGACCCGCTTGTGCTTCTTCTTGCCGCAGCAAGGATCGCAGGGGTCGCAGCAGGTCGGGGCGGGAGCGCAGCAGCTCGGAGCGGCGGCGGGAGCGCAGCAGCTGGGAGCGGCGGCCGGGGCACACGCCGCGGGAGCGGCACAGGTCGGGGCCGCCGGAGCAGCGCAGCTCGGGGCCGGGGCGGCACAGGTCGGGGCGGGAGCGCAGCAGCTCGGGGCGGGAGCGCAACCGCAGCCATCGTTCTTCTTCGAGAACAGGCCGGCGTCGGCGCTGTTCAGGCCGGCGAAACACACCAGCGCGGCGGTGATCCAAGCGAACTTCATTTCCAGATCTCCTCGTCATCCAAAGCGGGTGGGAACGTGAGGTGACTGCGAACTCGCCCGGCCGAACCCCTTGTCCGGCGGACTCCGCGAGTCTCCCAGGCAGAGCCTGCATATCACTAGCCCATGTTTTCGGATGGCGTGATCTGGGCCCTTTCGGAAAAACATGCCGTTTGGGGGCCCCGCGTGGTCTGTTTGTGGGTATGACGGCTGTAGGGGTTGCGCCGCCCGACGGTGCTCGTCATGACCGTCACCACCCTTGGTTCCCTCGCCGCCAGGCCGTGTCCGAGCGCGTCGAACGTTCGGCGTCGCGCGGCCACCTCTTCCCATGCACCCGCCTCCCGGAAGGTGGTGTGACGATATCGTCCCACCCGAGCGAAATCGTGCCGCGCGGAACGAAATGGTCGACGACCTGCTCCGCCGGAATCCGCGGCAACCGCCACGTTGACCAGCGGCGCTACAAACGCGTGGTGACCGCGCGACCCACAACCCTTGGTCGGCGTGCCGCGACAGCCGACAGACCGAAGGCCGCTCGGAAGGCCGGATCGCGGCGCAGACCAACGGCCTGAACCGTGGGCGGAGGGTCTCCGAGAATTCGTCCGTCCATCCGCCGAAGACCGCGCGTCTCTGGCGGGATGGCGGCCATCGGACCGTCCCAACTCGGCCGATTCAAGGCCCGTAGCCCTTCGAACCCGGCGGCATGCAGGCTCGTGATGCTCCCGCAGACCGCCTGAACCCATCCCGCTTGGAATGACCAAAGTCGAACCGAGAGTGTTTCCCCGACCGCCGCCGGCTGTCGCATGATCCGCGGGCGCTATTTCACGAGTCGCGCCTCGGGGAGCTTCCAAGTGCCGTCAAGAACTTCCTTGCGCGGTCGGTACATGCGAACCAAGTAGTTCCAGCCCGGCGTGATGGGCAGGAAATTTGTCGCGGTACGATCCCCGCCGAAGCGGATCGTCACCGACCCGTCGTTGTTCTTCTTGGCCGTCAGACTGTTGTAACTATGGGGGAACTTCGGGTCCGGATCGAAGAAGCCGGCTTGGTTGTAGACGCTGATCGACCAGAAGCCGTCCACCGGGACGTCGCGCAGCGTCAAGGTGTACGCCGTTTGGCCGTCGTTTTCCGGCGGATTGACCCCGACGTAGAGGGCCGTCTCGCGCGGGTTCCCGCCCCAGCCCGCCGCCGTGCCGAATAAATGATCGATCGGATCGACGGCGTCGCGGCGGCCGAACATCTTGGGCGAATCGAGCCCCCCGTTCGCGGCGACCACGGCGTTCAAGGCGTCACGGATCGCCTTCAACGAGGCCTGGTCCCAATTCGGGAACTCGACCTTGCCGCCGTCCGCCTGCTCGATTCTCAGTCCATCCTGGAGCGCATGGACCGCCCGGACATCGGCCGGGTCGTTCGGGTTGACCAACGTCCGCACCAGCAACATCACATACCGTGTCCCGACCGTCGCCAGATCGAACCGATGTGGTCCCGGTTGGTACAGGACGTCGAGCGTGTAATGGTCCTGGTTGATGACCTGAATCGCCATGTACCGCGGCCCGGCGTCCGGCAGCACGACGGTCGCTGGCGCGGCGGCGAGATCGAGAACCGCGTAGGAGTAGAGCGTATCGCGATTCATCCGGATGACCGTCTGCCGGTCGAGCGGGGCCAGCTCTCGCTCATGGGCGAATTTCGCGAATCCGCCATCCCCGATCATCTTCGCGAAGTAGGTGTCCGACTCGGCCCGCACGAAGTTGTGCAGCGTCACCCGCACCGGCTCGGCGGCCGCGGCATCGCCTGAAGAACACCATCCGGCGGCAACCAGCATGAACACCCACAGACCATCCTTCATCAATGCCATGGAATCCTCTTGGGCTGATCTCGTCGTGGTGCGAGCCAATCTCGTCGAAGTTGTGCCGCACGCCACGCGACGGCCTCGTCGACAAAATCCATCGTACGGCTCCGGTGGGCCCGGGTCAGCGCATCAAGCGGCATGTGGCGGTTCCATTTTCCCCTCCGATCGATGGCTCATCACGTTCACGACCAGTCCATTCGGATCGGTGACATGGAGCCGGCGCACGCCCCACGGCTCGTCGGTCAGCGGATGAACGATGGGGTAATCTCGGGCGACCGCCTCGCGATAGAACGCATCGACGTCGGAGACCTCGATGCTCAAGGAGACGGACCGATCGGTCACGGTTGGCGATTCGCCGCGCAACACGCTGACCTGCGCGGTTGGGTTGTCCGGTGAGACGTACGTCACGATCCACCCCAGGTCCATCGCCACGCGCAACCCCAGAAAACCGGCGTAGAAGTCGCGGCAGAGCTCGGGTTGCGGGCTGACGATGTTCGGAACGATCCGCCGGATGCTCATGGTGGAGTCGGTTCCTTTGGCCGGAAGAGACGCCGTGGTTGGAACCTCAAGTCCCCAACGGCCGGTTCCACAGCCACAGATGAACCACGATCGACAGGGACCAGCAGACAACGAAGATCGCGGGGAGTCCGGTCATGATGCGGACCCGCTGAGAGTGGGGGGGGCCCACCGAAGGCTTGTCGGACTGCCGTTCCCCGAACGCCTCGCGGCTGGACACCCACCACAAACCGCTGATGACCAGCCCGATGAGCGAGACCATCGCGCGGTGCGGGTTGGTGTCCGCCGTCCCCAACGCCGCCACCAGGAAGCTGCTGGGAACCAGAAAAATTTCCGTGACCTTCACCAGATCGGGATCCGCCGGAGCACTCATGAACGCATCCGTCAACTGTTGCCGATGGGCAGCCGCCGTGTGTTGCCGAGGGTAGGGTAGCATGGCCAAACATGGGATCAACGCCGGTCGCTGTCCACGGGAACACCGGCGTCTCGGCTGCTCCGGCCCCCTTGCGATCATGCGTCCGACCGCGAATACTGCGGAAGTGACGACGGCGCGTCGCGCGAAGCCTCGGCCCGCGTGACGGCCCGTCGTCGAACTTGCTCGCTTCCAAGACTCGAATCGAATCGCACGCATGACCCCTTTTCGGACCGAACACGACTCGATGGGTGATGTCCAGGTTCCCGCCAACGCCTATTACGGGGCGCAGACGCAGCGGGCCGTCGAGAACTTCCCCGTCTCCGGCTGGACGCTGTCCCCCCCGCTGATCCACGCGATGGGACTCGTCAAATGGGCCGCCGGCGTCGCCAATCGTGATCTCGGCAAGCTGACCAAGACCGGCAAAAACAAGCTCGACGACCAGCAGGTCGAGGCGCTCTTGAGCGCCGCCCGCGAAGTCGCCGCCGGCCGGTTCGACGCCGAGTTCCCGATCGACGTCTTCCAGACGGGCTCGGGAACCTCCAGCAACATGAACGTCAACGAGGTGATCTCGAACCGCGCGATCGAACTCACCGGCGGCGATCGCTTTCAGCAGTCCAAACCGGTCCACCCCAACGACCATGTCAATATGGGGCAAAGCACCAACGACACCTTCCCCACCGCGATTCACGTCGCCGTCGCGGTGGCGATTCATCAACGGTTGATCCCGGCGCTCCAGAAATTCGCCGACGTCCTGCACGACAAGGCGACGCGGTGGGACAAGCTGATCAAGATCGGGCGGACCCATCTCGCCGACGCCACGCCGTTACGGTTGGGGCAGGAGTTCGGCGGGTTCGCGCGGCAACTCGAGCTGTCGGTCGATCGCGCCCACAAGGCGCTCAAGCCCGTGTTGGAACTCCCCGTGGGGGGGACCGCGGTCGGGACGGGGATCAATACCCATCCCGAATTCGCCAAGCGAGTCTGTGCCGCCCTCGCCGCCGACACGGGGCTCGGGTTCTACGAAGCGGTCAACCATTTCGAGGCGAACGCCCAGCGCGACGGGCTTGTCGAATGCCATGGCCAACTGCGGGCCATCGCGGTGACGCTGTTCAACGTCGCCAACAACATTCGTTGGCTGGGGAGTGGTCCCCGCTGCGGGTTCTATGAGGTGATGCTCCCCGACCGGCAACCCGGCAGCTCGATCATGCCCGGCAAGGTGAATCCCGTGATGTGCGAGAGCCTGATGCAGGTCTGCGCGCGGGTGGTCGGCAACGATCAGACGGTCGCCTTCAGCGGCGCGACCGGCGGCCAGTTCCAGCTCAACATCATGATGCCGATCATGGGGGACGCGACCCTCGAAAGCGTGGCGCTCCTCGCCCAAGGGACGACGGCGTTCGTCGACCTCTGCGCGGGCGATATGGAAGCCAACGCGGCGGCGTGCGAGGCCTCGGTCGAACAAAGCCTCGCGATGGTCACCAGCCTGAACCCGTACATCGGCTACGAAAAAGCCGCCGCCCTCGCGAAGGAAGCCTTCAAGACGGGGAAAACAATCCGCGAACTCTGTCGCGAACAACAGATCCTCCCAGAGGATCAACTGACCAAGGCCCTCGACCCGTGGAGCATGACCGAACCGCAGGCGTGAGGGACAACGGCACGTCTTCGACCCCGGAGGTCGGAGCGCTCGCCTGCGGCTCGCGGCTCAACGATCAATCGACGGGGACCAACCGGACCGACTTGAGGTCCAACAGCGCCGGTAGCGGACGCTCGGCCGGTTTTGCGACGAGAGGTTGAAGCCCCGCCGACAGGTCGAGCTCGCCGATCGGCTTGGTGGCGTAGGTCTCCCAATCGGCGGTCGGTTCGACCTCGTAACTCACCCGCCCGTCGCGGCTCTGCAGGATGAAGCGATGCCCCGCCGCGTCGGGATGGCACGCGTACTCCAGTTCCACGCGGTAGCGGCCCGACGTGGGAACATCGACCGTCCACTGCGCGAAATCGTCGGCGCTGCTCCACCAACCAAGATTGCCGTGCGGTTCCTCCAGCACGATCGTCGGTCCATAGATCTCGGCGGTCGCCGGATCAATGAAAAGACTGCCGTCGGCATCGACGGTCACCCGTCGCGGTTCGTTTCCCGCAAAGACCTTCCGCGTGGGCAAGGGGACATGTCCCCGGATGAAGGTGACCAGATTCGCGAGGTCGACCGGCGAGAGCTCCTTCTCCAGCCCTTCCGGCATCAACGACTTGTTGACGCTCCACAAGTCCTCGAGTTCCGAACGCAACAACGTCGCCGCTTTGGCTTCGGCGGCGAGGAGCGTCAGGCTCGTCGCCGATTCGGCGGTAAGCAACCCCGTATGGACCTGCCCGCTTATCGTTTCGGCCCCGTACTGCAAAAACTTCGCCTCGACCGCGCGGTTCGGATCGAGGACGGCGGTCACCAGCGCGGTGACGCTTTTGTCGGTGAGGGCCGCCAGATCGGGCCCGACCGCATGCCCCAGCCCATCGAGCTTATGACACTGCGCGCAGCGCATCGCGAAGAGCTCGCGGCCCAACGTGGCGTCCCCGGTTTCGGGCATGGTCCGCAAGGTCTCGGCGACCAGCGCGGCCCGCTGCGAATCGTCCGCATCAGGGAGCGCGTCCCCCGCCTGCCGCCGCACCTCGGCGTCGCGATGCGTCCGCAGGAACTGCGCGGTCTGCGGATCGATGTCGGCCGGCGTGAGCTGCGTCAGTTCGACTTCGCGTAGTAACGCCTGCGCGATCGCCGGTCGACCCAACAGATGCTGCCGAGCGGCGTCACGCAAGGCGGGAGAGAGTTTCCGCCAGCCGATCACGATCGCTTTCGCCGGGGCCGAGGAACCCAGGCTCCCCGCGAGCTCGACCGCCGCCCGCTGCACCAGCAACGGTTGTGATGGTTTGAGCCAAGCGGCGTCCCAAGCCGCATTCGGCGTGGTGAGACCATACAACCGCAAGGCTTCCGCGCGGCGCTCGGGCTCGACGACGGGATCGTTGATGATCGCGGGGAGCCCGGCGAGCCATGTCGTCCACAGTCTGCCCAACTCGGGATTCGCTTGCGTGACCCGGGCCTGCCAGGTCGGCCAGGGTTCGTCGCGCCGACGGACACTGTCGACCCAGACGCGGACCAACCCCCACCGCCAAGCGTTGGTCGACGCGGGTGGGTCCGAGAGCAGCAGTTGCCCGAGAGTGAACAGCGACGCGACCTCCTCCATCGCCACCGTCTGGCGAACCAGCGGCTCCAGCAACGGATGCCCACTCTCCTCCAGTTCGGGATTCATCAACGCCGTAAACAACAGGACGGGCGGGAGATGCTCCGCCGTCAGCGAGCTGAGTCCCAGCGTTCGTAAATCCACATCGTCGGTGGGGATCAAGAGATCGACGAGGATCCGCCGCGCGTCTTCGCCGGTGAGCTCCCCCGCGGTCGCGAGCAACTGCCCTTGGACCCACGGGTCGGGATCGTGCGAGATGTCGTACAAGGCCCGCACGAGTTTGGGATTGGTCTTCGCGAAGGGTTCGAGCAAGCGGATCGCGTTCGACCGCACCCCGGGATGGGGATCCTTCAGCGCGGCGACCAACGGCTCCGCCCGCGATTGGTTCAACGTCCGCAAGGTCCACAACGCCTGCACGCGGACCTCGGGATGCACGGATGACCCGGCCAGTTCTTCAAGGGACGTGATGGCGGCGCCCATCTCGGCGACGGTGACCATGGCCTCCCGATCACGCTCGACGAGGAGTTGCTGCGCCATGTCGCGTTGCCAGCGATTCGGCGTGTCAAGCGCCGCGACCAGTTCACTCAGCGACATCGCCTGCAGGTTCGGGACCGCACGGATCGGGGTCCCGTTCGGCGCCACGCGCCACAACCGCCCCTTGTCTTCCCCCGCCCGCACATCGAGCCGTTCCAGCCATTCCTGCGGAATCCACTGCGGATGTTCGATCACCAACCGATACATATCGGCGATCCACAAGGCGCCATCGGGACCGACTCGCAACTGCGTCGGTCGGAACCAGTTGTCGGTCGACGCGAGGAACTCCGATTGCTGTTCGTCTTCGAGCCGCCGACTGTGGAACCGCAACCCTTCCCGCGACAGCTCCTCGCAATGGACGAGGTTGTGGACCGGTTCGCTGGTGAAGGAGAGGGTTGAGGGTTGATGGTCGAAGGTTGAAGGTAAAGAGGCGGATGGCGGGTGTGCCCTGACCCTCAACCCTCCACCATCAACCTTCGACCACTCCCCCGTCACGATCGATCCGCACGCCGACGTGAAGCGGTTCGCCGTGTGGAAGTCGTTGAACCGGGTAAGCGTTTTGCTCGCCGGAAAGACCGGGGCGTTGCCCGGTTGCTCGGAGACGTCGTCGAGGACGTTCGTCAGCGGGAGATACGGATTGCGGGCGAGGTAGCGTTCGTCATGGACGTAATGCCATAGCGGCCGGCTGTTGTTGTTGCCGAACCAATGATCGAAATCGTCGCGCGCCCGGCCGAACTGGGTCTGCCCGCTGATGGCGACCATCGCGCCGGTCTCGGGCTGGATCTTGAGATCACGACCGCGAAGACTGACCCGTTCCCCGGTCTTCCGCGACGTGATCTCGCCCCCGGAATCCCCGTTGCCTAGGTAGAGCCAACCATCCAACCCCCATGTGAAGCCGTTCACGCGGTGCTGCTGATTCCCTTCCGCGAACCCGGTGTAAAGGACTTCGCGGACATCGGCCCGGCCGTCGCCGTTGGTGTCGGCGGCGAAGAAAACGTCCGGGGCGGCCGAGATCAACACACCGTTTTTCCAGGGATGGACGCCGCTCGGAAAGGGAACGCCGTCGAGGAACAATGTCGACGTGTCGGGGACGCCGTCGGCATTCGTGTCTTCCAGGAACCGAATCCGCCCGCCGGGCTGCCCCTTACCGTTCATCCCTTGGGGATAGTCGGCCATCTCGGCGACCCAGAGCTTGCCGTCGGGCCCCCATTGAAATGCGACGGGGTCCATGACCAGCGGTTCATGAGCCATCAGCTCGACGGCGCAGCCCGGTCGGACCCGCATCGACTCGATCGCCGCGTTGGGCGTCTTCGCGGCGGGCATCCGGTCGCCGAGCAGCTTATCGAAATCCCAACTGACGATGAGATTCGGCAGGTGGGCCGTGTCCTCGTTCATCCAGTGGAGCGCGCGATCGCGGACGAAGAACCCGTTGTCGGTGCCGTCTTCCCGAATGATGGGGGGGAGTTCCTGCTCGGGGGGTCGATCGCCTCGCCGGCCGGAGAGGATTTTGGTCGACCAGCCTGTCTCGAGCGACTCGAACAACCAGACACCATATTGATGGTGATCGGAATAGACGAAGTCGAGCCCACCATCGGCGTCGATGTCGACGAAGCGCGCCGCATCAGCAAAACGTTGCGGTGTGACCTCGGACAAATCCCATCCGGGAGGAAGCGGAGTTTGGAGCTTCTCCCATCGGTTTTCCGATCGACGATGGATCTGAAAATCACGTCCGATTCCGGAATTGTCGGGGGACATCCGTAACCCGAGGACGAGTCGGAGTAACTCCGGCATCCCATCCCCGTCCAGATCACGCTGCAGGGAAAGGGTCTCGAACCTGGAGGCCCCATTGTCGGAAGTGCTCACGGCGATTTCGATCTGAGCCGGCACACCGGAGTCACGGTTCTCTTGCCACGCGGCGCCGCTCGGCTGTTCTTCAAGTGGAAGCCAACGACGACTCGCGGGATCCCACCGCGAGGATTTCACCACGGATCGTTGGTCGATGTGAAGATCGAGATAGCCATCCAGATTGAGATCCCGCAGCGTGACTTGCGGACCATGATCATTGAGTTCATGCAGCGTACTCCCCGCAAACAACCGCTCATTCAACCGATCGAGCGCCTCCCTGAACGTCAGAAACTTCACCTTCCCCCCATGCTTCGCCACCGCATGGTCGATCAGTTCGTTGACCTGCTCGGCCTGGATCCAGCCGTGGGGATGGAAGACGAGGTTGAGCACCCCCTGCTTGAGGACCGTGATGTCGAGCGCCGCCTTCAGATCCTCGATCGTCCGCGGGTTGTTCGGCTGATGGAGAAAGTTCGCCTCCCAATCGCTCGGCGTCATGCAGGGGAACTCCCAACACCGGTTCGCGATGATGTAGGGATAGGGGTAGTTCTCGACGTAATTCACGAAGCGATCATGCGTCACGTCGCCGCGCTTCAGGCCTTTGGGGAAATACTTGCGGAAGCGCTCCTTGCCGTCCGAGTCGAACAGCAACTCCCGTGGAATCCCGGGATCGTCCGCCGTGTAGACCTGAAAAACCGACGAGCTGATCTGCAGGAACTTTCCGTTCGGCGTCGTCTGGTGGAAAATCTCGCGATAGAACCGCGGACTGTTCGTGTTCAGCGAATCACAGCACGGCATGCGGTACGCCACCGGCGTGTTGTTCGGGATCGAGAACATGAGGTCGACACACTTGTCGTACGTTCCCTTCGCCTGCGTGAACGGCCCTTGCAGCAGCGGACAGGGATGGTCGAACGTGTGGACCTCGAGGCTGAGGCCTTCCTGGAGCCAGGTCTGAAGCTGCGGGTCATCGGGTTGGACCGCGCACGTCATGATGCTGACGGGGGCCCGCCCGTCGATCGCCTTCAGCCGCTGCAGAATCGGCCGCAGATAGGCTTCGTACCTGGCGGTGTCGCGCATGTCGTCGATCGCGAGCACGACAACCGCCTCGACCCCCGCGTCGCCCACCCACTGCGGCGTGATCAGCTTGGGGAACTTCGCGTGGGGATAGTAAATGTCATGCCCGTCGAGGTAAGCGAGCCGATTGCCGTCGACCGGCGTCGCCGCCAGGACCAGCCCAAGACCAACCGCCCAGAGACTCATTGGCACACTCCCGCCACCGCGAAGATCAACCCGGAGGATGCTCGCGCGCCCTCTCGAACGATGCAAGCTGTGGCAGTCCTAGGCGCCACTCAAGAGCGAGGGGACGTCAGTCCCCCCGGTGATGCGCATCGCCCGATCAAGGAGCAGAGTACCATCGAGGATTCATGGTGCGAGAAGCGTGTGTCACTCAATCCGCGGCCTTCATCACCGGGGGGACTGACGTCCCCCCGCTCCTGGCGACGAACAACCGAAAACTCGGTCTACAGACCGCCCGCGGTTTGCCGTAGACTGCTTCACGCGGCGGAACGAGTCGCTGGAGTGAAGGACGACGGATGCGGTGGCGGACTTGGGGACTCATGGCGGGGTCGTCGCGGTCCCGAGTGTCGCCGCGTTTCCCCGGCGGATGCCACTTCTCGTCACGCCGGTGACGGCCCGCGCGAGTTTTCCCCATGACCCGCAGGCCTTCAGTCGGCGCTCGTAATCGTAGGCGGAAAGCTGTACGAGGGGATTGGACAGCACGAGACCTCCTGATTGCGGCAGGCCGCGAGCTCGCCGACGCCGCGTCTCCGCCCCATCACCGGGTACCGCCCCGCGGTGTCGTGGCGGCGGACACCAGGCAGATATCCTGCCCGTAAGCTCGGGCTGGCGATTTCGTCGGCGGCATGGGATGGTGAAGTCACGGGCGGATCCGATTGCTGCCGGTCGAATCACGGAATTCTTGTTTGCCTTCCGCGACTGTTTGTGGTCAACGGACTCGCCGAGAGATCACCCCGACCACCTCCCCAAGCGGACGTCTCTGTTCGGGCTTGCGCGGAGCCTTAGGGGCGGTTCCATACTGTGATCGTCAGTTGCAGCACCGTCGCGATCGAGACCCACACGAAATAGGGAACCTGCGCGACGGCGACCCACTTGGCGAACTTCCACGCGGCGATCATCATCCAAATGATGGTCCCCCACACGATCAGGATGTCGAGCGCCGCGAGGTCGAGGTTCCGCCAGCCGAACTGAATCGGCGTGAAGCTCAGGTTCGCGACGAGGTTGATCGCGAAGGGGATCGCGATCCGCCAAGGGAACTTCCGCCGGGCGACTTGGACGAAGACATACCCGAAGCTGATCAGGATGATCGGGTAGAGGATCCGCCAGATGAGCCCGATCG
>CAYRVS010000088.1:0-20674 GCA_964427725.1 uncultured Planctomycetaceae bacterium | reverse complement strand
CTACCCGCCGCGAGCGACCATCAATCGACAAGTCCGAGAACTTCCGCCATCCCCGCGAGTGGAATCACTGCCCAATCGGGCCGATGGTTGAGTTCATACCGCAGCTCGTATAGCAGCTTTTCCCGCAGCGAGAGCTCGAGCAGCCAAGCCAGTTCGGTGTCATCCGGTAGCCATGGGGCGTCTTCGATGGACGTCAGGTAGCCGCGCAGAAACAGCGTCGCGGCGGCGGCATACCACCGGTCGAGCCGACGCCGCCGATCCGCCGGCACCGTGGCGTCGGTCGTCGACTCGACGCCGGGAATCAAGCCCATCAGGTCGGCATGGGCGGCGTAGTGGAACGACCGCAACATCCCCGCGACGTCCTTGAGCGGCGTGCGGCGCTCGCGCCGTTCCTCAAGCGAACGGTCGGGTTCCCCCTCGAAATCGAGGATCACGAAGTCGTGGCCGGTCCATAAGACTTGGCCCAGATGGTAGTCCCCATGAATCCGCAGCACCGGTGCCCGCAGCCGTGCAGGCTCCCAGTGTTCGAAGGAGGCCCGAAAGCTCGCCTGCCGGGAGAGGACCCGTCGGGCCAAGGCTTGATGCGCCGCGGGGAGTCGTGAGGTGGAGGCCGCCAGACGATCGAGAGCCTGTTCCGTCGTGGCGACCAGGCTGTGGCGCCACCGTTCGCAAGCCTCGTTGGTCATGATCGCTGGTCGAAACGCGGGATCGTCGGTGGTCGCTCCCAACGCCCGATGGAGCACCCCGGTTTGGCTCCCCAGTCGGGTCACCAATTCGCCAAACGGCCCCAGGGTCTCCGCCGCCGATGAATCCTCGGAGCGAGCCCGCCGCAACAGTTCGGTGGGGGTGCAGGCGGTTCCCGAGGCATCGACCGCGGAACGTGTCGACTCCTCGGCGAGATACCGCCCCAGTTCGGTCAGCGTTAGGCTCCAGGCATCCCCCTCGTTGGGGATGTACTCCTGCAGCACCGCCAAACATTGAGTCTCACCCGAATCGGCCTGATACTCCAACGCCCCGTACCAACTCGGCACGGGGACCGGCGTCGACAGTCCCGCCAGAAACGCTCCGATCTCCCACTCGGGATGCGTCCCGGTTTCGAGCCGACGAAACAGCTTCAGTAGGCCCCGATCACCCACGATCGCCGAGGAATGGCTTTGCTGACGGTTTTGCACGCGAATCGGCGGCGCCGAGGAATCGACGCCCATGAGGTGTCGTGCCCGTCGACCGATGACACGTCCCCGCGACGTGGGAACGGTGTCCGCCCGATCGATCCACGCCACCACTTGCCGCCAGACCGCGGGATCGGCGGAGGACTCCGTCAACCAGCGACAATCATGGCCGGGCTCTATCGGCCAACGGGCGATCACGTCGGTCGGCGCGGCGAACTCGGGCTGGATTGCGATCGGCAGCAGATACGTCGAACGATGTCCGGCGTCGTTGTCGACCTCCAGCCACCAGAGTTCGCGCGTGATCGCCTCCGCGTCGCTGAGCGAAACAGATTCGCGCAGCCGCAATCGCGTGATCGCGCGCGTCTTGTCGGCGTACCACCTGCGCGTGGGCAATTGGCGGATCAACGCATCCGTGATCTCAGGGGGCAAGTCCCGCGGCATACGGCTCCATCCGAGATCGCCCGCGACGGTCACAGATCATTGCGGGGCGACTCTTCGACCAGAAATTCCGGATCGAGCGGCAGTTCATCGACGATCGCGTACCGCCCATCCAGCCAGCGGACGAGGTCCACCTGCCGGCAGCGCGCACTGCAAAACGGATGATCGAGACGGGTCTCCGCCGTCATCACGAACCGCCGTTCACAAATGGGACACCGCGCCGCGGCGCCATCGGTCGAAACGGATTCCTGGGTCATGGTCGATTCCACTCGAGCGCGTCACGCGAAGAGTGTACCGAATCGCCACGCGACTGCCCAAGACGGCGACCGCGTTCACGCCGCTTTCGCCTGCGATTCCGGCGGCTCTTGGGGCAGCGTCAGCACGTCCATCTCAGGCGGCGTCAACGTCAACAGCGCGTCCTGCGGCAGGACTCGGCGACGGATCAGGATCTCGCGGTACATCCGCTCGTACTGCTCATGAATTTTCGCGGGGCAGTACTCCTGCACCGCCCGCTCCCGCGCGGCGACACCATGGCGGCGGCGCAACGCGGGGTCTTGCAGGTATTCCAACAACCGCTTCGTCAGGGCCTCGACATCGGCGATCGGCACCAGCCATCCCGTGACACCGTCGACGATGGCATCGATGGTCCCCGTCGCCATCGCTCCCACGGTGGGGACTTCGGTCGCCGCCGCCTCCATCGGGGCGTTCGGCAACCCTTCGCGATACGACGGAAAGGCGAGGATCGACATCAGGTTGTAATACGGGGCTGCATCGGGGACGACGCCGACGAGAATCACCCGCGGGTGGGTCTCCAAGAACCGCCGAATCTCGGGGGAAACGGGGTCGCCGCTCTCGAAGCCCCCCACGAGCAGCAGCTTCGCCTGCGGCACCAGCGGCATGATCCGCTGAAACGCCTCGGCCAATTCCGCGATCCCCTTATCACGCGTCAACCTGCCGACGAACCCGATCACCAGATCGTCGTCGCGCAGGCGATACTCCTGCCGGAGCTTCACGACGCGCGCGCTGTGCGGGTTGGGGGCGTAACGCAGCGAATCGACTCCATGGCTTGAATTGACCCGCTTCCACACCTTCTTCCGCCGGGCCAGCCCCAGCGAGACGAACTTGTCCCCGAGACTCGGGCTGACCGGAATCACGGCATGGCAACACGAAACCGCCAGCCGTTCGGTGAAGTTCAGGAGCCGCCGTTTCCAACCGGAGACCGTTTCGAGCCGGAGTCCATGGAGCGTGTAGACGCGGCAGGGGATCCGCACCAACCGGGCCGCGATCAGGCCCAACAACCCGGCCTTGGGGGTCCCGGCGTTGACGACATGCGGCCGCAGCTTCCACAACACGCGCGCCAAGTTGGCGATCGCCTTGAGGTCGCCCCACGGCGCAATTTCCCGCGGCATCTCGACGGGAATCGCCCGAACCCCGGTCATCGCCACCGTACGATCGAGTTCGACCCCTGGGGAAGTGATGACCGTGACGTCGTAGCCACAGCTTTTCAGGAACCGCAGCCGGCCGGAAAGAAACTGCTCCGCCGATTGCGCGACTGTCACGATCTCGACGATCCGCAGCGGTTCGGCGGCGTGACTGAATAACGGATAAGCCGGAATCACGCTTCCATCCTTGGAATCGTTGGGAATGGTCACCCATCTGCAAAGCGCGGCATGGCCACGGCGTCAGCTCGAGACCGATTGCCAAGTGCGGACCTCGGCCCAAAAGCCCGCGAAACGCTCGCCGGCGAGCCGGTTGGCCCGCCGGTCAAACCCCTATCATAAAGGGAGATGAACGACGGTCCAATCCCAATTCCGGGACTACGACTTGCCGCGACTTACCGGCTTGCCGGGAGATCTCCGCGGTGACAGAGTCATCAAGCGGACGCGATGGCTACGCGTTATGGTCGAGAAACCGCCGCAGGTCGAAGACCAGCCGATGACAGGCTCGTCGATGGCCTTTGCGACCCTCAACCTTCGACCCTCAACCTTCGACCATGCCTCACCCGCGGATCGTGAAGTTGATCGGCAGGCGGACCGAGAAGGGGACCGCGACCCCGTTGCGGCGCGCGGGTTGGAACCGCCACTGCCGCACTGTCGCGACCGCCGATTGATCGAGCAGCGTCTGACCCGAAGTGATCGCCACCTCCACGGACGAGACCCGCCCATCCTCGGCGATCGTGACGGCAAGAATCACGCGGCCACCGATCCGCCGCCGACGGAGTTCTTCGGGGTAGATCGGTTCCGGATTGGCCGGCAGAGGGGTCGGCAGGCGATCGACCATCGCCCCTTGAGGGCGGTTGCTCCCCACCGCCGCCTGATCCGCCATCCCCGGATCGACGACGGCGACCGTCATGGCGGGGACACGCTGCATCGGTGTGGGACGGGGAATGACCTCGCGACGATCCGGACTCTCGGCTTCCGGAACCGCCGTCCACAACGGATCGAGTCGCCGCCCATCCGATTCGGGCACCGTCTCGCGCCGATCGCGCGGCATCGGGGGGCCGTTCGGAGTATTTACGGCGACGGCGGCCCGTTCGGTGCGACGGCGATGCAAGGCGTCGATGGGGGGCCGGGCGATGTACCGTTCACCCTCCACCAGCGGTTCCGAGGGACGATTCGACAGCAGCGATTCGTCGGGAAATGCGGGCGGCTCGACCTCGAGTTGCGGCGTCTCCGCCGGTTCCACCCGCGTATCGATCCGAGCTTCCAGCACGCGGGGCCGGGCCGCTTGAGAGACGCTCTGGGCGGCAAGACCGGCACGGACCGCAAAGTCTGGGCGCAGCCATGCCCAATCCGCCGCCGCGATAGCCCATAACGCCATCGCGTGGATCACGCCGCTGACGATCCACGACACACGTCCCGACATTCGTGGGGGACCAGAACCAGGAGAAGATCACTCTGTTCGGTGGGTGTCCCGAGGCACGACAATCCCACCGGGCCGGATTTGTCTCTCCTACTGTAGTCATCGGTCGACCCGGCGGCAATCGGCGCATCGATTGGCGGGTCGCCGGACATCCGTTACCATCCCGCGCGGAATGTGCCGGCCCATCACCAAAACGGCCCGGGACCACACCCAACGGATCGACCTTTAGCGACACGGCACGGGACGGAGCGCGGCATGCCGACGGATTCGACCTCCGAGCAGATCCCCCTCAAGCAGCTCTCGCGGAAGCAGCGTCGCGTCTTGGGGACGCTGCTGGAAAAGGCCTTCACGACCCCCGAGCAGTACCCGTTGACCGTGAAGGCGACTGTCGCGGGCTGCAATCAGAAAAGCAACCGCGATCCCGTCACCAACTACGACGAAGACGCCGTCCTGCAGACGCTCGAAGAGCTCCGCGAGATGGGGTTCGTCGGCGTGCTGCATACCGAGTCCGGGCGGACTGAGCGGTATCGGCATTACATGCGGCATAAAACCCCGCTCAACGAACGCCAGTTGGCGATCATGACTGAACTGCTGCTCCGCGGCCGACAGCAGCCGGGCGAACTGCGGACCCGCGCCGGCCGGATGGTGCCGATCGATTCGCAGGAAGACTTGCGCGCCGAGTTGCAGACCTTGATGGAACAAGGGTTGGTCCGCTCGAACGGGCCGCTGGAACGCCGGGGGATCGAGGTCGACCACAACCTGTACCCGCCCGGTGAGAACCATGAACCTCTGACCGCCCTGCGTGACGAACCCGTGGCCGTGCCGGAGAGCGTTGCTCACGAACGAGCGGCCCGCCCCGCCACCGAGCCATCGAGTGGATCCCGCGCCTGGGAACCGGCGATCACGGAATTGAAGACGGAAATCCGCGAGCTCCGCGAAGCCCTCGCCGATCTGCAAGAGGAAGTCGCCGAGTTGCGTCGTCAACTTGGGGCGTAAGTCCCACGCGTGCACGATACACACGTGACGCCCTCGCCCGCTGCGGCGTGCTCATGCCGCGTTTGAGCACGACCGTGGTGTGCCACTGGCTTCGCCAGTGCGGTTCAAGATGCGGCTCTGTCGAGAGAGACCACCCCCTTGTCGATCGGCCGATGAGGATCCGAATCGCTGAGATGCCGCTTGCCGAGGAGCCCCGTCCGATATCCCGCCTGCGCGAACAGTTGCGGAAGCGTGGCGAGGCCGGGGCGCAGAAAGGTGCGGCCTGCCGTCACCGAGGTCGCCCCGTTCCGTAACGCGGCAAGGCCGGTCATCAGTTGCCCGCGCGTGGGGCTGCACCTGGGTGAGACCTGAAAATCGGTCAACCGGACCGACTCCCTGGCGAAGGCATCGAGCGCGGGCGTCTTGAGGACCGGGTTCCCCATGAACGAGAAATCCCCCAGCCCCTGATCGTCGGTCATCACGATGACGACGTTCGGCTTCGCCGCCGCGGCCGCTCCCAGAGAGCCCCACAGCCCGAGAAGCATGAGCCTACGAGAGCACATGAAGCAACTCCGAGCGGCGAGGAGTGATGGGATCGGCGAAGCCGCGACAACACCCGCACCGCGGACTCCGAAGACAATCCATCGTCCCAAGGAGCGGCGCGGCGTCAGCCGGCCGTGCGATGCGAGTATCCCCTGCGTGGGAGGAAACGCCCCTTGGGATGAATGAATCCCCATCAGCCGGCGGAGTTCATCTCCGCGTGCGTCGGCCTCTGCCCACGGTGCCGGACTCTTTAGGCCGTTACGGATTCCTTGCACACATCGTCTGCGGTTCCTCGCACGGCGGGCTGACGCCGCGCCGCTCTTGGAACGGCTCTCCCTCGGCTTGGTGGATCGGCGCCGGCCACGCCACAGGGCTGATCGGAATCGTCTGGATCACCGGCGCGGCCGAGATGGGCTGATGTTCCCGTCGCGGCACATCGAGTGGGTCCAGCCCCGCCAGCCGGAGAAAATTCGCCAGCAAGCGATGCCCGAACTGCGTCAGGACCGACTCCGGATGAAACTGCACGCCGTAAAGCTTTCGCTCGGCCCACTCGAGCGCCATCGGCAGTCCGTCGGTGGTTTCGGCCGTCACGTCCAGCTGTAGCGGCAGCGACTCCCGCTCGGCGATCAACGAGTGATAGCGTCCCGCGAGAAACGGATTCGAGATCCCCGCGAACAACGCCGTCGATTGATGCCTGACCCACGACGCCCGGCCGTGCACCGGTTCGGGGGCCCGGATCACCCGCCCCCCGAGCGCCGCCGCGATCGCCTGATGACCGAGACAGACCCCCAGAATCGGAATCCGCCCATGGAACCGCCGAATCAGTTCCAGCGAGATCCCCGCCTCGTTCGGCGTGCAGGGCCCCGGCGAGATGATGATCGCCGCCGGAGCTTGCTCGGCGATCTGGTTGCAGGTTAATCGGTCGTTTCGGACGACTTCGGTCGGCAACCCCAACTCACGGACATACCGCGCGAGGTTGTGGACGAAGCTGTCGTAGTTGTCGACCAGCAGAATCATGCGCGCTTCCGACACTCGCGATGGGCGCTCACCCCCCCAACCTGGCATGGGCGTCGCGCAGCAAGACCTCCGTCTCCTCCCAGCCGATGCAGCCGTCTGTGATCGACACGCCATACTTCAATTGCGTGAGATCCGTGGGCAACGGCTGGCTGCCGGGGAAGAGATTGCTCTCCAGCATCAGCCCGATGATGTTGCGGTTCCCCGCGACCCGCTGGGAGATGCAGTCGTGCCAGGCGATCGATTGCTTGGTGTAGTCCTTGTTCGAGTTCGCATGGCTGCAATCGACCATCAGCCGCGGCGACAGCTTCGACTTGGTCAACAGCGCCGCCGCCTCGGCGAGACTCGCGGCATCGAAGTTCGGCCCGGTCCGGCCCCCGCGGACCACCAGGAAGCCCCACGGGTTCCCCTTGGTGATCACGATGCATGTTTTCCCGTCGTTGTCGATCCCCAGGAAACTGTGGGGATGCCGGGCGGCGTGCATCGCGTCGATGGCGACCTGCAGGCTGCCGTCGGTCCCGTTCTTGAAGCCGACGGGCATCGACAGCCCGCTCGCCATCTGCCGATGCGTGGGCGATTCGGTCGTCCGCGCCCCGATCGCCGCGATCCCGATCAAATCGGCGATGTACTGCGGCGTGATCGGTTCGAGAAGCTCGGTCGCGGTCGGCAACTCCATCGATACGACTTCGAGGAGCATCCGTCGGGCGATCCGCAGCCCGGTCGAGATGTCGAACGTATCGTTCAGATGGGGGTCGTTGATCAGCCCCTTCCAACCGACGGTGGTCCGCGGCTTCTCGAAGTAGACCCGCATCACCACGAACAGCCGGCTGCGGACTTCTTCGGCGAGGGCCCGCAGCCGTCGAGCGTATTCCAGGGCGGCGGTGTGATCGTGAATCGAGCACGGCCCGACCACGACGATCATCCGGTCGTCGTCGCCGGCGAGGATCCGCTTGACCGTTTCCCGCGTCTCGATGACGGTCCGTAGCGCGGTGTCGCCCAGCTCCTCCTCGAGCTTCAGCGACCGCGGGGCGATCAGCGGGACGGTGTCCCGCACGTTCAAATCTTGGACTTGTCCCGGTGGCATGTCAGACCAATTTCCCGCCGTCGATCCCTGCTGTCGCGCCGCGGCCCCGCCGACCGGCGTGTTTCCCGGCGGACAGACACTTCCGCCAAGGAAACGGTTCGACCGCGCGACCCGTAGTATAAGGTCCGCTCGCCCCCTCGCGAACCGAAGCCTGAGATTTCACTCACCTACGGGCCGCCACCAGACGCTCTCGAGGTAGCTCGGTGACGCGTCTGACGACCGGTCCGCTGCACGACCGTCCAGCGCCGCTCACTCCGGGAGCGGTTTGCCCTTGGTTTCCGGGAGGAACGGCAGGACCAGCAGCCCCAAGAGGAAGACCGAGCACATCGTCATCCCCGTGTACCGGTTTGCGTTCGGCCCCTCGTACATCTGGTCGAGGAGCACCTTCACCAGCGGCCCCAACGCGGCGATGAACCGCCCCACGTTGTAGCAGAAGCTGGTCCCCGTCGATCGCAATCGCGTCGGGAACAACTCCGGGAAATAGATCGCGTACCCGGCGAACAGCGAGAGCTGGCAGAACCCCATGATCGGCACCAGCACGAAAATCTGCCACAACTCCTTCAGTTGCCAAAACACGAGAAACGTGCTGATGAAGGCCGCGACGAACGCCATCGCGAACGCGGGTTTGCGACCGATCCGCTGCGACAATGCCCCGAAGCCGAACATCCCCAGGAACGCCCCGCAGTTGATCATCAGCGAGGTGTAACTCTGCCAATGGGTCAGTCGCCCCTTGATCCGTCCTTCGGCGAGTTTTTTGACCTCGGCGTCGGCTTCACTCAGGGTCGGCGCGTCCGGGGCCTTCGCCATGACGGCTCGAATCGCGTCGAAGTTGGCGTCAGGCTTTTCGGTCTGCAACTCCGCGAACACTTCCCGCGTCACGACCGGGGTCTGCACCGACCGGATCAGGTCCGGAGTGTAGAAACCGACCGACCACAAGCCGATCACCCCCGAACAGCCCAGCACCAACCCCAAGAGCGCGTGCCTAAGGAGATGGGGCGTCGTCAGGAGCTCGCCATACGACCCCATTTGCTTGCCGACCGCGCCGGTATGCGACGCCTGTTGCCATTGCTCGGGTTCTTTCAGGTTCCGCCGAATCACCAAGGCGAGCAGCGCGGGGAGCGCCCCGATCAGGAACATGATCCGCCACGGGCTCCACGGCAACCCCTCTTCCTCGGCGAGGCCCAACCCCAGATTGATGAAGGCGGCGCTGATGTTCCCGATCGCCGACAGCGCCTGCAGCAAACCCAGCGTGTAGGGCCGCGCGGCTCCCGGCATCACTTCGGCGACCAGCGCCACCCCGACGGCGAATTCGCCTCCGACCCCCAGCCCCGTCAGAAACCGATAGAACGCGAAGTCCCACGGGCCCTGCGAAAACGAACTCAACCCCGTGAAGGCCGAGTACATCAGAATGGTGATCATCATCGTTTTCGCGCGGCCGATGCGGTCTCCCAGCATCCCGAACACCAGCCCGCCGCACGCCCATCCGGCAATGAAGATCGACGTGCTGATGTCACCGTAGAATTTGCGGTCCTTATCGATCTGCTCCTGCGTCGCGCCCGCCGCGCCGGGGACCAGTTCGGCCATCGCCGCCGGCCGGGCGAGGATGAAGAGTTGCTGATCGAGGCAATCGAACAGCCAGCCGAGCGCCGCGACCACCAGCACGAACCAGTGATACCGGGTGAGCAGTCGCCACCAAGGGCCCTGCGCGGTCGAATCCGCGGGCGACGACTTGAACTCTTCCATCCCGTGCATGGCGGCGATTCCCGGCGGGTCGTTCGGAGCCTCAAAAAACGGCACCGCCCGGGGCGAGCCTGCACCCCGGGCGTCCGTGCGATCCCCAATACACCCGAATCCGCCGCACGCCGCAAGGCTGGCCGAGACGACCATGCCGCGAAATCCTTCAACGTGCGCCATCCGATCGCGCCGGCCTTGTCAAGGACTCCGCAACCCCCTGTCACTGATCGAGCTCAGCGCGACCATCGCTCATCACCTCGGAGGGGCAAGGGCTCCGGCTTGATACCTCCGACGGCACCACTCGGCTCGTTGTAGCGCTCTCGACGTCGGATGCGACCCGCTTTCCCGACGTTTTCTCCCAATGAGCTCCGACCACACCCCCTAGAGTCGCGTTTATCTCGCCGGGCTTCCCAATCGAATTGACGTGAATCGCCATCCACTACGGTGATCTTCCACTGGAATCCCGGGGACGGTCCCGATGACTCCAGGTAAGGCTGAGCCTCCCCCGGCGCGACGTGCAACCGGTATCTTTCGTCCGGTTCGACCTTGGACCCGTGATCGCGAAACCGCTTCCGGGTCTTGCCGAGCCGGTATCATCCACTCTCAATGGCGATGATCGATTGTCGCCCGGATCGATTGAGTTGTCGGCTGATCATCCACCTCCCCAGTCACCACCTCGTCTCGGACGAGCAATCGATCGGTTGGTCGACTGGAAATTCCGCGGATCACCGGACCCAACTCCAAGGCGTTCCACTCGCGAGCTTGGCCGCCCACTTCCCGTCCATACATCCCAACGATCACCGGAACCAACATCGCAGACCCTCTTTGGGTTGGCGGCGTTCCGAACCGCGGCATGAAACATCGATTCGCGGCGGCATCGAGTCGTGGTGTGGTCTGATGATGAAAATCGGTTCATCGGCAGTCAGCCGTCATTGCGACCATTCGTCAGGAGTGGTTCACTGTCCCCACCGGTACGGGCCATGTCGGACCCGCGCCCCCTCAAGCCTCGGGCTTTAAGGCCGCATCCCATGTTGATCATTCCCCTCTGGCTGCCGATTCTGCTCACCGGTGTCGCCCTCTTCTTCGCCAGCTTCCTCTCGTGGATGGTCCTCCAGCTTCACAAGCAGGATTGGCGAAAACTCGATGGGGAAGACGCCGTCCTGGAGGCCATGCGACGGATCAACATCGCTCCCGGCAGTTATATGTTGCCGGGGACCAACGACCCGAAAGAGATGCAAGGGGAGGAGTATCAACGCAAAGTCGAGCAGGGTCCGATCGGCGTCGTCACGATCTTCCCCGGCATGACGATGGGCCGGAACCTCGGGCTGACCATGGTCTATTTCCTCGTCACCAGCGCGCTCTTGGCGTACCTCGCGCGATTGGGACTCGAGCCCGGCGCGCCGTTTCTCGACGTACTGCGGTTCGTGAGCACGGCCGCGTTCATGACCCACTTAAGCGGTTTGGTCAGCCACGCGATCTGGTTTCGCTGCCGCATCGTCGGTCACGTGATCGAAACGATCGCTTACGCCGCCATCGCCGGCGCGATCTTCGCCGCCTGCTGGCCCGCGGCATGATTGGACATGATCTCGCACGCCGCGGGGATCACGGCAAATCGGCGAGGCGCAGCGCGCGGAATTGGAGATTCGTGGTCGGGTCGTGGGCTTGCAGGCTGAAGTGGCCCGGGGCGGTTCGCAGGCCTTGACGGGGATTCTCGTGCGGGGGGCGATCGTCGGTCCAATCGACCACCTGCACACCATCGACCCATGTCGTCAGATGAGGGCCATCCGCGACCAGCGTCGCGGTCAGCCATTGACGGTCGGTCGAGACCACTCGACGGGCGGGAGCGCGGCGGAAGATCGCGCCGGTGCCGAAGTCGGCGGGGGCGTTGCGGTTTCCCCCCTTGATGCCGTTTTGAATCTGAAACTCGTAGCCATCCGACGGATGCTCGACCGACCCGGTCATCGCGCGGAAGAAGACGCCGCTGTTGAGGGCGTCGCCGTTCGAGAGGGCCTCGAATTGCAGGACGAAATTGCCGGCGGTCCGCTCGGTTTCCAGGAAGCCGCGTCCCTCGGCCCCGCGGACGCGGATGGTGCCCGATTCCACGGTGAAGGTCCCGATCGAGCCGGGGACGGTCCGCCAGCCGTTCAAGGTCATGCCGTCGAAGAGCGGAGTGGTGGACAGCGGCTTGAGGTAAATGTTCCGGAACTCGGCCTTGCCGCCGTTCATTTGCAGCCCGATGTAGCCGGAGGTCAGCGGTTTGTCGGTGGCGTCGTTGTACATGGTGAGGACCTGCCCATCGAGCGCCACGATGACTTCGGTCCCTTTGACGATGATGTGGTAACTATGCCAATCCCCATTGGCGAGGACGGGGCCGCTCGGCTGCATCCGGCCGACGAGGCTGCCGGATTTGAACTGCGGATGGTCGTCGCAGACGTTGAGTTCGTAGCAGTCGGTGACGGGGTCTTTGGGGGTCTTGGGGGTCCGCAGAAAGACGCCGCTGTTGCCGCGTATGGCGACACGGAAGTCGACCCGCAGCTCGTAATCAGCCCAGCGGGTGGTGGTGACGAGGAGCCCTTTCACGGGACCGTCGGCCCCGACGATGACGCCATCCACGACCGACCAGGCCGTGCCGCTGTTGGGGGTCCAGCCGAACAAGGTGTGGCCGTCGAACAACCGAATCCAGCCTTCCTCCAGTTCCGCGCGCGACAGCCAGTTGTGACCATCCGGAGTCGGCTCTTCGAGGACGGGGCCGACCGGGACTTTTTCGGCGGCGGGTTTCGGTTGCGGCTTCGCTGCCGGTTTCGCGGCTTGAGCCAACGACAGCCGAGCGGGCGACGTGGGGAGATCGATCGGATAATTGTCCGGAAACTCTTCCAGACAGCCACACGCCACGACCGCGAGGACGAGGCAACCCACGAGCGGCAGGAACGAACGCAACTGAATGGGCGACATGAGGATGCGGCCTCTCGATGAAGGGTCGGCAGCGCGGGGGATAGCGAAGTTTAGTTCATGGTTTCGATCGGCTGAAGCCCGAGTTGTGGTCGCTGGAGTGTTTCCGAGTCGGCAGGGTCGGTCTCCGGTCTCGTCTGGCGAATCGCCCCGTCCCTTGCGACACTGCGCGGATCATGCCCGTGAACTCAGACTTCTCCCAACACGACCCTCGCACGAACTGGGCCGCCGACGCCCGCGCGATCTGGCAAGACGGCGTCGCGGCGGTGGATTCCGCGCGGCTGGTCCGGCAGACGATCACGGTTCACGACCAGGGACTCTGGATCGGCAACGAGGACTATTCCCTGGCGTCCGACGCGCGGATCGTGGTGGTCGGCGGGGGCAAAGCCGGCGCGGGGATGGCGGCGGGACTGGAAGCCGCGCTGCGGGGGAGTCGCTGGTTCGATCGGCTGGAAGGGCTGCTGAACGTCCCGGCCGACTGCGTGCGACCGCTCGCACGGTTACGACTGCATCCCGGTCGGCCGCCGGGAGTCAACGAGCCGACCGCGGAAGGTGTTGCGGCGACCACCGAGATGTTGCGGCTGGTCGCGACGTTGCGGCCGCGGGATTTCTGTCTCGTCCTGATTTCCGGCGGCGGGAGCGCGCTGCTCCCCGCGCCGGTCGACGGGATCACGCTCGCCGACAAGCTGCAGGTCACGCGGGCGCTGATGGCCTCCGGTGCCGACATTGAAGCGCTCAACGCCGTGCGCAGTTGCCTGTCGCGCATCAAAGCGGGGGGCTTGCTCCGCGCGATGGCGGCCGGGCGCGGGGTCGGGCTGATCATCTCCGACGTTGTCGGTGATCCCTTGCCGGTCATCGCTTCCGGACCGACCGTCGCGACCATACCGGATCCTCGACGAGCGCTGACGATCCTGCAGACACGGCTGGCCCCGGAGGCGATTCCGCACGCTGTCCGTCTTTGGCTGGAGGCCGCGGCCGGTCAGTCGGACGGAGCGACCGCGGGGCCGACCATCCCCTTTCGGAACTTGATCATCGGAAACAACCGGACGGCGGTCTCGGCCGCGGCGGCGGAAGCACGGCGGCGGGGGTATCGGGTCGTGCGGGAATCGACGAACGAACGGGGGATCGCGCGGGATGTCGGGCTCGCCTTGGCCGAGGAATTTCTGGCCCGTCAACACCAGCCATGCCCGGGTCTCGGCTGGTGCGTGATCAGTGGCGGGGAGCCGGTCGTCCATCTGGTCCCGACCGATCAACCACGTCGCGGTGGTCGGAATCAGGAATTGATCCTGGCCGCCGCCGACAGACTTTGGCACGAATCACCAATCGCAGGCGCGCTGCTGTCGGGCGGAACGGACGGCGAAGACGGCCCGACCGACGCCGCGGGGGCCTGGTTCGATGCGGCGGTCCAAGCGCGGGGAGACGATCTGGGGATCACTCCCGGTTCGTACCTGGCGATCAACAACGCCTATCCGTTTTTCGAGGCCACGGGCGGCTTGCTGCGGACCGGCCCGACGCATACGAACGTGATGGACCTGCGCGTGATGGTGGGGACTTGTTGCGATGTCCGGCGAACGTCGATGCCCTTAGATTCATCGGGATTCATGCATACTGATCGAACATGGTGACTGCTCGATCAATCACCTTGAGCAGTTGCCGTACGACGCCGCGTTGTAAATCATGCGTTTGCCTGAACGTATACTGAGCTGGTGCGCAGGTTGGATTTTTGGCGGGCCACGGGTACTCAGTGTTGATTCCGTCCCCAGCCAAGGCGGGGGCCAGTTGTTCGATGGCTTTGACGTGTGGCAAGGCTTTCCGCAGAAACGCATCGAATTGTTCTTCGGTATCATACCCCAATATTTTCACGATTCTTGACGCTTGCTTGGGCTGTGATGACGTCAGATTCCTCAGAGAGTCATAAAAGCCCGCATGTGTTATCCTGGGGGGGTGATTTCCGCGCCAAGCGTAGGCTTGGGAGATTTTCTCGGTTCTCATCTGCAAACAATGCAGTGCATGACACCAATCCACCTCGGACCGCTCCGCGTGCAGTATCAGCAGTTTCATCACCAACAAGTCGGATTTGGCCTGAATCCACCAAAGTTGTTACGGCTTGTTCACGGCAGTTTACGCTTTGTTTTCATGTCCCACCCTTCCGGCAGGGAGATTCTTCCTGATACAACTTCGCTCCATTGACGAGGCGTCAAGTCGATGATCTCGACACTGTGGGCATCTGGACCGTCGGCATCGACCTCGAATTGATAGGGCTCGCGGACATTGTCGGCACGTTCGGGGAGATCTTTGTTGACGTAGACGAGTCGGATCCGAGGTTCCGGCGGGTCGGTCGGGAATAAGTATGCCTCGCTGATCTCCGGGTCGATGAATTGATGCTTCTTGGCATACTTTTCAGCCCATGGCAACGCATCAAAAACCTGACGCGCCGTCCCGTGATTCATGCCATCCTCCAAAACGGTAATCGGAAGGGAGCGATCGCGTTGCCGCATCGAATGGTCCCTTCCGAATATCGGTCCGGCATCACTTGTCATCCAACAACTCGACCGCCGCGAACTTCTTGCCTTCCAGCATTTCGAGGCTCGCGCCGCCGCCGGTGCTCACGTGGGTCACCTTGTCGGCGAGGCCGAATTCCTGGATCGCCGCCGCCGAATCCCCGCCGCCGATGATGCTCACCGACTGCGACGCCACGATCGCTTCGGCGACCGCGCGGGTCCCGGCGTCGAACGGCGGCATCTCGAAGACCCCCATCGGGCCGTTCCATACCACCGTTTTCGCCGACTTGATGATCTCGGCGTAGGCCTTCACCGTTTCGGGGCCGATGTCGAAGCCTTCGTACGTGTCCGGAATCTGGCCGGCCTTCACGACCACCTTGTTACAGGTCGCCTTGAAGTCGTCGCCGCAATGGGTATCCAGCGGCAAATGGAGCTTCCCCCCACCCGTGGCGAGGAGTTCCTTGGCGAGGTCAACCTTGTCACGCTCCACTCGGCTCTTACCCACTTGCCCCCCTTGCGCCAACGAGAAGGTGTAGGCCATCGCCCCCCCGATCAACACCTTGTCGCAGATGTTGAGCAGGTTCTGGATCACGTTGATCTTGTCGGAGACCTTCGCCCCGCCGACGATCGCCACGAACGGTCGGCCCGGGTTCGAAATCGCGTCCGACAGGAAGCGGATTTCCTTCTCGACCAGGAAGCCGCAGACCTTCGGCTTGCCGGGCATCGCGTTCGGGACGGCGACCATCGACCCTTCCGTTCGGTGGCAGGTGCCGAACGCGTCGTTGCAGTAGACGTCGCCGAACCCCGCGAGGACGGCGGCGTAGTCGGGATCCCCCTTCTTCTCCCCCTTGTTGAACCGGACGTTTTCGAGAATCAGGACTTCACCCGTTTGCAGCGCGGCGACCTTCGCCTTCGCGTCCGCGCCGACTGTATCCGCCGCGAAATGGACCTTGCCCGACACCAGTTCCTGCAGCCGCGACACGACCGGCTTCAGGCTGTATTTCGCGTCGGCGGCGGGATCCTTCCCCTCCGGCCGGCCCAAGTGACTCATCAGAATCACGCGGCCGCCCCGATCGAGGACCGACTTGATCGAGGGGAGCGCTTCGGTGATCCGGCGGTCGTCGGTGATGTGAAGCTGATCATCCAGCGGGACATTGAAGTCGACCCGCATCAAAACCGCTTTCCCACGCACATCGACATCGGCGATCGTCTGTTTGGCCATGGCGAACGATGAATCTCAACTGGTCCGCGGTCGACGGGCGCAACCTTAGCGCCGCGCGCAACGGGCGGAAGAACGGTAACCGTCCGTATCCTACCCCGCGACCACCGGGAAACCAACGGGGGGAATGACGTCGTGATCAGCCATCGGCCCCGCGCCGCTCATCGGGGGATCACGTCGCGGGTGGCCCCGGTTGCCTGTCTTCAGGCTACCGGGGTCGCGAAAGCGACAAGACTCATCGAGTCGATGCCGCCATGTCTCTACGGGTCCAGCAAAGGAATCTTGCGGCTGCGCCGCCCAGGTAGACCTCCGGTCAACCTAGGCCACCCGCGATGAGGCGTCACGTCGCGTCGATCGAGGCGCTCGGCAGCAACCCACCGTTCAGGGGAGTGACTGTCACGTCGTCGCCCCGGACCTTCCATGCGAGCTTACGCGGCAACCGGGCCTCGAGGATCACGCGATCGTCCTGATAATCGCGCTGCAGGATTTCCGCGTGCTCGGCGAGCCAGGCGAAGAGGCGGCCGTTCCCGACCGACGTCTCGATCCGCAGCTCGATGAAACCGTCCCCCAGCCGTTCGGCGACGAGTTGACCAAGCTGCTCGAGCCCGCGGCCGGTTTTCGCGCTGATGGTGATCGACGTGGCGTATTTCGCGCGCAGCATGTCGATCACTTCGCGGTCTTCGACCAGGTCCGCCTTGTTCAGGACGAGGATGAAGTCGCGGACCTCGACGCCGATTTCCTCCAGCACCGCCTCGACCGTCGCCACCTGCTGCTCGGCCTCGGGATGACTGGCGTCAACCACATGCAGCAGCAGATCGGCCTGCCGCGCCTCCTCCAAGGTCGACTTGAATGACGCCACCAGCGAGTGGGGCAAATTGCGAACGAAGCCGACGGTATCGCTCAACAGGACATCCCCCCAGCCGGCGATCGTCCAGGCGCGGGTCCGCGTGTCCAAGGTCGCGAAGAGCTGATCGGCGACATAGACGTCCGCCTTGGTCAGCGCGTTCATCAGCGTGCTTTTCCCCGCGTTGGTGTAACCGACCAGCGACACGAGGGCATGCTGTTCGCGCTGCCGGACCATCCGCTCCCGGCGGACTTCGATCTCGCCGATCCGCTGTTTCAGCTCGGAAATGCGGGTGTCGATCATCCGGCGGTCGAGTTCGATCTGCTTTTCTCCGGGCCCCCGACTGGCGCCGATCCCCCCCTCGATCCGCTCCAAGTGAGTCCACATCCGCTTCAAGCGAGTACGGGTGTACTGCAGTTGCGCGAGCTCGACCTGCAGCTTCGCTTCATAGGTCCGCGCATGGGTCGCGAAGATGTCGAGAATCAGCTCGCTGCGGTCGACGATGATCCGTTGCGTCGCCTGTTCGAGATGCCGGCCCTGCGACGGACTGAGATTGTTGTCGAAGATGATCAACTCGGCCCCGGTCGCGTGCGCCAGTTCGACCAGCTCCTCGAGCTTCCCCTTCCCCAGACACGTGCCGGGGTGGGGCCTCCCCCGCAACTGGACCAACTCGCCGACGACCGTCACCCCGGCGGTTTTGACGAGCCCCTTCAATTCGTCGAGAACCCGCTCCTTGGGGAGGGTGTTTGCGCGCTCGGGAACCGACACCAAGACCGCCGTCCGGTGCTGGACCTGCAATTCGTCACGAATAGGTTCGGGCAAGGGCGAAACTCGCGAGAGGGTTGGAACGACATTTACGTTGACATACGGGCCGCGTGGGGACAACCCCGAACACCCGCGGGTTCGGATGGGGGAATGGCGAATAGCGAGTCGGGAATAGTGAATAGCCAGAATTGAGTCGGGCGCGTGGCCTGAAGCTTCTGGCTATTCACTATTCGCGACTCCCTACTCGCTCTCACCTACCTCCGGACCTTCGCCAGCGAGCCTCCCGCGGCGAAAAGCTCGATCTCCTCGCGCGCCAGCAGCGCCAAATCCCCGGGAATGCTGTGCTTCAGGACCGCCGCGGCCATCGCGAACGCCGTGAATTCCTCGGGCGACTGACCAAGCATCAGACCTCGGATGACCCCCGCCGCCAAGGCGTCTCCCGTGCCGATCCGATCGACCACGTCGATCTCGAACGTCGGGCTGGTGACCAGCGTGTCATCACACAAGACGGTGCCGCCGTACCGATGAATCCCCGTCTCGCCGACTGTGCGGTCGGTGTAGACGACGGCGCGCAAGTCATATCGGGCGGCGAGCTCCCGCTGGTTCTGCTCTCCGCTGGACATCACCCCGAAGAACTGCCGGGCGTCCTGCGCGCTGCCGAAAAACACATCGACCCGCGGGAGCAGCTCCCGAAAGACTTCGCCCGCTTCCTCCAGACTCCACAGCGCGCTGCGGTAACTGCTGTCGAAACTGACGGGAATCGCCCGCGCCCGGCAGGCCTCCAAGGCGGCGGTCAGGATCGCCCGGACCCCCGGCCCCAACGCGGGGGCGGTCCCCGAGAAATGAAACCACCCGGCGTCGGCGAGAATCGCGGACCAATCGAAATCGGCCGGCTCCGCAGCGCGGAAACTGCTGCCGAGCCGGTCGTAAATGACGCGCGGCCCCCGCTGCGAACGGCCGTTTTCGACAAAGAAGATCCCCAGCCGTTCCCCGCCGCGGGCGATGTACCGCGTGTCGACCCCGTAGCGGCGATAATGATTGAGGCACGCCTGCCCCAACTCGTGCGCCGGGACTTTCGAGACGATGCGGCTCGGCAGGCCCCACGTCGCCAACGCGATCGCGACGTTCGGTTCGCCGCCGGTGTAAGACGCCGCGAAGTGGCTCGCCTGCACGAACCGTTCGAAGCCCGGCGCGTCGAGCCGCATGAGGGCTTCGCCGAAGCAGACGACGGTCTTCGGCGGGTGACTGGTGGGGGAGCCGGAAGTCATGGGCGATGGCGTTCCTCAGGCCTGGCGAAGGACACAGCCTAACCGAGGAGCCGCCATGCGGGACAGCCGCACCGACGTGTCGAGTCGATGGGGCAGGCGACAAGGCCGTTGCGGGAAATCCGAAATTCGAAGCACGAAATCCGAAGGAAATCCCAAGGATCAAGCGGAAAACCCTGCGGCGTCGCGATCTCCGGGGAAGGCCGATCTTTGTGACGACCAACATTCCTACGCCACAGAATCCGCAGGTCCATGGCGGGTTGCGGATCACAATGGAGAACCTATTGGCGAAGCCGGTGGCACACGCGGAATGTGTGACGGGGCTCCCCTCACGGATTCGCGGCCACGTCCGACGCGAGATACGTTCCGCTTTTCCCCCCCGATTTTTCGAGCAACCGCGTGGGGCCCAACGTCATCGCGCGGTCGACGCTTTTGCACATGTCGTAGACCGTCAACCCCGCGAGGGTGACCGCCGTCATCGCTTCCATCTCGACTCCCGTCCGGCCGTGCACCCGCACCGTCGCTTCAATGCGGAGCGTGACCTCGTCGGTGAATGTCAGGTCGAGTTCGACGCCGTCGAGCCCCAGCGGATGGCACAACGGAATCAGCTCGCCGGTCCGTTTGGCCCCCATGATCCCCGCGAGCCGCGCGATCGCAAGGACATCCCCCTTTGCGACGCGGTGCTCCTGAACGAGCGTCGCGGTGCTCGGCTGCATCGTGACGAACGATTCCGCCCGCGCCAGCCGCAACGTCACCGCTTTCGCGGCGACATCGACCATCCGCGCGGCACCGCTCGGATCAAAATGACTGAAACTCGTCATGGACGTCGTCTCCCGATCGCATCATTCCCGCGACACTCCGGTCTGATTCGCGCGACGCAGGGCTCGCGGTCCATGATTCACCCCAATGCTTGGATTTTCCCACGCTCTCCGTCCGCACCCCAGCCATTCGGTCCGGTAAGCTCAGACGACGAGTCGGAGTTCAGACGGACGTCATCAAGGAGCAAGGTGACCGAAGTCCGCCCGCTCCTCGATCACGTCCGCTACAGCCAGTACTCGAGCAGGCCGATCGCCACCATGAAATACGTCGCCGTGGCCAGCATGTCGCTGATCGACGCGATCAGGGGATTGCTCATCACGGCGGGATCCCAACCGAGTCGTTCGACCCCCAACGGCAGAAAGGCCCCCGTGACCGAGCCCATCCCCACGACGATGCCGATCGTGGTCCCCACCACCGTCGCCTCCGACCACGACAGTCCAAACAGCGGCGGCAACAACACGAAGATCAGGCAACCGAGCGTCAGCCCCAACAC
>CAYRVS010000087.1:0-20700 GCA_964427725.1 uncultured Planctomycetaceae bacterium | reverse complement strand
AGTTCAGGTCGAGCTTCATCGCGACGCGGAACGCTCGGGCGGGGTGGTGCTCCAGACCGAACGGCTGAGCTACGCCGTGGGCGATCGCCCGATTCTCCGCGACCTGTCGACGCTCATTTTCCGGGGCGACAAGGTCGGGATTATCGGCCCCAACGGCTGCGGCAAGACGACGCTGCTGCGCACGCTGCTGGGCGAACTCCCCCCCAGCAGCGGCACGGTCCGCCAGGGGACCAATCTGCAACTCGCCTACTTCGATCAATTGCGGGCGCAACTGGATGACGAAGAGACCGTGATCGAGAACGTCGCCCACGGACAGGATCGGCTGTTGATCAACGGCAAGAGCCGCCACATCATCGGCTATCTGGAGGACTTCCTGTTTACTCCGGAACGGTCGAAGACGCTGGTGCGGTACCTGTCGGGCGGCGAGCGCAATCGGCTGCTCCTCGCGCGGCTCTTCGCCAGGCCGTCGAATCTCTTGATTCTCGACGAACCGACCAACGACCTCGACGTGGAGACGCTCGATCTGTTGGAGTGCCTGCTGGTCGATTATCCGGGGACGGTCCTTTTGGTCAGTCACGACCGGGCGTTCCTGAACAACGTCGTCACGCAGACCCTTGTCTTTGAAGGGGACGGCGTCGTTCAGGAGTATGCGGGCGGCTACGACGATTGGTTGGCCCAGCGGGCCCGCGCGGCGGACATCGTCGTCACGAGCCCGGAGTCTGCCAAGCCCGCGGCGACCAAAAGCCCGTCATCCCGAGGGACGCCCGTCAAACCGCGCGGCCTCAACTTCAAGGAGCAGCGCGAGCTCGAACAACTGCCGAAGCAGATCGAAGCGTGGGAGGCCGAACAGCAGACGCTCAACGAACGCATGGCCGATCCGGGGTTCTTTCGACAAGACGGGGCCGCCATCGCGGAGGTGACCCGGCAAATGGAAGAACTGCATGCCCGCCTGGCGAAGGCTTACCAGCGTTGGGAGGAACTGGAGGGGTTGTCCGCCGCGGCGGGATGATCACCAGCGGTGAGTTATGGGGTCGCCTGCTGGGATGTCACGTCGGATATCACGGATTCGGCGGGGGTTTCTTCCGGGGCCACCCCGGAAGTCTCCGCGGTCGCCGGAACCGGTGGAGTCGGTGACGGCTCGGGGACGCGATCACCGCGACGAACTGGCGGTTCGACCGTCTCGGCGTAGAACGTGACGGTCGCCCCCATCTCGGGCTTCAGGTACTGCCCTTGCTCCTGCGGTGGGACGGTGAGCCGAACCCGCACCGGAATCACCGCCTTCGCGCGGTTCGCCACGGGCATAAGCCGCGAAACGTACCCCTCGTAGAACCGGTCCGGAAAGGCCTCGGCGCGGACCCGGCATTTCTGCAGCACCCGCACCTTCGAGATGTCCCGCTCCTGAATGTCGAGCTCGACTTCGAGCTTCGACAAGTCCGCGATGTCGCACAGACTGAACGAGCCGTTGAACGCGACCGGGTTCACCAGGTTCCCCAGTTCGGCGTTCTTCTTCAGGATCGTCCCGGTGATCGGCGCCTTGATGATCGTGTTGTCGAGCCGCCATTGCGCGCGGGTCAACTCCGCCGCCGCCGCCTTGAGCTCCGCCTCCGCGATCCGTTCCCGTTCGACGCGCGGCCCGTCGATCATCAATTGCGCCGTCGCCGCCAACTTCTCGACCCGCTGTTGCAGCCGGTGGAATTCGCTTTCGGCGTCTTCCAGATCCTGCGGCGTGGTGATCTTCTGCTCGAAGAGCTCCTTGCGACGTTCGAAGGTCCGGCGGGCCTGATCGAGTTGCGTCTTGGCTTCCGCGAGATCGGCCTGCGCCTGTCGGATTTCGTCGGGCCGGTTGCCGCGCTGCGATTCGTCGAGCCGTTCCTGCGCGGCGGCGACCTGGGCGATCGAGCGTTCGAGATCGGCCCGATACTCCGTGCTGTCGAGAACCGCGAGGATCTCCCCCTGGGTGATCGCCTGCCCCGCCTCGAAGTTGATCTCGATCACGCGGCCGCTGACCTGCGGGCTGACGAGGATTTGCTGCTCGGGGATGATGTACCCCTTCGACTCCAGCACGATGCTGCCGGCGGCCGCGGCGGCCGGGGTCGCGGCCCCGTTCGTGGGGGACGCGGCTTTCGCCGTCGCGCTGGACGACGCGGTGGAATCCGATTTCGGATCGGCCTCCGTCCCGGTCGCGGGTGCGACGGGCGTGGGGGCCAGCCATCGTGGGATGCCGGGAATCACGCCCCCCACCGTCGTGTAGCCCGCCCATGCGGCGCACAGTAGCACAAGAACCCAAGGCAGCGGCGAGGCGGCGCGCCGGTTCGATTTGGCCGGCAGCCGCAGCGATTGAACGCGGTCTTGCAGTTTGCCGGGGGCCGACCCGGTCGTTCCCGTGGCACCCACGACGCCAGACTCACTCACACGATCCCCTTCCGTTGTCACCGCCGGGTTCGCGACGCGCAACCCGTCGAGTGGTCCGTCAACCGGGCGCTCGCCGCCAATCATCAGGCTGCATGAGTCGGCACCGCGAACGCCTCGCCATTCTTACGGGATGAAACCCCTTGACCAGCCTTGTCGGTCGGAAGGATTCGGCCACGACACCCGCCGCCGGTCTCCTTATGATGGACCCCGGCCCGCGAAAACGCCAGCAGTCTCCGCGATCGTCGCGGGAATTCCCCGGCGATGGCCGCGCGACCGCCATGGAATTCCACGCACCATCGACAGCCTCCGCGTGATCGATCCCAACGGAAGGGACCAGCCATGACGCCCCGGATGCGACGCTCCCCCTTGGTTTGGACCGCGATTCTGCCGGCGGTCGGTTTGATCTTCGGCCTGCCGGACGATGGGGCGGCGCAAGGTCGCGACAGTTTCCGGGAAGCCCGCGAACGGATGGTTCGCGAGTTCATTCAGCGCGAAGGGATCGCCAACGAACGCGTCCTCCTGGCGATGCGGACCGTCCCCCGCCACGAGTTCATGCCCCTCGCCCAGCGGCAGTTCGCCTACTTCGACGCCGCGCTGGCGATCGGCCACAAACAGACGATCTCGCCGCCGTTCATCGTCGCCTACATGACCGAAGCCCTCGATCCCCAACCGACCGATGTCGTCCTCGAAATCGGCACGGGGAGCGGCTACCAGGCCGCAATCCTGTCGAGCCTCGTCAAGGAGGTCTACACGATCGAAATCGTCGAAGCCCTCGCGAAAACGGCGGAGGAACGGCTCGACAAATTGGGCTACAAGAACATTCATGTCCGCGCGGGGGACGGCTATCTCGGGTGGCCGGAACAGGCCCCGTTCGACAAAATCATCGTCACCTGTTCCCCCGAAGACGTTCCCAAACCGCTGGTCGAACAGCTCAAGGAAGGGGGCAAAATGATCGTCCCGTTGGGGGAGCGTTATAATCAGGTCTTTCATCTCTTCGAGAAACGCGACGGCCGACTCATCGCCCAGAAACTCATCAATACCCTTTTCGTCCCGATGACCGGCGCTTCGGAGGAACAGCGGAACATCAAACCCGATCCGCTCCATCCGGCGATCAAAAACGGCGGCTTCGGCGTCGACGCCAATCAGGACGGTTACCCCGACGACTGGCATTATCAACGCCAGTTGGTCCTGGACGCCGAAGCGAGCGCGCAACCCCCGTGCGTCCGCTTCACGAACAACGATCCCGGCCGCCCCGCCCAAGCGCTCCAAGGCATGGCGATCGACGGCGTGAAGCTCGGCAGCCTGCAAATCCGCCTGAAATACAAACTGAAGGACGTCGGCCCGGGGACCGCCCCGCTGGAAAAACCGAGCGCGATGGTCCACTTCTACGACGACCAACGCCGCGTCATCGCCGAGCCGATCCTCGGCGGCTGGTTCGAGACCGACGACTGGACCACCGTCACGGAGACGATCCCCGTGCCGCAAAAAGCCCGCGAACTCATCTTCCGCATCGGCCTCAATGGCGCGACCGGAACGTTATGGGTTGATGACGTCTCGTTGACGCCGCTCGAGCGCTGATCCAGGCCAGTTGCCGCGGACGATCGGGTCACGCTTCCCCTGGGCACCTTAGTCGTCTTCCCGGATCACCCGCGGGATGCCGACGAGATCGATGGTGTAGGCGGTGGTCTCGAGATCGATGCCGCCGTCGGGATGGAACTTCAACGTCGTCAACCAACCGGTCCATTCCGCGGGGTCGCCGGGGTAATAGTCAAAGACGAAGTTCCCCAGGCTGTAGATGATCGGTTTGCCGCGATAAATGTCGACCGTTTGCGTGACGTGCGGATGCGTGCCGATCACCGCCGACGCGCCGCCGTCGATCAACCGACGGGCAAGCTCCCGCTGGGCCGCTTCCGGCTGCGCGACGAGTTCCGCCCCCCAGTGAAGATACGGCAGGATGATGTCGGCCCGATGCTGTTCGCGGGCCGCGCGCAGATCGGCGAGGATCAGTTCGACATCGAGCGGGGCGACGCCGGCCGTCGTCTCGGTCGCCGCCGATTCCTCGGGATGAAACCCGTTGTAGCCCAGGAAGGCGATCCGCTTCCCTCGGCGTTCCACCAGCCACGGCGTCCGCGCGACGGTCAGATTCCGGCCCCCGCCGAACGTCGGCAAGCGGCCTTGTTCGAGGAACTCCAACTGCCCGACGAAGCCTTCCACACCGAAATCGAGCGTGTGGTTGTTCGCGATGCTCAGGCCGTCGAAATGGCGTTGCAGCAGCGGTAACGCCTGCGTCGGCCCGCGAAACGTGTACGGCTTATGGGCCACGCGGCCCTGCGTCGCAATGACGCACTCCAAGTTGCCGACGGTGACATCGGCGGCGGCGAGGAGGCCGGCGAACTCCGCGAAAGGATCAACCCCGCGCCGGATGGCATGCCCCGGGCCGCCATCCAGCATGATGTCGCCGGCGAACAGGATCGTCAGGGGCTCGTCGGCCCGCCCCGCCTGTGGTTGGGCCGGCCCACCGATGATCCAGCACGCCGCCAACCCAAGGAAGCACGTGAACCGTCGCATTGTCCGAGACTCCCCGCACTCACGATCGCCGCATGAGGCACCGCTCGCGTCGGCCGGTTTCGTCCTGACGCGGGTCGAAGCGCCGAGCATTTAACTTCGTGAATGCCGGCACGCTTCGCCAGTCCGGAAGCGGCGGTCGATGGCGATTTGGGCCTGATTGTGGCACGGATGCGGTATCTTCGGATGGACATTGGGTAGGATGGTCGCCCGCGATGCGAACCTGCTCGTCGGCACGGTGCTCCGATTGATCTCGCGCGGAGCGGATGGGGGACTTGCCCCGCCGTGGCCGGGTACCTATCGTGCCCCGGATGCGTCGTCCTGGGATCGCTGCGGGTATGGCATGATTTTCGTCCTCGATAACTACGATTCGTTCACCTACAACCTCGTCCAGCGGTTCGGAGAGATCGACCGGACGCTCGCGGTGCGAGTCGCGCGAAACAACCAGATCACCGTCGCGGAGATCGCGGCGCTTCGGCCCGCGGCGATCGTCGTCTCCCCCGGTCCCTGCACGCCGCACGAAGCGGGGATCTCGATGGAATTGATCCGCGCGCTGGGCCCCACCATTCCCACGCTCGGCGTTTGCCTGGGGCATCAATCCCTCGCCGAGGTCTTCGGCAGTCCCGTGGTCCGGGCCGAGCGGCTGATGCACGGCAAGACGTCGCCGATCTACCATGACGGACGCGGGGTCTTCGCAGGGCTCCCCAACCCGTTCACGGCGACGCGGTATCACAGCCTCTGCGTCCGCGAAGCCGAAATCAGTCCCGACCTGGAACTCGCCGCATGGTGCGAGCATCCCGGTCACCCCCGCGAAGTGATGGGGCTGCGGCACAAACGGTTTCCGGTCCACGGCGTGCAGTTCCACCCGGAAAGCTTCCTGACCGAGGGCGGCACACGGTTATTGGAGAATTTCCTGAGGCTCGCGGGCGTGATGGGTTAAACGCCATCCCGGAGCCGCAGCGCTCGCAATGACGGAACTCCCAAGAACGACGGAGCCGTCGTTCTCCCCACGGTTCGTCCGGTGTGACGCCGGGCCCCTAGGACCAAAGGGAATGGGAGTCTCAGAGTTCCACGATGAGTCCGCCGCCGGTCGGGATGAATCGGCGCTGCGGACCCCGGCACATGGCCAGGGTTTCACAGGGCCTTCGCTTGTTGGAAACTGGGGCCTTCGTGATGCGTCTCGTGACGAGAGCCAAGAGTCTAGTGCCAGGGAAAACCCCTGATTCTCACCGCATTTCTTGCTCTAGACTCTCGACACTCGACACTAGACCGGTCGAATTGCTCTCCCAAAATGAAATCAGCGAAGGCCCTGAGGGTTTCATGAGGAGCGTTGACGACGCCGGGGGACGCGCGTTACATCCTTCCATAAGCCTACCAGCGGGGCCCGCGCCATGAGGTTTGTGGTGCACCGTTCCCAGGGACCTCCCCACGTCGCGGGCCGATCCGGAGTCTCTTGTCGACATGGCTACCGTCACGTTGCGGGTCTTGGAGGGCCTCGAGCGCGGTCGTACCTACGGCGGGCTGACGACCCCCATCACCATCGGTCGCGAGGACGACAACGACATCCAGCTCAATGATGACCGCGTCAGCCGGTTTCACGCCAAGTTGCAGGATGACGGCGGCCGCGTGATTCTCACCGACCTCGACAGCACCAACGGCACACGCGTCAACGGGCATCCGGTCCAGATGAAGGTCCTCCAAGTGGGGGACCTTGTCATGGTCGGCCGGTGTGTCCTGTTGTTTGGCGATCTGCCTCAATGGGAACCCCCGGCCGAGGATGGGTCGGCGGGCGCGCGCCAGACGGCGATCCTCGACTCTGAGCATTGGCCGGCTGATGTCGAAGGGCACGAAGTCGATTTTCTGGGTCCGCCCCAGAGTGATCCCCCCGAGCCCCTCTTCCCGCGCGGCGCGCCTCCCGCTCCCGCCGATCTGAAACTGAGCGCCCGCGCCGAGGTCTCCGACATGCTCGCCTATCTCCACGATCAGATCGGGCAGGTGCTCACCGACGCCCAGGAACGCTTCGACGCGGCGGGGACCGAACGCGAGATGGTCTGCCCGACAGAGTCATGGCGGCGACTCGTCAGCCTCCAAGCCACTTTGGCGACCTACCTGCGACAGATCGCCAACCCCGAATGACCACCGGGTCGACCACGCCGACGTCTGATCCGCTCCCGCGCCGCGGCGTGTTATTGGGGATTGATCATGGCCTCAAGCGAATCGGCGTCGCCGTGACCGATGTCCGGCAAACCCTCGCCATGCCTTTGGTGACCGTGGCGGCGAAGTCGCCCGTCTACGTCGCCGGCGAACTCAGACGCCTGCGTGAGGAATATGGTGGCGTCGGCTGGGTGGTGGGGCTGCCGCTGCACATGACGGGCGACGAAAGCCCGCAATCGCACCACGCCCGCAAATTTGGCGCGTGGCTGGAAACAACTTTCGGACTCCCGGTCCTCTTATGGGACGAGCGGTTATCCTCGAGCCAGGCGGAAGCGGTGATCTGGAGCCTCGGCGAATCCCCGAGCCGGGATAAGGCCCAAGTCGATCGGCTGGCGGCGCAGGTGATTTTGGAATCGTACTTGCGTGAGCGAGCCTGACGCCGTCATCAGCCGACGTACACCGCTTGGATCAGCCGCCAGGAATGCCGTTGCTTCGCATCAGGCTCCGGCTGGTCCGCCAACGAGAACGCCCGACGTTTCCGTGAAAGGAGCGCCGGGCGTTTGAGAGGCCGAGCGAATGCTCATCAAGAGTCGCAAAAGGCTCCGCCCGGATTCGAACCGGGGATGGTGGATTTGCAATCCACTGCCTTAGCCACTTGGCTACGGAGCCTTGAAACCGATCGCGAAGGGAATGATCGGCACAATCGATAGGGTTGGTTGAGACCGAATTCGTCGTCCAGCCGTCACAACCGGTCCTCACTGACGTCTCGTGTGGTAACCCATCTAGTGACAGGGAGTTATGTTGCGAGGTTCGGTCGAGGTCTATTGCATTCTCAAGATGCGACGAGGTCCTGCGGACCAATCTCGTTCCTCCCGCGCGATGCTAAATCGGATGACCCTGCCGGTCAAGCAAGCCAGGGCGATTTCGCGGAGGTTGCCGAGTGTTCCGGATGCGGGCTTCACGGGAACCCGGCAAACCCCTTCCCGCGCGAGTCGATCCAGTTACCAAAGAATGCTGGTTCCCCGCGACCGGGAGCGGTAGCATCCCTGCCGCCGCCGGGCTTCGGTGGCGGATCGACAGGTGGTCGATCGGTTCGAGACCGTCACGGAGGGCGAGGATTCCGGGTCGTCTTCCAGGAAGGTCTTCGCGCGATGTCGCAAGCCGTGGCCCCCGCGGCCGAATCCGAAAGCGCCTTGGTTCAACGGGCGCAAACGGCCGTCAGTCAGTGCAATTGGGATGTGGGTGAGTGCGCCGCGCTCTGGACCAAGCGGTTCGCGCGCGGCCGAACCGACGCCGATTTCGCGGCCCTCATCGGACTGTCGGGTGATCAGGTCTATCAGCGCCGGCGGGTCTGGGAGACCTTCGGCGATGTCCGTGCCGAATATCCGCAGCTTAAGTGGTCGCACTTCTACGCGGCGATCACCTGGGAAGACGCCGCCGAGTGCCTGCAATGGGCGCAAGACTTGGGGGCGACGGTCGCCGAGATGAAGGCGTGGCGGCGCGCCCAACGCGGAGAGGATCTGACCACCCCCGCCGAGGACGACGCCTTCGGGTGGCTCCCCACCGACCCGACCGAAGTCCGCGTCCCGCGGGAAAATATCGCGGGAGTCTCGACCAACGTTGGTGGCGAGAGTCGCGAACGGGACTTGGTCCCCGTCGCGGGGGGCGTGGCGCGGGAGTCGCAAGGCTCGGGGGATGATTACGCCCCGTTCAGTCCCGATGCGATCACGCCGCCGAAACCCGTGAGCAGCGAGCCCCCGCGCGCCGCCCCGTCGATCGAACAGTTGGTCCGTCGGATGACCACCAACCTGGAACGCTGCGCGGCGGCGATCAATGAAGACTTCCTCGAAGACTTCGAGACAATCCCCGAGAAAGACCGGAAACGTTTTCTTAAGGCGGTGGCGGCGCTGTCGAACAAGGTGGCCGATCTCGGTTGAGCCGGCAGCGGCCGACTCCTTGGAAGGGATGGAAGGCGAGGAACCACGAAAGGCACGAAACCGCACGAAAGTGCCTGGAGCAGCACCCTTTTCGTGAGTTTTCGTGCCTTTCGTGGTTCCTCGCCCGCGACCAGCGCGACATCTGTTGCGGGGGTTGGTACCTTGAGGAGGTGATCCGTCCGGCATCCGCCCCGTTCACGCGGGTGACGCGCGTTCGCCGCGACGATCAGGGAGTACGACCGTGGATCCCGCCCCCACGAATTCCGATCTGCCCGATCCGCCGGGGCCCACCGCGTTGCCGTTGCTCGAGGCCGCCGCCCCGGCGACCGCGCCCGCGGAAGGATCCGGCACGTCCTCGGTCAATGCGTGGCTGGTCGCTTTCCTGTTGGTGGCGGTCGCGGTCGTGATGCTCCGCAACTCGGGCGGCGGATTCTGGACGTGGTTGTGGTCGCGGCCGGCCGAACCGCGCGTGGTCCAACCGCGCGGCGATCTCGCGGAGGACGAGCAATCGACGATCGCCGTCTTCCGTGAAGCCTCCCCCAGCGTCGTCTACATCACCAGCATCGCCGTCCGCAGCGACTTCCGCATGAACCTGACGCGGATTCCCGAAGGGACCGGGTCGGGCTTCATCTGGGACGAACTGGGACACATCGTCACCAACTATCACGTCATTGAAGAGGCGAACTCCGCGATCGTCACCCTCTCGGACGGCACGACCTGGAGCGCCGACCTCGTGGGGGTCGACCCCAGCAAGGATCTCGCGGTCCTCAAGATCCAGCCCGACGGCACGACGCTGAGACCGATACCGATCGGTGAATCGGCGAACCTGCAGGTCGGCCAGAAGGTCTTCGCGATCGGCAATCCGTTCGGGCTCGACCAGACGCTCACCACCGGCGTGATCAGCGGGCTGGGGCGCGAAATCGAAGCCCGCAACGGCCGGACGATCGAAGAGGTGATCCAAACCGACGCCGCGATCAATCCGGGGAACTCGGGGGGGCCGCTGCTGGATAGCGCGGGCCGGTTGATCGGGGTCAATACGGCGATCTACAGCCCGTCGGGGGCGTATGCGGGGATCGGCTTCGCGGTGCCGGTCGACATCGTCAATCGGATCGTGCCCCTCTTGATTCGTGATGGACGAATCAAACGGGCGGGGCTGGGAATCGGCCTCGCCGATGATGCGTTGGCGCGCGAACTGGGAGTCGAGGAGGGGGCGGTGATCCGGTCGGTGATGCCGCAGGGAGCGGCGGCGCAGGCGGGGATTTCCCCGCCGTACCGCGATCGGAACGGCGAAATCATCTTCGAGGTGCTGCTGGCGATCGATGGCCGCAAAATCCGGGTGCGGGACGACGTCGCGAAAGCGCTCGACGGGCGTCAACCCGGCGAGACGGTCGAAGTCACCCTCCTGCGGGATGGCAAACCGGTCACGCTGTCGATTACCCTGCAATCCCTCGATCGGGTGAACTGATCCGCATGGAACGTCCCCGGTCCATCGAAGATCGCCCCCCCCGCCGCGTGCTTCCACCGAGTCTCGCATGACCCCCTCGCCGCTGATCACCAAGGAAATGGCCGGAACCGTCACCGTCTTGGCGGTCGGCGCGCAATGCGCGCAGATCAATGATCCGCTGCTCGACCCGTTGTCGGCGGAACTCCTCGAGCACGTCCGCGGCGCGGTCCCTCCGCTGGTGGTCCTCGATCTTTCGGCGACCGAGTTTTTCGGCTCGGGCTTCATCGAAGTGCTCTTGCGGGCATTCCGCGAGCTGCAGAAGCGCCCCGGGGCGAAAATGGCGATCTGCGGCCTCCAAACCTACTGCCGCGAAGTCCTCGAGATCACCCACCTCGACCAGCTTTGGCCCCTCCCCGCGACCCGCGGAGAGGCGGTGGCGCGATTCCTCGCCGAATGAATCGGGGCGGAGGATGACGCCGCCGGGGATGGTTCCCGGCCGATGTTGAATCGCGGCCAAGGTCAGTGGCGAATCACGCCGGCGAGCGATTACGCCGCGCGGCGCGGGGCCGTCGCACAATAGGCGATGCGGCCGCTCAACGGGGCGTCGGGTCGACGACGAATGGTCAATCGCGCTCCGAACGGGTAGACCGCCGCGACCTTCAGATCCCAGTCCAGCGCCTCGATCGGTTCGAGTTCCAAGTCGGGCGCGGCGGCAAGGCCCGGACAAAACGCAAGATGAACGCTTTGCTCCCGCTGCGCCGGAGCGAAGTCGATCTGCAGTTCCCCCTCGGCGATCTCCAACCCTTCGTCGCAGCGCCGCGACATCGTCTGCAGCGCCTCCGTGTCGCGTGTGATGGGGGGGTCAAGGCTCACGGGCCGTGAAACCTCCGCCCGCTCGACGACGTGCGCATGTTGCTCGACCATCGGAGCCGGCGCCGCGCGGAGCGATCCGGCCCCCTCAGGCCTTACATCGACGACGGGGTATGCGGTGACTCGATCCACCAGACCGATCCACCACCCCATCAGGCCGACGACCGTCGTCAACCCGACGAGAAAGATGGTCATTCCGACGGAGAACGCCGGGATCACGGGTCCGATCGCCGGCAACACCAAGGCCAACGTCACCGCTTCCGGCCACCAGTGCGTCGGCGACGACCGTGGCCGGGAGCGCGCGTGGAAGGGAGACGCCCGATACGCGAACCAGCCTCCACCGGCCAGCGCCAACGTCATGCTCACCCATAGGCCGCGGCCACCCGCGCCCAGCGTCGTCGGATCCCAAGCACCACTCAACCGGCGTTGCCATAACAGCGCCGTCGCGAGGAGCAGCAGCGTCCACAGCGTGAGGGCGAGCGAACGCCGCAACTCGGCGAACGACCCGGTCATGGTTCCGGTCGATGCCGCCGTCATCCGGGGGCGACTGTCGGGCACATTCATGGCCATCCCCTCCGTGGGTCGGCCAACGATGCGTTCAACATCGTTTAGCCGCGACCCGGAGGCAGCGCTGGGTCCTCGCTCCCCTCCGGGTCGCGGCTAAACGGGCTGGTTTACGGACCGTTGGTCGACGGTTACAACCCGGCGGCCTTGCGGAGGGCATCGGCCTTGTCGGTTTGTTCCCACGTGAAATCGGCGTCGCCGCGGCCGAAGTGGCCCCCCGCCGCGGTCTTGCGATAGATCGGCCGACGAAGCTTCAGCGTTTCGATGATTCCCCGCGGCGTCATCTTGAAGTGTTCGCGGACGAGCTCCGAAATCTTCGTTTCGGGAATCTTGTTGGTCCCGCTGGTGTCGACATGGACGCTGACCGGGTCGGCGACCCCGATCGCGTACGCCAACTGCACTTCACACGCCGAGGCGATCCCCGAAGCGACGAGATTCTTGGCGATGTAGCGAGCCATATAAGCGGCGGACCGGTCGACCTTGGTCGGATCCTTCCCCGAGAAGGCCCCGCCCCCGTGCCGACCCCAACCGCCGTAGGTGTCGACGATGATTTTGCGTCCGGTCAGGCCGGTGTCGCCGTGCGGGCCCCCGACGATGAACTGGCCGGTCGGGTTGATGTGATACTTGGTCGCCGCGCTCAGCAGTTCGGCCGGGACCGACTTCTGGATGACTTCGGCGATCACGTAGTCGTGAATCTCCTTCTGGGAGACCTTTTCACTGTGCTGGGTCGACACGACCACCGCCGAAATGCCGACGGCATGGCCGTGATCGTCATACTCGACGGTCACCTGGCTTTTGCTGTCGGGCCGCAGCCAATTGACCTGCCCCGTCTGCCGGACGTCGGTCAAGCGGTTGATGATCCGATGCGACAAGGCGATCGGCAACGGCATCAGTTCCTTGGTCTGATTGCAGGCGTAGCCGAACATCAGGCCCTGATCACCCGCCCCTTCACGATCGACCCCCATCGCGATGTCGGGGCTTTGGCTGTGAATCTTGATCAGGACTTCGCAGGTGGCGGCGTTGAACCCGATGTCGTCGCTGGTGTAGCCGATGTCGCGGACCACCTCGCGGGCGATCTGTTCATAGTCGACCTGGCAGGTCGAGGTGATTTCCCCGGCAAGGCAGATGAAGTCGGTGGTGCAGAGGGTTTCGCAGGCGACGCGCGACATGGGGTCGCCGGCGAGGTGGGCATCCAGCACGCCGTCGGACACCTGATCGGACACCTTGTCGGGGTGCCCCATGCTGACCGATTCGCTGGTGAAGAAGTAGTTGGCCATGACTCTCTCAGGAAACTTGCACGGGAAACCTGGCCGGTTTCCCCCGGAACATCTCACGCCCGCGACCATCGACGCCGATGATCCCCGCTCCGCAAGACGGCAAGAGTATAGGAAGCGGCCGAGTCGCGAACAATCGCGGTCCAACCTGTCCGCTCGGCGGATTCGTCATCCGTCGCCGCATCATGCGAGGTGGAACGAATCTGACGCGCTGTCCAACTTACGCGACATTTCCCCGCGGAACACGCTCGCGAGTGCCGCTCGGACGAAGGAATCGACGGAATTCCAAGCGGTTTCACGCCGCCGGGCGGGTGTCGTTCATCAGCCCTTCGAGGAACTTCCGCGCTTCCAGGTAGTCGTTGGGAGGGAGATTGCGGACCTGGCTCTTCAATTGGGTCTGCATGGTTTTGGCGGCTTGATAGATTTCCGCGTCGATGCCGCCGACGTCCCCCGTTTCCGCGCGAACCTTCGCAAGCTGCTCGATCTGCTGCCGACCGGCGTTAAACGTCTTGTCGGTCAGCACGCCCGGCCAATCGAGCTTCCCGCTGGCCCGATCGTACTCGGCGGAGGTCAACGTCCGCGGCGCGGGGAGGCCGGGCGACGATTGACGGCGATCGCGCGCGGCGCGCTCGGCGGCGTGCCGTTCCGCGCGGGCTTGTTCGCCCAGCCGACGACGCTCGAGCATCGTCTCATGCCAAAGCTTCTGATTTTCGATGTACTGGCTGCGGGCCTGTTCGTAGTCCTTCATGGCGGCGGCGCTGGCGCGGTTGTATTCGCCTTGCGCGCGGATCGCCTCGGCCATCCCGCGGGCGTAGCCTTCGGCGGGGGTCGATGAGAAGTTGCCGACACCCCAGCCCCCCCACCAGCCGTCATGGCCATAGCCGCCGACCACCACCTGCGCGGCGGCGGTGGAGGTTAAGACCGCGAGCAGAGTTCCCAAGCTGAAAGTCAGGAGGCTGGAACGAGACATCGGACTTCTCCGGGGAGCGACCATCCACAGCAGGATTGCATCATGCCGCAGGACACGGTACGACGCATGGTCGATTGTCGCCATGATCAAATCGTGGGGCAAGGGCCCGTCGACCAAGATCGGCATCAGGTTTCCCTCCCATATCGCCACGCATCACTTCGAGCCGTACACACACGAAAGCGCCGCCGATGACTGCTTCTTGGAAACGGTCAGTATCTATCGCCCTGCTGGGGGCCTGCCTGGGTGGGTTCTTCGGGACGAACGCTTCGGCCGCGACCGATTGGGCCATGTGTCTGGAACAACTCGCGTCGACCGAAGCCGCCACGCAGCTTGCCGGGTTGGAACAAGTCGTCGAGGCTGGCCCCCTCGCGGCCGAGTTGGTTCCCGATTTGAAGCCGCTGCTATTGAGCGAAGATGTCGGGGTGCGGCTCGAGGCACTCATGGCGGTCGCGGCGATCGGTCCCGCGGCGGAAGCGCTGCTCCCCGAAGTGCGGGCGAGTGTGAAGCATGACGCCGTGGTCATCCGCTACGCCGCCGTCACCGCGCTGCGCGGGTTGGTTGGCACGGGAAAGACCACCACCGAGGACTTCCTACCGCTGATCAAGGATGGCGACATGTTGGTGCAAGTCGCCGCGGCCCATGGAATGCTGGATCATGATGCGCTGGTGCGGCCTGATTTCCCCGGGAGCGCCCTGAACGCCTTGACGGAGGGCTTGAACGCCGACTCGGAAGCGATTCGGCGGGAAGCGGCGGCGGCGTTGATCGCCCACCCCAAGTTCGGGGTGAAGATTCTGGAACGTGGGCTACGCGAATCCGACGCCACCAAACTGGCCGCGCTCCACGCGCTCGCTGAGTTGGGGACGAACGCTCAAGCGGCCCGCGCCGAGATCGAGCCGTTGGTCTCGTCCGACAATCCCGAAATCGTCGCGGCGGCGGTCACCACGTTAGGGGCGATCCTCGCTCCCAACGACAAGGTTCCCGCCTGCCTGTTGACGGCCGCGGGACGGCACGAACCGGCGATCTGTGTCGCGGCGGCGACGGCGCTACGGTCATTCCCCGGTTCGGCGGATGAGCTCCTTCCCGCCGTGACCAAGCTGCTCGCTTCCGACGATGTCGCGGTGCGGCTGGCGGCGATCGATACTCTCGCCACGCTGGGTCCGGCGGCCGATCCCGCGATTCCGGCGCTGAACGCCGCGATCGAGGATCCGCGCGGGGCGGTCGCCATTCATGCCGTGGAGGCGTTGGGCCAGATCGGCACGGCGGCGGTGCCGACCCTCGCCGCCCGGTTGCGTGATCCGAAGTACGCCCCGCTGATGGTCACCACGTTGGGCGAAATGGGTCCGGCCGCCAAAGCCGCCCAAGAACCCTTGATCGAACTGCTCCAGCAACCCGACGTCGTCCCGCCGCGGGAAGTGATCCTGACGTTGGCGTTTCTTGGGGCCGATTCTCCGAAGCTGACTCCGGCCCTGACCAAGATCATCGCCGATGCGAACCATCCGGCCCGCCCGGCGGCGGTCTTCGCGCTCGGGAAGCTGGGGATGAAGGACTCGATCAAGACGATTACGAATCTGGTCGAAGACGAGGATCCGCTCGTGCGGCTGGCGTCGGCATGGGCCTTGTTGCAGCTTGATCCCAGCAATCCCGATTACATCGCCCTTGCCGTGCCTCGGTTGCGGCAGGCGCTTGAACGGCCCGATCCGCGCGTTCGCCGGCAAGCGCTCGAGACGTTGCGGCAGTTGGGACCGGCGGGGTCCGCCGCCGCCGACAGCGTGGCGCAGCGGATGACGCAGGATGACGTCCCCGCGCTGCGTGGTCTCGCCGCGGCGGTGCTGGTCGATCAGCAGGCGCTTCGGGCCTCGCACATCCCCGGATGCGTGGCGCTGCTGGAGGCGGATGAACCGGCGGTCCGTCGCGCGGGATTGTACGCCTTGGGAATGATGGGACCGGCGGCCGCCGAGGTCTTGCCGGTCGTGCGGAAGGCGGCGTTGCAGGGACCGTCGGCGGAGCAGGGGCTTGCCGCGTGGGCCGCTTTGCATATCGATGGTTCGGCGGAACGGCAGGCGGAGTTGGTGCCGCTGCTGATCGCCCGCGGTCAAACGGAACCGCCGGCTGTGGTGGTGAAGGTGATTGAATTCCTGGCGGAACTCGCGCCACAACGTGAGGATGTTCGCGCGTTCCTGCAAAGCGAATCGAAGAACGCCGATCCGGCGATTCGCGCGGCGGCCGCCGCGGCGCTGAACTAATGTGTGGTGGAATGCAAGGTGTGCAGCATGAAGCCCAGAGAACGCTTTCCCTGGGCATCGAGAGAACAACTCACACCCCCAGCGCGTCGATGATCTTCTGCAGGTTGTTCTCGACGACGACGGGCCGGTTGGCGTACGGGGCGGTCTTCACGCCGTGTTGACCGAGCTTCTCGTCGAAGAGTTCGACGTCGGCGGAGTGATACGCGACGGTCGCGGTCGGGTCCTTGAGTTGATGCCCCGTCAGAATGCAGACGACGCGGTCCGACGGGGCGATGATCCCCTGTTCGCGGAGGAGTTTCGCCCCGGCGACACTTGCGGCGCTCGCCGGTTCGCAGCCGAAACCCCCCGCCCCGACTTGGGCCTTCGCGTCGAGGATCTCCTGATCTCCCACTTCGCGGACGATGCCGTCACAGGCGTCAAGAGCGCGTAAACATTTCTCGAGATTCACCGGACGATTGATCTCGATCGCGCTGGCGAGGGTCGAGGCCCGCCGGCGTTGTTCGGTCATCGCCGCGTAGAAGTCGCCGATCATCGTCGCGTCGGGGCGGCCGCCGTTCCACCGTAGTCCCTGTTGATCGTACAACCGATAGAGCGTGTTGGCCCCGGCGGCGTTGATCACCGCGAGCCGCGGCAGTCGCGAAATCAGCCCGAGCCGCTTCAGTTCGAGAAACGCCTTCCCGAACGAGGACGAGTTCCCAAGATTACCTCCGGGGACGACGATCCAATCCGGGGGCTCCCAGGCGAGCGCTTCCAGCACGCGGTACATGATCGACTTCTGGCCTTCCAGCCGGAAGGGGTTGACGCTGTTGCAGAGATAGATCCCTTTCTCGCCGGAGACTTCGCGGACCCGTTCCAAGGCGTCGTCGAAGTCGCCGAGAATCTGCAGCGTCTTGGCGTCGTAGTCGAGGGCTTGCGACAGCTTGCCGTAGGCGATCTTGCCGCTGCCGACGAAGACCACCACCTTGAAGAGATGCGTGGTGCTGGCGTAGATCGCCAGGGAGGCGCTGGTGTTCCCCGTCGACGCGCACGCCGCGACTTTCGCCCCGACGATCTTGGCATGGGTCGACGCGGCGGTCATGCCGTTGTCTTTGAAGCTCCCCGAGGGGTTCAGCCCTTCGTATTGCAGATGGAGCCCGCCGGGGTTGAGGCCGACATACTGGCCGACGGTGTCGGTCTGTTGCAGGTAGGTCTGCCCTTCGCCGATGGTGACGATGTCTTCGTCCCGGGCGAACGGCAGGAGCTCGCGGAACCGCCAGACGCCGCTGTAATCGAGCGGATTGCGCCGGGTCGACCAGCGGGCCTCGAACTCGCGAAGCGACCGGGGGACGGCGACGCGATCCCAGTCATATTCGAGATCGAGCAGGCTGCCGCAGGTGGGGCAGGCGGTGTGAATCTCCGAGACGGCGAACGTTTCACCGCAATCGGGATGGATGCACTTTTGATAAGCGTGATCGACTGGCATGAAGGATGTGGTCCGTTGTCCGTTGTCCGTTGTCCGTAGTTCGTGGCGGGGAGATCGTGTGGTGACTTTGTGGGGCTAAGCACGAAACTCGAACGCCGAAATTCGTAGGAAATCGGAAATCCGAATTGATAAACCTGTCGAAATCAGCATGTTTTCCGCTTTCGTCCTTCGGATTTCCTTCGGATTTCGACATTCGGATTTGGGATTCTGATCGCTCGACCCCAGCCACCCTTCATCGGTGCGTCACGCTTCACTGCGGTTTCGTCTCCGGATCTTTCTTAGGCTCGACAAGGCCCCACATATGGCCGCCAACGCCGTCGTGTTGCCACGTGCCGGCGTAACGGTCGCCGTAGAACATGACCCGGCTCGTGAAGGTTCCCAAGCCCGGGATGGCGAGCTTGGTGAGGGAGATGACCGGCGTGTCGTCGGCCCAATAGACCTTCACCACGATCGGCACCTTCACGTCCTTGTCGCCGTACTTGATGCGGGCCGTGATGACCCAGTTGTCCCCTTCGAGCTTCTCCGCCGACGAGATTTCATACCGTTCCGGCTTGTTCGCCTCTTTCCCCACGATGGAGAAGGTGCCGACGAGGTTCGCGCCGGTCAGCCGTTTCGCGAAGTCGGCTTCGAGCGTTTCGCGGTTGGTCGCGGTCGCCTCGGGCGGGGCGGGTTCCGCCGCCGGGAGGTTCGCGCCGGTCCAGCAGCTTAGGGCCACTGTCAAGCAGCCGATCAGGGTCCAACGGAATAGCATGCGGGTCATGGTCAGGGTCTCGCGGGGGCTTCGTCGGTCTGCGCCGATTCCGGAAAGAGCTGCTCGATGTATTGCCGGGTGACGTCTTGCGGTTCGGTCGCTTCCGGGGGGGTGAAGCGGAATTCCTCGTCGGTGACGGGGCCGTCGACCACGACATTGCGGAATCGCAGGTCAAGCAGCGGTCGCAGGCCCACCTCGCGGCGTTTGACATACAGGAGCCGCGCGGGGAACAACGAGTCCTTCACCAACGAGACGCGAACGCCGTCGGGAATGTGCTCGGGAAAATCCGGTTTGGTCGCATCGCCGCCGAGTTCGGTCGCGAGTTGCGTGTTCCACCGCCCGCTGAGAATCCAAACGGGCTGCTCATCGAGGGTGTCTTCCTTGACGGTGTCGAAGGTCATCGAGCGTTGCAGCGACGTCAACAGCGCGGGAAGACCGCCCAGCGCCAGATCGACCGACGCGGCCCGTTCGGGATTGCCCTTGTAGCGCTCGGCGGCGGCGAGAATCTGACGAACGTCGCGCCGCGTCACCTGCTGCGAATCGGGCAATTTCATGAGGCTCCAGAGGCGTTCCCCGTCGCAGACCGTGAGCAAGCTCCCTTCGACGTTCCCGGGGAGCCGGACCTGATAGTCGAGCCGCAGTTTGAGTCCGGCGGAGACGTAGGTCCCCGTCATCCGGAGCGGCGGCTCGGAGAGGGTGGCGAGTTCGAGGACATCGGCACGGATGGTCCGTCGTGAGAGGAGGGCCGCGTGGGCCTGCTTCAACAGGGTTTGGGCTTGTCGGGCTTGAGCCGGGTCGGGTTTGGCGGGGCCGGGTTTGGGAGCAGCGGCAGATTTTGCCGGTTTCGTCTCGATGGGGGCAGGCTGATCCTGCGCGTCGGCTTCAGGCTCGGCCGTGACCGCCAGCAAGCCCCCGATCAGGCAGACGGTGCGAATCGCGGAAAGAAGGGCAGACACGGCGAAGGTCCGAGGGAAGCTGGGAGCTATGGGTGACTGTTCGGGGATCATCACGGAGACCCGCTCGACGACCCGTCCCAGCAGTCTGGCAGATGGTGGGGGCGGTGAGAAGCTGGGCAAGGGATGATCCGAGTTCGGAATTTGACGGATTTGCCAAAGATGCGGATTGCACCTTACCGAAAAGACCTAGGACCGATGGCGTGGATCGCGCGAGGTCCATGGAGGGACGTGTCTCACGTTCCCGACCGGACCGATTGTATCAGCCAACCGGCTCATAGGTCGATGGGTTTCGCCGAGCGTCTCGGCCGTCTCACCGGGAGACGCCCGGCGCGTGCACACAACACGGCTGATGACACGGACGCGGTCAGTCGTCTTCCCAAGCGTCGTCTGGTACCGAGAGGGGTCGCGATGAAGTGTTACTTTCTGGCACTCGGCACAGTCGTCGTGGTGTGCGTCGGCTGTGCCCTGGACGGTCAGCAAAAGACCAGCAAGGGTGAGTTTCATGCTCCCCCCGCCGAAATGATGATGCGCCCCGGACCGATGGTCGACGGTCCCGGTCCCGGCGTGATGCCGATGATGGCCGGCCCCGGCATGGGGATGATGGGCCCCGGCATGGGCGGCCCCATGATTCCCAGCACCTCGCAGGTCCGCTTTGTCGGGCCCGACGGCATGACCATCGGCTGGCAGATTCCCGGCAACTTCGCCGAGAACCAACTCGTCGCCCCCGCCAAGTACAACTTCGTGCAAGGGCAGGCTTATCGCCTGAAGCTGTCGAACATCCCCGGGCGTGAAGCCTTGGTGATCTACCCGACGCTCGAAGTCTTCCCCTCGCATCCGAATACCGAGTCCTACATCACTCACACCAGCCTGCCGGTGCAGATCACCGTCGAAGACCTTGATATGGTCGAAACGGGCAACCTGGTGACCAAGGTGATCTACCTGCCGGACGCCAAGTTCCAGGAACTCGCCGTCGCCAACGTCGAAACGCTGGTCTCGACGCGGCTTGATCCGGGGGTCGATCCGATCCACGAAGCCGACAAGATGGGGACGATCATGGCCGTCCTCACCATGGGGAACAAAGACGAAGAGATGCCCGCC
>CAYRVS010000086.1:18181-20898 GCA_964427725.1 uncultured Planctomycetaceae bacterium | reverse complement strand
AGCTTGTTCCACGTCCGTACGAGAACCATGTCACCCATGACGACCGGCTGGGCGGCCGACCACGGAACCACGCCGTGCCCGCGCAGTTCCTCCAGCCATGTCGACCACGCCCCCGCAATCCCATCGGGCCATGTCGGGGCGACCGACCATCCCGCCCCTTCGATCGGCGCGAGCGGGCGGACCGGCGCGGCAGCGACTCCCGGACTTGGTCGCTCGCCAAGTCGGGTCGACACCCATGCGGCGAGGTCCTCCACCGCCGGATGAGTCAGCCACACTCGCAGTTCTTGGACGCCGCGAAGGATGTCGCGCCAGACCGCCGGCCCCGCCTGCGGATGATTCGCCGCCCGCTGCCAGGCCAAGACCGTTTCGAGCCATAAGCCGTCGTCGCGCGTCCAACGGGCCCAGGTCAACCAGCCTTGCAGACCCAGACTGGTCGACTCGTACGCTTCCAGCCAACTCAACAGGCCGGCTTGCGTCGGGTCGCGTTCCCAACGTTCCCACGCCTGTCGCGCGGCAAGTTCGCGCGCCTGACTGACGTCGCGCTGCTGGACGGCGCTCAGTCGTCGGAATAGCGTCTCGGCCGCCAACCGCCCCGCGATCACCCCGTCACCACTCGGCACCAACGGGTCACGCCGCAAACTCTCCAACCGTTCGATCACGACGGCGAGCTGACCATCAACCAGCGCTTGTTCCGCGAACTTCGCCCGTTCGGTCGCGGCCCGTTCCACGCGGAATCGCAGGCCCGTCGCCGGGGCGGAGGGGCCCGTCGGTTGCGCGTCCACCGCCGTCGTTACGGCGCACAAGCCCAGCAGCGTCCCGACGACATGCCACCATCGATCGCGCTCGGTACTCCGGCGGAACCTCATCTCACGCCCCTCGCCCCACCCGGGCCGCTCAGCGGTCGGTGATCCTGTCACGTCGGCCCAGCGACGACGAGCGTGGTCGTGACTCCCAGGCGGGAGCTCCTGGACTTCCGTCGTCAGCATACCCCAAGCCGCGTCGTGAAGGCGACTCGCGTCCCCAACTCCGGGAATCGGCATCGTCCAGGCCGAACCCCCACGTCCGAGCGAACGCGGAATCCGTTAGACTTCTCGATGACACCCGATTCTCACCCATCCGAACGAGGGGAGGCCCGTTCATGATCCGCCTGCGTAAAATCCTGTTCCCCACCGACATGAGTGACGCCGCGGCCGAAGCGCAGCTCTACGCCTGCGCCCTCGCCGAGCAGTTTCAAGCCGAACTTCACGTCTTGACGGTCCTGCAGGACATCGCCTTGATGTCCCCCGACCCGAACGTGCCGTGGGTCATCCCCCCCACGAATCTGGTCGAGGTCCGCCAAAGCGTGGAGGAAGCGCTCGACAAGGTCCCGTCGCCCGAATGGTGCGCGGGGCGGACGGTCCTCCGCGTCATCCGCACCGGCGTCCCCTACGTCGAAATCGATCGCTATGCCCAGGAAGCCGACATCGACGTCATCGTGGTCGGCACGCACGGCCGCGGCGGCCTCACCCGGTTCTTGCTCGGCAGCACCGCCGAGAAAGTCGTCCGCAAAGCTCCTTGCCCGGTCCTCACCGTCCACCCCAAAGGCCACCAGTTCGTGACGTGAGGCCGCGCCAGACGGCGTCCCTCCTCGAGTTTCCTTCGCACGCGATCTATCAGGTCACGGGTTGAGCGTGGCCTCCATACGCATCATTCTGATCAGCGGTGTCGATCGGGTCACGCTCCTGAACCGGGAGTCCTCAGCATGCACCGCACGGCTTGCAGTCTCGTCTCGTGGATGCTTCTTCTGTTCGACGGGACACCACGCGCGGGAGCCGAACCCGCCGCTCCGTGGACGACGGACGAGATTCAAGCGCTCCGTCGCGAGGTCCTCACGGAACGCGCCGCGGCGATTCGGTTCGCGGCTCATGTCCCGAATTTCCCCGATCGGCTCGAACCGACGCCGTTGTTCCGTTACGACGACTTCACGCGCGGCTACGTCGACGCCTTCGTCTGGAAACTCGGGGCCACGGGTCGACCACGGGCGATCATCACCAACGAGCTGCACCCAAACTATCTTGGCGGCGGTCGGCGGATGGTCTACGACTTCCTCTCGTTGTCGCCCGAACCGTTCGTCGCCAAGTCGAACGATGTCGGTTGGAGCCCACGCGGCTCAGCCGTCCATTTCGCGCCGATCCCCGAGGGACCCGAGCCCGCGGCGAATGCCGCCGCCCGGTTGCCACAGATCAAGACCCTCGCGCGGCGGTTCACGGCGACCCAACTCATCGCCGAGACCGACGAGACGTTGGTCCATCTGCGACTGTTGCCCAAGGAGATCGACCGTTACGTTCCCGCCGCGCATGAACGCAGCGATGGGGCGGCGTTTCTTTTCGTCAACGGCCGCAACCCCGGATTGATGCTGTTCCTCGAAACCGACGGGACCGGTTGGCAGTATGGCATCGGACGGTTGTCGATGCCCAGCACGTTGACCGTTCTCCTGGATGACCGCGCGGTCTGGACCCGGCCACGTGGTTCCGAACCCGACGGCAGCTACACCGCCTCGAACAGCCCGGCGAATTTTCCGTAAGGCCTTGGTCGCATCGTTCCAAACTTGGTGAACCGGCATCGATCACGCCGACCCGCGATCAATCACACCGCCGAATCACCTCGTCGAGAGGTTTGCGTCCTTGCTGCGGGACGACTTCCGGGTAGCCGAACCAGATCAGGCCGACAACCCGTTC
>CAYRVS010000086.1:0-18171 GCA_964427725.1 uncultured Planctomycetaceae bacterium | reverse complement strand
GGATCGAAGCCGGCGGCGGCGGCGAAGACGGGGTCGCGCGTCACGTCACCGGTCGACCATTTCGTGCCGACGCCGTGATTCCAGAACGCAAGCATCAGATTCTGAATCGCGCAACAACACGCGGCGTAGTCTTCTTCGCGCGTGAAAGGATCGTCACACAAGACCTGCGTCACGATCAGCCAGCCGGGGACGGTCGACCATTGCCGACGTTTGGCTTCGCCGGCATCGGCCCCTTTCTTCGCCGCGACTAAGGCCGCGTTCCGTTCGATGATCGCCTGCCGGGCGACGGTCCCGAGGAGCGTGAATCGCCACGGCTCGGTCTTGCGATGGTTCGGGGCCCACGTGGCGAGTTCCAGCGCCTCATCGACGATCGCCGCGGGTACCGGTTCGGGACGAAACGCGCCGACGGTGCGGCGGGTGCGCAGCAACTCGGGCAGACTCAAGCCGGCGGACATCGGCGATGCACTCGACAGGGGGGCGGGAAGATCAGGAACGATCACCCTACACCACGTCTCGACGTCCGTCGAGACGCCTGCTATCGAACCAGCCGACCGCCCCGCTTGTTAATGATCTCCTGGAAGATTTCGGTCAACCGTTGCTCGTAGTCGGCCGGGTTGCCGGTGCCGCGCGGGCTAAGCCCATCTTCGTCGGTCTTGCCCATCCGCGCGACCCGATCCATGAAGTCGAGGTCGGCGCCGAGGCCCATGCCGACGCCGTAGGTTTTGGTCTTTTCGGCGGTGGCCGCCGCGGCTTGCGTCAGCGCGCCGTTGTACCAGTGGTACCCTTGCGGATAGAAGTTGCCGCTGGGATTCGTCGTGATGTAGCTGTTGATGTCGTCGGGTGAGGTGCTCCAGACGTTAGGGACGCCGTCGCTGCAGAGGACGATCACTTTCGTGGTGTAAGTGCGGCCGGCCCCCCCTTGCGGCGCAGGTCGGAGATGCTGCCGGGCCAAGGCGAGTCCGTGTTCGGTCGCCGTGCTGTTGCCGATGTCGCTGACCGCCTGCAGGTTCGTGGCGGACTCCATCACCTCGTGATAATTCGGCGTCAAGGGATGCAGAATCCGCGGCGCATGGTGCTCGTCCACCGCGTCGAACGTGATGATCGAGACTTGGTCCCCCACTCCGGCGGCCAAGCCTTCGTTCTTGTCGACCACTTCCTTGAGCGCGGCGATCAGCGCGCGGCGGACCGCATGCATCGGCTGTTCCGACGGAGGAAACGAGAAGACACCCGCGGGGGTCGATTCGTTATGCCGCGGACACCATGGGCTGTCGACCGACAGCATCGTCAGCGCGCCGCTACCGGGGGCCGCGTTGACCTCGTTCGGTTCTTCCGGAGTCCGGTCGCGGCCCCAATCGAGCAGGAACTGCGTGTAAGAGGCGTAGCCGACGTAATTGACCCACCAGTAGCCCATCCCGCCGTCGGCTTGGGGATGGAGCGCTTTGTTGGGGTTGTTGAAATGATAAATCCGGTCGGGATCCTGATTGTCGGGGACCCAGGCCTCGCCCATCGAGCCGCGCCGCGGCAGTCCGGGGGTCTGTCCCCCCAATGTCAGACTGGGTGAGAGGAGTTGAATCGAGGTCAAGGTCCCCAGGCCCGCGATCCGACCGAGCGACCGCGGTTGATCGCGGCGCGGCAGGCGGAACACGTAGTCGCCAAACCGAAACGGAGTGATGCTTCCGGAAGGCGGGGGCGGCGGGGGCCCTGGATCCGGATCAGGGCTTGGATTGGGTTCCGGGTCTGGTTCCGGATCGGGATCGGGCAGCGGATCGGGATCAGGTTCCGGGTCGGTATCCGGGTCCGGATCCTCCCACGATCCCAGCCACATCGACGGCAGGACATAGTCGAGATACTTCTCGTAATGGGCATAGCTGGCGGGATTGCTCGAAGACGGTACCGGCCGAGCGTTCGGCATCAAGACCGCGAGTTGTTGGTCGATGATCCACGAATAGGCTTTCTGCTTGCGGACCGCTTCGGCGTCGGCGTTGTCGATCCGATAGTTCGCCGGGAGGCTGGCCTGCGTCAAGGGGCCGTCATCCGCCGTCATGTTCGCGAACGAGTACCAATCCTCGCCGACGCCGAGAGGCTGGCCGACATACTGGTAAGGACCGGGGTAGTCGCCGAAGCCCAGGTCGTTGTAGAGCTGCTGGGCGAGGTCGCTGCCGATCGTCGGGTAGCCTTGCGAGGCGAACCGGGCGTTGACGGTGTCGGAGGCCCAACAGGGCTCGGTGTCGTCGTTCATCGAGCCCGACAGATCGACCACGAAGGCGATATCGCGCGGATTGAGCATCGCGACCGCCGAACGGCTTTGCTGGTAATCGTTCTTGCCAAGAATCGGCGCGACGAAATAGGGTTGTTCGATGACTCGGGCCGTCACTCGGACGGCGTTGGGATTCGGCATCCCAGGGGTGAATTCCCGGGTGACGACATCAAAGCGACCAAGTTCGACATCGCCGGGACTGACCCCGACCGCGTTCCCTCCCGCGTGGTTGCTGTTGGCCGTTCCTTGTGCCTCCTGGATGACGGCCTCGAGCCCCTCCGGCAGACGGACAATCGCGGCGAGGGCGGCGGCGTCGGCGGCGTTTTGCAACTGCGTCGCCGTCAGACTCATGTAACCCAGATCGATCGTGAGGGCCGCAAACGCGAAGATGATGATCAGCATCAGGGCGGCGAGGACGAGAATCGCCCCCCGCCGGCCCGATTCAATCCGCTTGGCCTGAATCCATCGCATCGCGCACCCCCAGGAACCGTGGGCGCAGCGCGCCCTCGTAAGGAAGCTAGGTCATCGTGGCGGAGGGGCAAGCCGCAAGGTCGCCCGCGTGCGGGAAACACCGCGATCTTTCGGCATACGAGGAGCGAAAACCGATCAAGTTAAGCGGAAGTTGACGGGAATGCCGGATCTGCCGATCTCAAGGATTTCAGCAGGGCATGCTTGCCGGCGGAGTCGCGCGCATTGTCACGGTCACGCCGCCGGAGCGACGCACCGTCCGTCGCGGATGCGGATCACCTTGTCGGTCGGGCGGACGAACTCCTGTTCGTGGGTGACCACCACCACCGTGGTCCCCTGTTCGTCGCTCATTCGCCGCAGCTCATTCAAGATCGCGTGCGAGTTCTCGGTGTCGAGTTCCCCCGTCGGTTCGTCGGCGAGGACCAGTTTCGGCTTCTTCAGGAGGGCCCGCGCGATCGCGACGCGTTGTTGCTCGCCGCCGGAGAGTTGATTCGGCTGATGATCAAGCCGGTCTCCGAGCCCCAGATTCCGCAGCAGTTCGGTCGCATGCTGTCGTTGGCTCGCCGTGATCCCCAGGGGGAAGTAGGGCACGAGGACGTTTTCGACGGCGGTGAGGTTCGACAGGAGGTTGAAGTTCTGAAAGACGAACCCGACATCGTGCCGACGGAAGCGGTCGCGTTCGGCGACGGAGAATTCCCGCAACGCCCGTCCCTCGATGCGGATCGTCCCGCCGGTCGGTTCATCGAGTCCCCCCAGCAGATAGAGCAACGTGCTCTTGCCGCTGCCGGAAGGCCCGAGAATGAACGTGAACGAGCCGGTCGGAATCGCGCAGGTGATGTCCCGCAGCGCGGCGACCTCGACCGGCCCTCGCCGATGGACCTTGCTCAAATGCTCGACCGTGATCATGGGCGTCCTTCCGTGGTTGCCGTCGCGAGCGTGGGACGCCATGGAGAGGCGTCCGGATTGGGGGGAGAGGTCGGCCGCCGCGGATCTTGCTCACACCGCCGGGGCGGGTGCCCCGGCCTCTGTTGTGCCGCGTGACGAGTGGATGCGCGGCGTGGTCCGCGTGCCTCGCCAAGTCGTCATCACGCGCCGTACTTGTCCAACCGGCCGGCGTGGGCCATCGCCATCAGCATCAGGTACTTCGCCTCGAATTGTCCCAAGCCCCCGCGCAGACAGGCCGCTTCGCCGAATTCGGTGCTGCCGTCGAACCGGCAGGTGTCGGCGACGAGCATGGTGGGGACCGGATGCCAACTGTGCGACTTCATCTTGCTGGGGGTGCTGTGGTCCCCGGTGACGATCAGCACGTCGGGCTTCAGCGCCATGATTTTGGGGAGGCAGCCATCAAGCTCCTCGGTCCGTTGGACCTTCGCCGCGAAGTTCCCGTCCTCCCCCGTGCTGTCGGTGTACTTGAAGTGGATGAAGAAGAAGTCGAAGTCGTTCCATGAGGCGGCGAGGCGAGCCATCTGATCGTCGAGCGTCTGGCCGGCGTCGAGCACGCTCATGCTGACCAACCGCGCGAGGCCGCGATACATCGGATAGACCGCAATCGCGCCGGCCCGCAACCCGTAAACCTCTTCAAACGTCGGAATCGCCGGCAGCTTGTCGATCCCGCGCAGCGTCAGGAAGTTCGCGGGGGCGTCCCCCTTCAGAATCTCGCGGGCCTGCCGCAGGAACTCGTTGGCGACTTCCGCCGTCCGCGTCGAGCAGTCGGTTCGCGCCACCGCCGTCAGCGGAGGCACCCCCGTCGCCTGAGGATCGGTATCGGCGACGTTGCCTCCCAGGCCCGCGGCCCGGAAGACAATCACCAGCCGATACTCTTTCACCGGCCGGACGAAGACATCCACGCCGGGGATCTTGATCTGATCGAGCTTCGCGCAGAGCTTCGCGCCGATGTCACTGCCGATGCGGCCCGCGCGGCGGTCGGAGATGTTGCCCGCGGCGTCGAGGGTGCAAAAGTTGCCTCGAATCGCGACGTCGTTGGGGCCGAGTTCGAAGTCGATTCCCAAGGCCTCGAGGACGCCCCGACCGATTTTGAACTGTAGGGGGTCGTAGCCGAAGAGGCCCAAGTGCCCCGGACCACTGCCCGGCGCGATGCCCGGCAGGACGGGAATGCTCAGTCCCAGGGTCCCCCGACGAGCCAAGGCGTCGAGATGCGGCGTCTTCGCGGTCTCCAGCTCCGTCTTCCCGCCCGGTTCGAGCGGCAGCCCCCCCAAGCCGTCCCCGACGAGGAGGACAATCTTCGAGCCGTTGTTCTTGCGGAGATCGCGAATCAGATCGTGCGTGATGGTCATGGCAATCAAACGTCTTGTGGAAAGGCGAGAGGATCAGTTCACCCGGTCACGAGCGAAAACACGTGGAAACCCCGGTCGCATACGCGAACGGACCATGCGTCATCGGCGGAATAGGCGGCTTGAAGACTCGGCCGAGCAAGACCTGAGGGTCACGCAGGCGCGAATCCTCCGGGCGGCGCTCATCAGTCCTATGACAACCGGCGTTCGCGGATCCAGTCGGTGTGGTGCTTGTTCTTCTCGCCGCGAGGTTGGTCGGTCCGCTCGTAGGTGTGGGCGCCGAAGTAGTCGCGCTGGGCCTGGAGCAGGTTCGCCGGCAGGCGAGCGTTGCGGTAACCGTCGTAATAGCTCAGGGCCGCGCTGAAGACGGGGATCGGCAGGCCGAGTTGGACGGCCGTCGCCACCACCCGCCGCCAACTCGGCTGGGCCTTCTCGACCGCGGCGCGGAAGAAGTCGTCGAGCAGCAGGTTCTCGAGGTTCGGATTCTTGTCGAACGCCGTCTTGATATCCCCCAGGAACCGGCTGCGGATGATGCAGCCCCCGCGCCACAACAAAGCAATGTTCCCGTTGTTCAGCTTCCAGCCGAACTCCTTCGCGGCGGCGTCAAGCTGCACGTACCCTTGCGCGTAGCTGCACAGCTTCGAGGCGTAGAGGGCCTGCTTGACGTCCTCGATGAACTGCTTCCGGTCGCCGGTGAACTTGGCGTCCTTCGGGCCGGCAAGAACCTGCGCCGCGCGGACGCGGGCGTCCTTCTGGGCCGACAGACAACGGGCGTAGACCGCTTCGGTGATCAACGTCGTCGGCACGCCGAGGTCGAGGGCGTGCTGGCTCATCCACTTGCCGGTCCCCTTCTGGGCGGCGGTGTCGAGGATCATGTCGACGAGGTCCGCCGAACTTTGCGGATCCTTCACCGTGAAGATGTCGCGGGTGATCTCGATCAGGTAGCTTTCGAGTTCCCCCTGATTCCACTCGGCGAAGACTTCATACAGCTCGCGATTCGTCAGGCCGAGGGCGTGCTTCAGCACGAAGTAGGCTTCGCAGATGAGCTGCATGTCGCCGTATTCGATGCCGTTGTGCACCATCTTGACGTAGTGCCCGGCCCCGGCGTCGCCGACCCATTCGCAGCAGGGGATGTCATTGTTCGGACCGACCTTCGCCGAGATCGCCTGCAGGACGTCCTTGACGTAGGGCCAGGCTTCGGGATCGCCGCCGGGCATGATGCTCGGCCCTTTGAGGGCCCCTTCTTCCCCGCCGGACACGCCGGTGCCGATGAACCGCAAGCCGGCCGCCTTCAGGTCGACCGTACGGCGATTGGTGTCGGCGAATTCCGAGTTCCCGCCATCGATGATGATGTCGCCCGGCGACAACAGCGGCTTCAGTTCCTCGATCACGGCGTCGACCGGCTTGCCCGCCTTGACCATGATCATCATGCGGCGGGGAGCCTTCAGGCTCGCCACGAAATCGGCGAGTTGATGGTAGCCCCGAATCCGATCGACGGTGCCGGCGTGAACCTTATCGGCCGGCGCGGTCTTCAGGCTCCCCACGAACTCGTCCGTGGTCGCGGCGGTGCGGTTGTAAACCCCCACCGAGAACCCGTGATTGGCCATGTTCAGAACCAGGTTCTGACCCATGACGGCCAGACCGATCAACCCAATGTCGTGCTGAGGCATGCGCGTTCAACTTCCGGCGAGCAAAACCATCGATCCACGGGACCACTCCCGTCGCGCGGGACATTAGACTGTTTTTCCCGGCGAAACAACAGGGTCCGCCGACGCGGCGAGGCCGGTTGTCGCGCATCTCGAGGCCCAATCCCGCGTGAATCGGCGAAAACCCCCGTGATGGTCCCCACCCATCACCCATTCCTGATGGGGACGCCATCTCGGGTGACGGGGGATTCTGCTAGATTAATATCGTCGCGGGATCCATCTTCTGAGAACGGTCGCTAGGGAACGTCATCATGTCGCACTGTCATCGTCGCCGGTTCCTGGAAACCTCGGTCGCGGCGGTCGCCGCCGGTTGGGTGGGTCTCTCTGGTCGCGCCTCCGCACAACCGGCGGTTGACGAGAACAAACGCGGCGGGGAGATGCGTTACGGCCTCGTGACGTATCAATGGGCGAAGGACTGGGAGCTCCCCACGTTGATCGCCAATTGCACGCAGACGAACGTGCTGGGAGTCGAACTGCGGACCACCCACGCGCACGGGGTCGAACCGACACTCTCGGCGACGCAGCGCGAGGACGTCCGCAAGCGCTTCGCCGACAGCCCCGTCACGCTGGTCGGGTTAGGGAGCGACGAACGGTTCGACAATCCCGATCCGGCGAAAGTCCGTCAGGCGATCGAGACGACCAAACGGTTCCTCGAGCTCAGTCACGACCTTGGTTCGACCGGCGTCAAGGTGAAGCCCGACCGCTTCTGGCCGGACGTGCCGAAGGAAAAAACGATTGCGCAGATCGCCCAAGCACTGAATCAACTGGGGGCCTTCGCGGAAGGGTTCGGGCAACAGGTGCGGCTGGAAGTCCACGGTCAGTGCGCGGAACTGCCGACCATCGCCGCGATCATGCAACAGGCCGACCACCCGGCGGTCGCGGTCTGCTGGAACTCGAACCCGCAGGATCTGCAAGGGGCGGGACTGGCCCATAACTTCGGGCTGGTGAAAGACCGATTGGGTCAGACGACACACATTCATGTGCTCGAGATGCCCGAGTACCCATTCGCGCAGCTGCTGGAGCTCTTCGTCGCGATCGACTATCAGGGCTGGTGGATGCTCGAAGAGGGGAAGGTTCCGAGCGACCCGGTCAGCGAACTGGCCCGACAACGGGTGCTCTTCGACAAAATGCTCGCCGCCGCCCGCCAAAATGCCGGCTGACGAACTATTCCCAGAGAGCGGCGCGGCGTCTGCCCGCCGTGGGTTTGCGGTCATTCATTCCGCTTGAGAAGTCACCAGTCCCCTCAACGGGAAACATCCTTGCGTTGTTGCCAGGCGGCCCAGGCGCGATCGAACTGTCCGCTGAGTTGCGCTTGGAGTTCCGACTCGCTGGGGACGTGGCCGTGGCGGATCTCGCCGAAGTACCAGCAGCACGCCTTCCCCAGCGACAACGTGTAGACGAACGCCAACGCCGCGTTCGCGGTCAGGCCGACCACCGGGATGAGCTTAAGCGGCGCGCGCAGCGCCATCCGCGCGACGATCTGGCCTCCCAGCGCCGCCCCCAGTTTCCACAATAGCTCCGCCCGCATGGGCTGGCCATACAACTCCGCGAGTCGGTAGACCATGCGGCTCTGCACCGCCAGCACCGCCGGGATATCGGCCCAGGGGACCGGCGCGGCGGCCGCCGTCGCGGCGAGACTGGCGTGCGTCAAGATGATCGGCCATGCCTGCCGCTCGGACAGATCACGCAGGTTTTCGCGGACCTCATGCAGCACGATCAACGCCTGCCGATAGGCCGCCGGCAGCGCCCGCTGAATCGCCCCCTCCAACCGCGTTCCTCCGAATCGCGGCTCGGTGAAGCCTTCCTCGGGGGGCGTGAGGTCGAGGGGGACCACCTGATCAATCAACCCCTTGAACCGTTCGCGCTGCGCCGTCATGGCGCGCGACAACTCGCCCGGCAACGCCGTTGCGGCGACGCCGTCCTCGGTGAACGGATCGGGTTCCGGATGTTGCATGCCGGGATAGGCCTCGTGCAGACACGTGAGCGCCAACACCACCGGCCGTGTGGAATGGGCCTCCCGGAGTTGTCGCAACGGCGCCAGAATCGGCTCGAGGGCCTGATCCATCACCCGCGCGGTCACCAGGATCACATGACTGGTCGAACCATGCTCGGCAAGATCGGCCGCGGGGTCGTAATGGGCCTCGCCCAAGCCGCGCGTATCCAGAAACCGAATCACGGGTTGTTCGTCATTCGGAAACTCGTACAGCGCGGCCGTCTTCGTTTGCGGGCGGAAGCCGTTCCCGATTTCGGCGGCGGTCGCCCCGGTGAGATACCGCACGATCGACGATTTCCCGCTCCCCGTCTTGCCGAAGAGCCAGATCATCGGCACCGGCGTTTTCGCGATCAGCCGTTGTCGTTCCCGGGCGAACTCCTCGTCCGACAACGGCGGCTTCACGAACCACGTCACCAGTTTCGACCACCACACCTTGGCGTTGTCCCTCAGGCCCGACTCAGGGCCGCCTGATAACCTGCCGCCGCCCCTCGATCCGCCCCACGGGGTTCATCGAAGACGAATTCGATCAGCGAAAAATCGTCGGCGAACGGAGTCCCTTCGACCCAGGCCGCCAACCGCCGATGGAGCTCCGCCGCCCGCCCCTCAAGAACGTCGGACGCCTCGGACAGGATCACGCCCAGCCCGGACATTCCCAACATCGTGTGATCAGGCCTACGTAGCTCGAAGGCACCGTCGCTGAACAGGCACAAGCGGGTTCCCGGCGGCAGCTCATCATGGGTCACTTCGGCCCGGCGACCGCGCGTGATGCCGATCATCAGCCCGCGACCGCCGATTTCGCGCGGCGTCGACTCTCCCGGGAAAAAGGCCAACGCCGCGTGGTGGCCCGCCGCGGCCGAGCGGAGCGTCCGCGTGGTGACGTCGTAGACGCCGTACCAGATCGTGAAGAACTTGTCGTGGACGGCGTCCATGGGGAATGTCTCGTCGAGCGCCGCGAGAACCGCCGCGGGATCGGCGAAATCGCAATCGGGCAACGTCTGTCGCCGCAGCGCCGTCTGTACGCTGCTGGCGAGGAGCGAGGCCCCCACGCCATGCCCGCAGACGTCGAGGAGATAGAGCGCGCACCGCCGTTCATCGAGCCAGTGATGCCCGAAAAGATCCCCCCCGAGTTGCGACGAAGGGACGTAGGTCCAGTCGGTCCGAATCGGCCCCGTGGTCCACGGCGGAGGGAGCAGCGACCGCATGTAGCTCTCGGCTTCGCGCAATTCCGCCGCCAGCCGGGCTTGAGTTGCGAGGAGTTCCGCCTGCGTGTCGAGGAGTTCCCGCTGCGTCGTCACGAGTTCGACCAGTTGCAACTGCGCCTGCGCCATCGCGGCGAGCGATTGCAGCCAGCGCTGTTGTTGCGCCGTCAGACTGCGCGGTTGCCGATCGACCAAACACAACGTCCCGACGTTATGCCCCTCGCGCCCGGCGAGGGGATGCCCGGCATAGAACCGTACATACGGGTCGCCGAGGACCATCGGATTGTCGTGAAACCGCGGGTCGAGTCGCGCGTCGGGGACGATCATCAACTCCCGTTCGAGGATCGCATGCCCGCAGAACGACTCGGCCCGCCCCGTCTGGTCGACGCCGATGCCGCACTTCGCCTTGAACCACTGCCGCTCGGCGTCGATGAGGGCGATGTAGGCGATGGGGACGTCGAAGAGCTGCTGGGCCAGCCGCACGATGGCGTCGAACCGCTCTTCGGCGGGGGTATCCAGAATCGCCAGCGCCCGCAGATCGGCGAGCCGTGCGGCTTCATTCGCGGGAATCGGAGCGGCGCGCATCGACATCGAACCTGCGGGAACATTGATCAAACACCCGCCAAGCATACGACGGAAGCCGCGACCATCCAACCACCTGGACGAGGAACGGTTCGCCAAGATCAGGCCGAAAAGAGCGGCGCGGCGTCAGCCCACCGCGATCGCAACCATGGAGCGGTTGGCCATCAAAAATCTCAGAGGTCGCAGACCAGACGCCTGTTTCGAGCCATGATGGAGCGATCCGCACGGCTGAGGCGAAGACGCCTCAGCCGCGGCACCCCTTGCCGGGTCCGGTTGCAGCCGCTGAGGCATCAGCCCACGAGTTCACTCAGTTCGCCCGTCGCGTCGGCGAACTTCGGCGGGTCCAAGCCCATCCGCCCGGCGACGGTGACCAGCACGTTCGACAACGGGGGATGGCGATCGGCGTCGAACGCGAGGTGGCGACCATGCTTTAGGCCGAGTTTGTGACCGCCGGCGAGCAGCGTGGGGAGATTCTTCGGCGAATGTTCGCCCCCTTTCCCGGAGTTCATCCCGCTGCCGTACAGGATCACGGTGCGATCGAGCATGTGGCCGTCGGCTTCTTGCGTCGCCTTGAGCAGCCCGAGGAACCGCCCGAGCCGTTCCAAGTGGAAGCGGTCGATCTGCGCGAGTTTGGCGAGCATCTGGGGGTCGCCGCCGTGATGCGAGAGCTCGTGATGGTTCTCGCCCCCGCCGCCGAAGCCCCCCGCCTCGCGCGACCATTCGAACGTAATCACGCGGGTGGTGTCGGTGATGAAGGCGAGATAGGTCAGCTCGAGCATCACGTCGAGCCACATCGGCCGATCGTGGGCGTTCCCCGGTTGACTCGTCAGTTGCAGGTCGCGCTCGGCGACTTCGGCTTTGGGCTTGTCGAGCCACGCCTGCAACCGCTCCACCTGTTTCTCGGTCTGACGAACACTGCCCAGATACTCGTCGAGCTTGCGTTGATCGGCGACGCCGAGCTTGCGATCGAGCGCCTTCGCCTCGTCGGCAACCGCATCGAGGATCGACCGCCGTTCCTGATATCGCCGCGCCGCCGCCGATTTGTCGTTCGCCGATTCCGGGACGAAGAGCCGCTCGAAGAGTCGTCGGGGTGAGTTCTCGGCGGGGAGCGGGGTGCCATGAATGTCGAATGATAACGTGTGACTATGTCCCGCCCCGCCGGTCCCCGACTGATCGCTCAGTTGCAGTGACGGATACCGCGTCTGCCGGCCATGCACGTCGGCGACGAGTTGATCGATCGAGACCGTGTTCGTGTAGTCGGCCCCGGGCCGGCTTTGGAGGTTCGCGGCGGTGAGCCAGGTATCGGCCCCGCTATGGCCCCCTTGACTCGCCGGATGGCCCAGGCCCGACAGGACCGTGAAATCGGCCCGATGATCCTTCAGGACCGACAGCGTCGGCGACAGGGTGTAGTCGGCTCCCGCGTCCGTCGGGACCCATTCCAGAATGTTGACGCCGTTGGGGATGTAACAGCACAGCATTCGCGGCTGCGCCACGTTCGAGGCCTGCCATGGCTTGAACGTCGACGGAGCGGCCCAACTGCGGGGCAACATCGCCTCGAGCAGCGGCAACGTCAGACACGCCCCGGCCCCGCGCAACACGCTCCGCCGCGAAATCCGCTCGGCCAGACTGATCACCATCGTCGAGGACTTTCCGAAGAAGTGGAGTCACGTTTCAGGGCAGAAGCGGCAGCCGCGATCGGTCCCACGCGATCCGTAAGAATCGGCTCATCCACGATCAACTCAGCGTCAACGTCCGAATCGTTTCGAGATGTTTGGGGATTTCGGTCAGCGGATCGGCCTCGGCTTCGTACTCCAACGTGACGTAACCTCGATACCCCGCCGTTTTCAGGATCTCGACGACCCGCGGCATGTCGGTCGGTTCCCGCTTTCCGGCAGATGACATCTCGACCTTGATTTGCGCGTTGATCGCATACGGCGCGATCCGGGCGAGATCGGCGTACGGGTCGTCGGTGTGGAAGTTGCCCGAATCGAAGTTGATCCCGAACCACGGGGAAGGGGCGACCCCTTCGACGATCTTCAAAAGTTGTTCCGACGTCGCGGTGATCCCGCCGTGGTTTTCCAAAGCGAGACAGACACCTTTCGACGCGGCGTAGTCGAGCGCGTCGTGCAGACAGCTGATGCACCGCTCGCGGGCCGCCTCTTCGGTATCCCCCGCCGGAGTGGTCCCCGCGAAGATCCGGATCACGGGAGCCCCTAGGATCGCCGAGTAATCGATCCAGTCGCGGGTCATCTGGAGTTGGCGTTCCCGTTCTTCGGGATCGGCGACGCAGAAATTGTTGCCGATCGCCGTTCCCGAGATGTCAAGCCCGAGGCGGAAAGTCCGTTCTTTCAGGCTCAACAGATAGTCGGTGGTGATGTCCTTCGGGAAGTAGTAAGCGGTCAATTCGCAGCCATCCAGATTCTGCGCGGCACAGAAATCGATGAACTGCTCAAGCGTGAACTTCGCGTCACCCAGCATGTCCGGCGTCCAAGCCTTCGGCAGCCACCGATGGAACGAATAAGCCGCGAGGCTCCGCTTGAAGTGATGTCGTCCCGTCCGCTGGGGCGGGTCCGCGGCCTGCATGTCACGGGTCAACCAGCACCCCGCCGCTAGCGCTACCGTGGCCTGCAACCAGGCGCGACGCGTGAGAGCGGGGCTGGACGAGTCGGAAAACGCTGACATCGCGGGGGCTCCGGGCCGGACGGGGACTCATCGATCCCCAGTCGGCTGGGGGGACGTCATCGTAGCATGACGGAGTCCCCGAACGGGACTGTCGCGACCAATTCCGTGCCCCAAACAGCGCGTCCATGGAACGAGGGAGACAGGCACGAAGACGATCCCCCAGTGCTCGCATAGTGAGGGGCACCCGCCCCTCGCGCGGGTCCCTACACCCATGGTCGGCGAACGCGGCCGGGGCGGGTGCCCCGGCCTATGTTGGGTTGGATTGGGTTGATCGGGCGGATGGTTTTTGGGGCGAGGGGGGGCAACCGGCGGTGCGGCGGACTCACCGGGAAAAGGCGTCATTGAGCGAGCGCAGCATCGATTGCTCGAGATCGGGATCGCGGCCGCGCGGCAGCCACCCCGACGGCGTCGCCTGGCCGACCACCACGTTCAGATCGCGCTGCAGCGGGTTGTTGTCGAGAAACGTCGCCGCCCCGGCCGAGTTCGCGGCGCGCGGCACGTCCTCCAGCTCTTTCACCGCTTCGACCCCCACCAGAAACCCGCCGTCGACGGGGGTCACGCTGACGAACGCCTTGCGGCGGATCGATTGCAGCGTGCTTTCGAGGCGATTGGCCTTGCCGACCGAGTCGGGATGCCACGGTTCGAGCAGACTCGCTCCGGTTTTGTATTTGGTCTCGATGATCCCATCGAGCCGATTCTCGCGTTCGATCTCGAAGAGATACTGATGGACGACGTCGACCGTCCGCTCCCAGACGAGTTCGCCGTCGCTGGCGCGGATCAGAATTGGATTGGCGACCGGCGGACTGGAAGGATTGAACGTCGCGCAGCCACACAGCAGCAGCCATACGCTCCAGGCGCGCGGCCGGAGCATCCGCCAGCTCCCGATAGGGTGATCCCGGGACACCATCATCGATCCGCAAAGATACCGCTTGTCGACGGGCGAACTCTCGCAGGAATCGCGATTTGGGACAATCCCGGTTCCTGCGGTTAGTCTCGGTGTCACAAGGAGCGGCGCGGCGTCAGCCCGCCGTGTCTTCCCGAGTGAAGTTCGAGAGACGAAAAGCCGTAGAATTCGCAACGCGGAGCGATGATCCGGCAGACGGCCGTTTTGCGTCGCTTGCCCCCTTCGGCGGCCGGACGTTCGAGGAGCGGGCGGTGCGATACAACCCCCGCCGTGTAGGATCCGGCGTCTCCAAGTCGGAGTATCCCCGGCATTTTTCCCGACGAACTACGTTTCCGCCGGGTCGACCCTTCCCGCCGTCCGCCGAAACGGCGAGCATGGCGGCCCGCGCCGCGACCACCGAGGTCCGCATCCCCACGCGGGGATTTCCACCGACGCTTCCGCCGAGCCTCTGCCGTGTCCAAACGTTCCCGACGTGCCCCCGCCAAACCGGATCGCAACCGGCTGCGGCCTCACGAGCAACTCCTCGTCGATGCCGTCGCGGAACTTCCCGCGGGTCGGCTCCTCTGCAATACGGCCGCCCGGGGAGAGTTCGCCCGGACTTACGTTTCGACGCATCCCGGCGCGACGGCAACTTGCTGGTTCCTGGATGTTTTCCAGCGGGATCAAACGGCGGCGGCGGGAGAACCGCTCGCCGGGCTCGAATTCCTCTGCACCCCCGATCCCCCCGACGGGCCGTTCGAGGTCGTCGCCTGGGCCTTCGGGTTCCGGGGCGAAACCGAACTCAAGCGGGAAATGCTGCAGGAAGGTCATGTCCGGCTTGCGCTGGGGGGGCGGTACCTCGCCTCGACCGATAACGCCGACGATCAATGGCTGCATACCGAACTGAAGAAGCTCTTTCCGAAAGTGACCCGGCGACCGTACGACCACGGCGTCTTGTACCTCGCCACTAAAACCGCCGAACTCACCAAGCGGAAGAGTTACGAATGCGAATTCGCCTTTCGTGATCGGGAGCGGCTGCTGCAGGCCTACTCTCGTCCCAGCGTCTTCAGCCATCGACGGATCGACACCGGCGCGCGGCGCTTGATCGACGCGATGGAGATCCAGCCCGGCGAACGGGTGCTCGATCTGGGTTGCGGATCCGGGACCGTGGGGCTCGCCGCGCTCGCGCGGGCGGAGGGGGTGAAGGTCCTCGCGGTCGACTGCAATCCGCGGGCGCTGCAATGCACTGAGCGCGGGGCCGCCAAGAACGGTCTTTCCGGACTGACGACGTCACTCGACGCGATGGGGACCACGATACCGGAAGGGGTCTTCGACCTCGTCCTCGCGAATCCCCCGTATTTCTCGAACTACCGGATCGCGGAACTCTTTCTGGCGATCGCCGAGCGGGCCCTGAAGATCAAAGGACGGGTGATCGTGGTCACCAAGACCCCGCTGTGGTTCGAGGAGCACATGCCTGCCTACTTCCCGCGGATGACCCTCACTCCGATCAAGGACTACGTCCTCGCCACGGCGGAGCACCGCCCCCGACGTTGATCGTTCCCAGCCATCGACCCACGGGGCGCGGCGCGAGCCCGTTGTGACGGATTCCGGTTGATGTCCGCGAGCCGACCCGTCGCTCAAGCGACAGCGCGGCACACCGGCGAAATCGACCGATTTCCGCACGGTTCCCTGAAGAATTGCCCGGTATTCGCACACTCCCCTCGGAATTCCGGTCTGGCCAATCCTGGCGGTTATCGCCTAAAAATTGATCGCGCGCGAACCAGTGCCGACCCGAACTGAAGATTTCTCGCGCCATCTGCCGACATTCGGGGCGAGACGTGGCATGGATGACGATCGTGCCGAACGTCACGAGTGGCGAATCTGGGTGATCTGGTGGAGATGGCGATGGATCGGCGGACCTGCCTGCAACTCATGCTCAACGGGACGGCCGGCGTGTTGCTCCCGCTGGCCGGTTGCCGCGGCACCCAAAAGGCGCACGTGCTGGCGACCAACGAGAAGGACATGGTCGGCAGCCATACCGCCGGGGCCGAGACCTGGGAACCGTTGATCGAACAGTCGGTCGGTCAACTGCTGGGCCGGCAATCGACGATCGTGCAGACCGCCGGCGAAGGCCCGTTGCCGCATCCGGTCACACGGATCTGCTTCGTCGGCGTCGAAAACAAGTCCGCCGAAGAGCTCGGGGACTTCAAGGAGCAGATCTACCAGAAGATCGATACCTGCATCCAGTCCGCCGATTCCTTCGAGGTCGTCCATCGCAAGTTCGTGGAAGCGGGCCTGCGGCAATGCGGCCTGCGGCCCGATGACCTGTTCATCCCCAGCAATCGGCGAACCTTCGTCGCGGCGATGGAGCAGCTCGAACAGCCGTTCGATTATCTGCTGTATGCGACGGTGACCTCCGGGACGACGAAGAGCAACGACAAGGACTACCAGCGCGACTACCTGCTGACGCTGGAACTGATCCACATGGAGACGGGTCACGCCGACAAGGAATCGGCCGAGCTCCGGAAGGGGTATCACAAGTCGCGGCTGGGCAAGCTCAAGCATTACGGCGCCTCGTGAAGCCCCCGGTCGTCTCGATGCACTTGGCGAGCCGCGGCGTCTCCCTCTGAGTCACTCATCATGCGACATGGTGTCCCTCGCTCGGTGTGGCCGGCCGTGCTGTGCGGCCTGTGGGTGACGCTGCACGCGGGCTGCGCGACACATCTGGATCGTCTGCAGCCGGTCCGGAACGACTTCTACGCGGGAAACCTCGAAGGGGCCCGCGTCACCGTCGAGCGGGAGCTCAAGAAAACCCGCGGCGGCGACGACGTCCTGAAGCTCGACCTGGCGATGATCGAGTTGGCCGCCGGTCGCCCCCAAGAGGCCGAGCGGCTGCTGCGGGCCACGCGCGATCGGTTCGACCATCTCGAACAGAAGAGTCTCGGCGAGGAGGCGTTGTCGCTCGCGACCGACGACACCGTTCGCGCCTACCCCGGCGAAGACTACGAACAGGTGCTGATCCGCGCGATGCTCGCGCTCACCAATCTGATGCATGACGGCGGGGACGCGGCGGCGTATGCCCTGCAGGTCACCGACAAGCAGCAGCAGATCGCCGACCGCATGGCCGAGAAGGAGGTCGAAGCGCGGTTGCGGATGGAGGCCTACAAACAGGTCGCGCTTGGCCCCTATGTGCGGGCGATGATCGCGGAAGAGTCGCCGCTGACGTTGGATGATGCCGTCCGGGCGCGGGTGCAGGTGGCCGATTGGGCCCCCGACTTCCCCGATGCGAAAGGGGATTTGCAGCGCGTCCAACACGAAGTCCCGATCCCGCCGGGGCATGGCGTGTTGTACGTCTTCGCGCTGGTGGGCCGCGGACCCGTGAAAGAACAGGTCAACGCCGAGGCGACGCAGGCGGCGCTCCTTATCGCGGACCGGATCGTCTCGGCGGTTTCCCCGCGCGGGTTGCCGCCGACACTCGCGCCCGTGCCGATTCCGCGCGTGATGCGGGTCTCGAACCACGCCGAGCATGTCCAAGTCAGCGTGGACCACGACGTCGCGGGGCGGACGGCGACGATCGTGGATGTCGGCCAAATGGCGCTCCTGCAGCAACAGGCGCGGGAGCCGGAGATCATCGCCCGGGCGGTCGCGCGGCGCGTCCTCAAGAAGGGGGCGATCTACGCGACCAAGGAGGTCGTCGACGCCGATCCGTACTCCGCGGCGAGCCTCGCGCTCAACGTGGTGGGGATCGCTTGGGAGGCGACCGAGCGGGCCGACCTGCGGTGCTGGGGCTTGCTGCCCGATCGGATTCAGGTGTTGCGGGTGACCTTGCCCGCGGGCGATCACGAAATCGGCCTGCAGACCGCGAACATGCATGGATCATTCGGGATCCCAAGCACCAAGACCGTGCGGATCATCGACGGCCGCAACGCCTATCTGCTTGGCCAATTTCCCGATAGCCGCGCCGTGGGGGAACTCCTCGTCAGCGAGGGGGCCGGCGGCATCACCACGGCCGCCGCGACCGTTCATCCACCAATCACGGCGGATTGATCCCGCCTGATCGGTCAGGTGTCGGCAGGTGATTGCTGCCGCGCCGCGACCAGACCTCAAGAC
>CAYRVS010000085.1:16678-20946 GCA_964427725.1 uncultured Planctomycetaceae bacterium | reverse complement strand
GTCTCATTCCGACCAACACCCCCGATAATCCGTCCTCCGAAAGCCGAACCATGAACCTCACCGATTTCGATCAGCTCCGCACCGCGATGTCGCGGCGGTATTTCTTCGGCAAAACCGGGTCGGCCCTCGGCGCGGCGGCCCTCGCCTCGTGCCTCAATCCCAAGCTCTTCGCCGAGTCGACCGGCGGTCCCCTCGCGACCGCCGGGGGGAGCCTGCCCCAGCTCCATCACGCCCCGAAAGCCAAACGGGTCATCTGGCTCTTCATGGCCGACGGCCCCTCCCAGCTCGATCTCTGGGATCACAAACCGACCTTGAACGAATGGTTCGACAAGGATCTCCCCGAGTCGGTCCGCAACGGCCAACGTATCACCACGATGACCTCCGGCCAGGCGCGGTTCCCCATCGCCCCCTCCCTTTTCAATTTCGCCCAGCACGGGCAGGCGGGAACCTGGGTCAGCGAACTGCTCCCCCACATGGCCGGCGTGGTCGACGACATCGCCGTCGTGAAGTCGATGCACACCGACGCCATCAATCACGACCCCGCCATCACCTTCATCCAAACCGGCAGCGAACTCCCCGGCCGGCCCTCCATGGGGGCCTGGCTGTCGTACGGCATTGGTAGCCCCAATCAGGATCTCCCGGCGTACGTCGTCCTCATCTCCCGCATCGCCAACGGCGCGATGACTCAAGCCCTCTTCTCGCGGCTGTGGGGCTCGGGCTTCCTCCCCACGAAGCATCAAGGGGTCTCGCTCCGCTCCTCGGGCGATCCGGTCCTGTATCTCTCGAACCCCCCGGGCGTGAACCCCGCAGGCCGCCGGTCGATGCTCGATGGCCTCTCCGCCCTCAATCAGCAAAAGTTCGCCGAAGTCGGCGATCCCGAAATCACCGCGCGGATCGCCCAGTACGAAATGGCGTATCGCATGCAGACCTCCGTCCCCGATCTGGTCAACATCGGCTCGGAACCGCAGCACGTCCTCGACCTCTACGGCCCCGAAGTCACGCAACCCGGCTCGTTCGCCTACAACTGCCTCCTCGCGCGGCGGCTTGCCGAACGCGGCGTCCCCTTCACGCAGGTCTTTCTGCGCGGCTGGGATCATCACGGCGGGTTGCCCGGCTCGATCCGCAACCTCGTCAAGGCCGCCGACCAACCCTGCGCCGGCCTTATCAAGGACCTCAAGCAACGCGGCATGCTCGACGACACCCTCGTCGTCTGGGGGGGCGAGTTCGGCCGCACCGTCTACAGCCAGGGAACCCTCACGAAGGAAAACTACGGCCGCGATCACCATCCGCGGAACTTCACGATGTGGTTCGCCGGCGGCGGCGTGAAGGGGGGCCAGACCTTCGGCCAGACCGACGACTTCAGCTACAACATCACGGAGAATCCCGTCCATGTCCACGACATGAACGCCACGATCCTCCATCTCCTGGGGATCGACCACACCAAGCTTACCTACCGCTTCCAGGGCCGCGATTTCCGCCTGACCGACGTCCATGGCCACGTCGTCCAGGGCTTACTCGCGTAACGCGAACATCCGCGGATTGATATCATCACATCGGTCGGAAGCCCAGGGAACGCGTTCCCTGGGCTTCCGACCGCGCGCCAACCACTCCGCGAAAGCCGCTCCGTGGACTATTCCGAGGTCATCCTCGCCTACTTCGCCGAGGACGATGTCCCCCCGTTGTCGACCGCCGATCTCGGCGACGTCCTGCGCGTCAAAAAAACACACTGGTCGCGGTTCAAGGCGACTGTCGAGCAACTCGTGGAGGCCGGCAAGCTCCGCCGCAAGACCGACGGCAGGCTGCAGCGCAAGCGTCCGCAGGTCATCCTCACCGGCGTGGTCCGTCGCACCGCCGGCGGCGCGGGGAGCGTCCGCTTAAGTCCCGTGACCGAATCCGGTGACGAAGCCGCCGCGACCGCTCTTGCCGAGCTCGATCCCGCCGAACCGATCCATATCGAAGCCGAACACCTTGGCGGCGCGCTCACCGGCGACATCGTCGAGTTCGTCCTCTCCCGCCGCCGGCGCACCGGCGGGCAACGCATCGGCCGCATCACGAAGATCGTCCAGCGGGCCAAAACCCGCTTCGTCGGCACCTACCACGAACAACGCGGCCAAGGCTACGTGACGATCGACGGCGCGGCCCTCGGCTCCAAAGTCGCCGTCGGCGATCCCGGCGCGAAAGGGGCGCGGCCCAACGACAAGGTCGTCGTCGAAATCCTCCGCTTCCCCGAGCACGACGCCGATCTCGCCGAGGGGGTCCTCACGCAGGTCCTCGGCCCGCACGGACAGCCGGGGGTCGATTGCCTGTCGATCATCCACGAGTTCTCGCTCCCCGACGAATTCGGCGACGAAGTCCTCGAAGCGGCCCGCGAGACCGTCCGCGCGTTCAACGAACATGACCTCGCGGGTCGGCTCGACCTGACGAACGACGTCATCGTCACCATCGACCCCGTCGACGCGCGCGATTTCGACGACGCGATCTCCCTCGAACAGGACGACCGCGGCCATTGGAAACTCGGCGTTCACATCGCCGACGTCAGCCACTTCGTCCCCGAAGGCTCTCCCCTCGATCGCGCCGCCCGCCATCGCGGCACCAGCGTCTACCTCCCCGACCGCGTCCTCCCGATGCTCCCCGAGCTGATCTCGAACGGCCTCGCCAGTCTCCAGGCCGGGCACGTCCGCTACACCAAAACCGTCTTCATCCATTTCGATCCGGAAGGCCTCCCCACCGGCTCGGAATTCGCGAGTTCCGCGATCCGCGTCACGCGGCGGTTCGCGTATGAAGAGGTCATGCCGATCCTCGCCGAGCCCGATGCCCATCGGTCCACGGTCGCCCCCGAGATCCTCGCGCTCCTGCAGCGGATGCATACTCTCGCGATGCTTCTGCGACGCAGACGCTTCGCCCGCGGCGCGCTCGACCTGCGGTTGCCGGAAGTCAAAATCGATTTCGACGCCGACGGCCGCGTCACGGGGGCGCATCGTCGCCATCATGACGAAAGCCACGAGATCATCGAGGAATTCATGCTCGCGGCGAACATCGCCGTCGCGACGCAGCTCTGGCGGGAAGGCTATCCCTACCTCCACCGCGTCCATGCCTCCCCCGACGAACGTCGGCTCCGCGCGCTGGGGGATTTCGTCAAAGGCCTGGGGTACGACGTCAAACCGTGGCTCGGCCGGCTCGAACTCCAGAAGCTCCTCACCGCCGTCCGCGGCTTGCCGGCGGAACAGGCGATCTCGTACGCCCTCTTACGAAGCCTCAAGCAGGCCGAGTACAGCCCGGCGGAGATCGAACACTTCGCCCTCGCCGAAACCCACTACTGCCACTTCACCAGCCCGATTCGCCGCTATCCCGACCTGACGATTCATCGCCTGTTCGAGGCGAGCTTGGCCCGCCGCTCGAAAAGCAAAGTCCCGCCGTTCGACGCGCTCCAGCAGTTGGGCGAACACTGCTCGATGACCGAACGCCGCGCCGAAGCCGCCGAACGCGAGTTGGTGAAAGTGAAGTTGCTGACCTACCTCAAGGACAAAATCGGCCTGCGGCTCACGGCGACGATCACCGGCGTTGAACGCTTCGGCTTCTTCTGCCTCGGCGAGGAACTCCCCGCCGACGGCCTGGTCCATGTCCGCAACCTCCCCGAAGACCAATACGACTACGACAAGACCACGCACACCCTCACCGGCCGCAAACGGGGCACCACCTTCCAACTGGGTCAAACCGTGACGGTCGAAGTCGCCCAGGTCGACTTCGCGAAACGCACCCTCGACTTCCGCCTGGTCCCCCCCACATCCCGCCCACGACCTGCCCCCACGAAAAAACACCCCCGCCAGCGCTAACCCCCGGAAGCCGAGGGGCGACGTCCCCTCGGCCGACGCGCCAACAAACCCCCATCCCCACCCCACCTCCCCCCGCACCCCCGGGAAAATCGCTCCCCCCCGCGCATTTCCCCGGGAACGGATGGAAATCTCCCGGGCGACTTTGCGTAGAATACCGATGGAGAGCGACACGTCGGCCGCGCCCCATGGTCCGGGCGCCGGGTCGCGATTCGTCTCGGGAGATGACCCATGGCCGGTCGTGCCGATGCGCGGGGAACGGGGAATTACGTCGACTTTCAGGAATATGTCGACTTCCAGCTCCGTAAAACCCGCGACCAGATTCGGACCACCGACCTCCTCACCGGCGCGGGCGGCGCCGCCTGCCTTGTTCTTGGATATCTCCTCTTGTTCCTTGTGGCCGCCCCATGGCTCTTCCCCCGCGGCGTCCCCGTCGCG
>CAYRVS010000085.1:14638-16668 GCA_964427725.1 uncultured Planctomycetaceae bacterium | reverse complement strand
GGATCGGACTCCTGGCCTGGGGGGCGGCGGTCGGCGGCTGGGTGGCCATGCGACTGGGCCTCCCCTTAAGTCGGAAAGTCTCGGGGCTCTTCGCCGCCAAACAGGTCGAACAGGCCGAACCGGAACTCCGCAGCAATCTGCTCAACTGGGTCGATCTGCAGCGCGCCGGCCGCCCGGTCGATCCGGCGGTGCTGCGGGCGATCGAACGGCAGGCGGCGGTCCAACTCTCGAAGATGGACGTCACCGACGCCGTCGACCATCGGCCCCTGTTGCGCTCCGGCTACCTGTTGCTGGCCGTGGTCCTCTTTGGCTGCTTGTATGCGGTCTTGAGCCCGAAACCGCTGGGGCCGACACTGGCGCGGGTGATTCCCTTCACCGCGGTCGCCCCGCCGACACGGACCGTGATCCGGGAAGTCCAGCCGGGTGACGCGCGGGTCTTGGCCAGGACGCCGCTGGCGATCACGGTGGATCTCGCGGGGGTGATTCCCGCGCGGGTCGAACTCCGCTACACGACCGCCGATCGCAAGTTCCGCGACGAGCCCTTGCCCCTGCAACCCGAAGGGACCGCCGGCACGCGGTTTCGCGGGATCCTCTCCGGGGAAAGCGGCCAAGGTCTGCTGCAAGACCTGAGCTATCACATCGTCGCGGGGGACGCGCGCTCCCCGACCTATCGGATCACGGTCGATCAACCTCCCTCGGCGACGATCCGCGAGCTGCGGATCACCCCGCCCCCCTACACCGGCCAAACCCCGGAAACGCTGACCGGGGGGAACTTCGAGGCGCTCGAAGGTTCGGCGATCGAACTCGCCGCAGACGTGCCGATCCCCGTTCAATCGGCGGTCATCGAGTTCCTCGATGAAGCGCAGGGGAAACCGAACGGCGAGCAGGAACCGGTCACGGTCACCGACGGGACGAAACTCACCGCGAACTGGACGCTCGAACGCCGACGGGATCGCACCTATGCCCCGTTCTACCGGATTCAATGCCGCACCGAAGATGGTCGGACCGACCCCGCTCCGATCATCTATCAGTTGAAGATCATCCCCGATCAACCTCCGACGATCGCGCTGATCGCCCCGGAACGGGATCTCGACCTCCCCGCGAACGCCGTCGTTCCGCTCCTCGCGGAGGCCGCTGATCCCGACTTCGAGCTCGGCCCGATCAATCTGGTCGTCCAACGGAAGGGGAAAGTGATCGCCCGCGAGACGTTGTCGCAGGGAAAGCAAAAGGCGGTCCGCGTCCAACACGACCTCAGCCTCAAGCCCCTGGCGCTCGAACCGGGGGACGAAATCAGCTTCTTCCTCACCGCGCAGGACAATCGGCAACCCGAGCGGAATCTCGCGCAGACCCCCCCCCTCAAAATTCGGATCCTCGCTCCCGCCAGCGACGCCGCGGTCCAGAAGCAACTCGCCGAGGAGAAGACCCGCCAGCAGGATCAGCTCGCACAGCTCGATCAACCGACCGGCGAAGGCCGCGAACCCGAACCGGGGACTGACAACCCGGCGGAGATGGACCCGGCCAACGACACGCCGTCGCCGACCGAGACCGAACCGAATCCCGGCGACGACCCCATGACCGACCCACCCCGCGAGGGGTCGACCGAGGGTCCGGCGGGCACGGAAGGTTCCGGGACCGCCGCAGGACAAGGTGCCCCCAACTCGGTTGAGACCAACCCGGGCGATGCGACGGGACAGAACGCGGGAACCGGGCGGAACCAAACGGGGTATGGCCCCAGCGAATCGAAACCCCTGAGCGCCAACGGCGAGGACGATCAAGAGGCCCTCGAACGCATCTTGCAGCGCAATCGCGCGATGAGTGAAGGGAACCGCGGGACCGCCGGCGGACAGGCTGGCACCGCGACTCCCCAGACGAAGCCCCCGTCGCAACCGTCCCCGAACGACGCCTCCCAACAGCCGCCCAAACCGACCGAGGGAACGCCCCCCGCGCCGCTGCCGAACGATCCCGCCGGAGAATCATCCGATAACGCGAACGGGGCCGGGAACACCGTTCCACAAGCCGGACCGAAAACG
>CAYRVS010000085.1:0-14628 GCA_964427725.1 uncultured Planctomycetaceae bacterium | reverse complement strand
GCCGACCGCCCCGGCCGCGGCGGGCTCCCCCATGCCCCAGGATCCGGCCAATCCGAAACCAGCCGCCAGTAACACACCGAAGGGAACCAACGGCCCCACGAATTCGCGCGGTCAACCACAAGATCCCGCTGCGAACCCCGCCGACATGCCGTCCGATCCGGCGGCCGATCCTATGGCGTCTCCCGACCAACCCGCGTCGGAAACCGGAAGCACGCCGAAGGGTTCCCAGCCCGCGACCACTCCCGACAAGAACGGCCCGAAACCGCCCTCAGGAACTCCGTCCAACAACGACGCGGGGACCGAGCCTAGACCGATGCCGGAAGGCAACCCCTCCACACCGGGCGAAGCCCCCGGCAACGCTCCGCAGCCACCCGCGAATTCCAAGAGCCCGGTCAAGCCGGGAGACATCGGGGCCAAGCCCTCGGCTCCCGGCGCCAACGAGAACCCCGGCGAAACGCCCGCCGAGCCGATGGCCAACGACGACCCGACGAAAGACAACCCCTCGGCCCCCAACGGCGAGGCTCCCCAATCACCGACGGAGAAACCCGGCACCAAGGGACAACCCGGTCCCGGCAACAAGGAACCCGGCAAAGCTCCGAACAAGACTCCTCAACCTTCGGGCGACGACCCACAAGGCCCCGGCGAGCCCGCTTCCGATCCGGCGATGGAGCCGCAGGAGGGACAGCCGCCCGGTCGCGACGGGACGCCCAACGCCGGCGAAACGACGCCCCCCGGTCCCGGTCGGTCCAAAGGCCAACGGTCCGAGCAACCCCAAACCGGCGAAAAGGGGAGTTCCGCGCAATCCTCCAATGGTCAGCCCGGGAGCGGGGAATCGGGTCCGGGCGACACCACGCAGCAGCCCGGCAATCGCTCGAAGGGATCGTCGAACTCGGGCAAAAACGGAGCGGGGTCCAAACCGTCGCAAGGTGCCGGCAAGCCGTCCCAGGGAGGGGGCCAACCCGGTTCCGAAGGCTCGGCGAGTGACTCGGCTGGCGGGCAGCCGGGCTCGTCTCCCCCCTCGGGGAAAACGGGCAACAAGGGTGGCTCCCCATCGGCGGGCGATACGCCGTCAATTTCGGAAGGTGACTCGGGGATGTCGGAGGACAACGCGAACCCCGGCCAGGGGACCGCGACCCCGGGGAAGAGTCCGAAAGCTCCCATGAACGGCGCGCCAAGCGCCGAGGGGACCGATCCTCCCGCCGGAGGCGACGAGACTTCGGCGGAGAAAGGTTCGCCCAAGCCCCCGGCGGGAACCTCCAAGGGCCCCGGTAAGAATGCTCCCGGCAAGACCCCCAACGGAGCCGAACCAATGACCGAGTCGGGGGCCGAGGGTCCGGGACAGGCTGGTTCCGCGCCAATGGGTCCCTCCGCCGACAAAGGTCCGGGTGACCAACCCGGCGAGGGGAATCCGAGTCCCGAGCGGGGTGGGGGGGCATCCCCGAAATCGCCCCAAGACCAATCGCCCGCCAAGCCCGAAGGTGAAGGACCACAGGGAAATCAATCCGGCCAAAAGGGAGGCGGCGAACAGTCCGGCAAAGAAGGCGGAGGCAAACCCTCCTCCGGCTCGGGCAAACCGTCCCAAAGTGGCCGAGAAGGTGGCGGCAAGTCGGGTGGTCAGGGACCTGGGCAGGGTGGCCCACCCGGCGCGCCGAGCTCCAGTTCGGGGGGTGGCGGAGTGGGTGGCCCGGCCGGAAACCCCGGCGCGGCCCCGGGAGTTGGTCCCGGTCAAGAAGGGCAGGAGACGACGCCCGTCGAACCCCCCGCCGCCGGCGATCCCGCGAATCTCGACTACAACAAGCAGGCTACGGAGCTCGTTCTACAACGGCTGCAACAAAACCTCGAACGAGGCGACGTCGATCCCAAACTCCTCGAGGAACTCGGCTGGACCGAGGAGCAGTTGCAGCGGTTCGTCGGACGGTTGCAAACCGCGCTCGAAGAGACGGCGAAGCCGGCCGAAACGCCCCAGGACCAAGCCCGCCGCGTGCAGTTCGAGGAGATGCTCAAAAGCCTCGACGTTCACCGCGCGGGATCGGTCCGGAAGGGGGGGGATCAACCGAGCCGCGAGGTCGAGCAAACCGACGTCCGCCGCGCCCCGGTCCCCGCCGAGTATCGCCGCGCGTGGGAGAACTACACGCGGTCGCTGTCGAAGACGCCGAAGCCGAAACCATAAGGTTACGGCTTGGTGCCGGCGATGAAGGACCGACGTGCCAAATCCGAAATCCGAATGACGAAATCCGAAAGAAATCCCACGCACGAAGCGGAAAACGTGGTTCGATCCCACGGAGTTCTGTTTGGCTTTCCAGGATCCTTCGGTGTGGTGATCTCGGCTTTCGCGCATCGAGCTTAATTGCACGCGGGTGTCAGCCGGCGACAGACGAGCGCCCGGTCGACCCGACGGAGCAGGTAATGGCACCGGTTGAGACCGACGGCGTCCGCCGCGGCGCGGAAATGGCGTTGCGCCTGGCGAAGTGTGCGTCGCGCCAAGTCCCAGCGGTCTTCCTGCTCGAGGACCATCGCCAGATTGACGAGGTCTTTCCCGGCGGCCTGATCGGCCCCTCGATCGCGGTGTCGGCGATAGACCGCGCGCAGTTGCGTCCGGGCTTCCGTAGTTCGCCCCTGTCCCGCCGCGATCACCCCGCGCGTCGCCGCGAGTTCGTCGGACAACGCCGCCGGATCACCCTCGCTGGTCGCCTCGTCGGCGGCGGCAACCAGCGCTTCGGCCAACCCCCATCGTCGCCCCGAAATCGCGTCGTTCGCCAGATGGAGCAGTTCCTCGGGTCCGCAAGCCACTTCGAACGAGAGACACCGCTGCTGGAACCGTCGGGCCAGGGGGTAATCGCCCAACTCCCGATAGACCGCCGCCAGGTTGTGATAGACCGCCGCGAGTGAGGACGTGTCACCCGCCGCAGTCGCCTCGTCGATCACGCGGGTCCATTCAAGGATCGCCTCGTGGTACGCCCCCCCCTCGGCGAGCAACGTTCCGAGGGTGATCCGGACCCGGCGGTCCCCCGTCTGTGCGGCGACCCCGCGTAAGGTCACCAGCGCGTCGTGCCGTCGTCCTTGGTCGATCAGCCGGGCGATCGTTTCCCAAAGCTCGTCCAAGACCGAGGCGGCGAGGGGGGCCATGAACATTAGCTCGTTCCCATTCACGACGGAATGCGTGCAGGACCACGAGCGTGGCGGTCGGACACATTGCCAACCGAGGCGACCTGAGATCATCCCATCATACCGGATCAACCCATTTTGTCAATTATAGGTTCTGTATCGGTTTCAAGGCGCGTGACGGTGATTCCCTCCTATCGGTTTGAACGTACCGGACGACTTCCAAGGTGGCCCGGCCGTCACCGGTTGGGTGCCGCAGGCACAAGACGCCGCGCCATACGGGTGGAATCGCTCTCGGGCATCCATGACGAGCAGCTTTGGGAAGCGGCCGGAGTGTTCGTTCCAGCCGTGATCCACAGCGTCTTGTCGCTGCGCGACCCGGCCCGGTGGCCTAGCCGCTCACAGCTTGCCGCGACAATCCATGCGACCGGAAAGCCATGTCGAACAGGCAGGACCCACACTCGATCGGGGAGAGTGATGCGGCGGCATAGCCCGGGCCGATGGTGTGAAGGTGACCCGGTTCGGCGACTCCGCCGGGCCGGGCTCGCGCCGCGACACCGTGGACCGTGTCGGCTCGCCATTTGGCCTCGGGTTCCCCGCCCCAGCGGGTCGCCAGTCGATGCCGTCCTTGCCTACCGGGATGATTTCACCTCAGAGAACACCTCGGCCGGCTGCCTGGGCGTTGTCGTCGGACGTCCGACCCCTCCGGACCCCGACGAACCCGCCGGCCCGTCGTCCACTTGTCGCGGTTACGTCGCCGTCGTTCGTCCACCCCCTCGGACCAGCGACGGCGATGTTTTTTTGCCGGCGCGGCATGCGTCGTCACATGGGCGTGGTCTTCCGCGGCCGGACGCGATGCTGCCAATGGAGCCGGTCGGTGGTGACCACGCCGCGGCGGAGCGCGCAGCGCAGGCAGAGCTTCTCAGTCCCGTTCTGCAGGTAGAGCTCACCCGACAGGATCAGGTGAAAGTAGTCCTCGCCGGCGTGCTTCTGGTAACAGTAGATCTTTTCGCTGTCACGTTTGATGTGGGCGACCCAATCTTCCGCGTCGGGGAGATAAAGCCGCACGTCGGCGGGATCGGGCTCGCGCGGCGGGAGGTCGGCGAAGTCGTCACCGAGACTCCACGGCGGCGGGAGCGTGACGTCGGACGATTCCGCGAGCCGCAGGTCGTAGTCTTGCGGTTCCATGACAAGTCACCTTGCGGAGAGCCGCCGCTCTCCGGGATCAGTATAGGCCGATGGAGATTGTTCGACGTGTGAGATTGTCCGACGTGTGCCACTGGCTTCGCCAGTGGTCTTTTTCCTGGTTTTCTCCACCCGGGCGATTCGTGAACTTGACGCGTACCGGCCAAGCTGGTGGCCCACGGCCCCAGGGCTTTCGCGTTGTTGACTTGGGATGGATTTTTGTGTCGGGTCGAGTCCCGAGAGCCGAGAGTCTGGTGCAAAAAACCCGGGATTCTATGGGGTTTTCTCAGGCTCTAGACACTAGACTCTCGGCACTCGACCGCATGTGTCGACTCGAATTTGAAACAAGCGAAGGCCCTGCCATGGACCTGGACCCGTATCACATCATACCGCGGGCGGCGTGACCCCCAACTCGTGAGCCAGCTTCACGAGCGCCTGCCAGTTGCCGTCATCCAGCGGAATGCCGTGGACGCGCCGCTGGGCCAGCGTTCGTCGTTCAGGATCGCCCGGCAGCGTGATCTCCCCCGCCCCGTCGATCCGGGGCACGCCGCGGACATACGTTTCGAGCTGCGCGACCTCGTGCCGCAGATGCTCCGTCCCGCCGAAGAACTCGGGATTGATGACCAGGAAGCAGGCGGCGTTGCCGACCGGCGGCGGGGGATTCGGATAGGCGCACTGCCCGCCGGAGAGCCCGCCGCTGATCATCTCGATCATGAAGGCGAGTCCGAAGCCTTTGTAGGCCTGGTCGCCTCCCAACGGGAGAATCGTGCCGGGCGGGTCGCCATAGAGCTGATTGGGATCGGTGGTGGGCTGCCCCTCGGGATCGAGGATCCAGCCCAGCGGCACCGGTTGCCCCGCGATCTTTTTCACGCGGACCTTCCCCTCGGCGGTGGCGCTGGTGCCGATGTCGAAAATGAAGGGCCCCTCGGCCCCACCCGGCATGCCGATGCAGATCGGGTTTGTTCCGAGTCGCGGCCGCTTCCCGCCGACCGGGGCGACCCGCTGCGCCGCGCCATGCGTGTTGGCGACGATGAGGGACATGTAACCCTGTGCGGCGGCGAGTTCGGCGTACTCGCCCAGCCGTCCGATATGGGTCGAGCGTTTGAGGGTGCCGCAGGCGATCGCCGAGGTCGCGCATTTGGCGATCAGCCGCTCCATCAGGTCGCGGGCGACGATCTGTCCGAGCCCCCACCCGCCATCCCCCACCAGCGAGGAGGCGGTTTCCTTCTCGACGACCAGCGTCGCATGGGGATCGAGACCGCCATCTTTGAGCCGGCCCAGATAGAACGGCGCGCGCATCACACCGTGCGAATCATGTCCGCGCAGATTGGCGTCGACGAGGCTGTCGGCGACGACGCGGGCATAGGCGTCGGGCACACCGGCGCGGACAAACAAGGCATGAGTGAACGTGGTGAGATCGGCGGCGGACAACGTCGGCACGCGGGGGCTCCTTCCGGGTGGATTGTCGTGGCATCATAACCCCCGACACCGGTCATCGGCAGTGAGCGAACGGCGGGCCGATTTCCCCGAAGTCCCCGTGATTTTTCGAGGGAATTGGCAGAACTTACAAAACCTCGAGATCGACGGAAAGCGGTGTTGACCCAATCGTGAGGCGGACCTAAGTTCCCGCCGCTTCGCGGGTGTTCGGTCCCAGCCGACCCGGGCGAAGTGGTGATTCCCCAGGACCGGAAAAGGTCGGGGAATCCCCCCCGAGAAGGATCGGTCGCGAGAGCATGGAGGCTCGACCACGCGACCGGTTCGATGGGGTGCGACGAGCGCTCGGCATGGACGCCGGGGCGCTCGCTGCCACCCGCATGGTTGTCCGATCGCCCCGGAGGCAATGTATGTCCCGCGCCCCCCTGGGACACCATTGCCTCCGGGCTTTTTCATGCGCGGATCGGTCCTGCGTCGAGGCTGAGCACGTTCGTCAGCGTTGCGATCTTGCCACGGACAACGGACCGTGGCCGGCAGATCACGGATACTCGAAATCCCGTTGACCTTCCCGGACGCCGTGCCGTAGGCTCAAATCGACACAGGTCCCACGTCCAGCCTCGCACTCTTCGCTGGACGTGGGAACCGCGCTGGTCGTGGGAACTGCTCGATGTCGACGATCGCCACGCTCGAGTCGCCCGGGTTGACTCCGGCATCCTCCCGCTGGTGGCTGTTGCCGAGTTGGCTCATCTCGCTGCTGCTGCACGCCGTCGCGGTGGTGGCGGTGGCGGCATGGCTCCGCGAGGTCGATCGCGCGCCGGTCGGCTTCGGCGAGGAACCGGGCCGCGAAGTCGGGATCGTGCTCAAGTCGTTGCCGCGGGCCGCGTCGATCACGGCGGATCAGGTCCCCGAGCAGCCGGATGAAGCCGCGCTCGACCCCGCTCCGGTCGATGAGGCGGTCCCGACGTCGGTCCCCCTTCCAAGCACCATCGCGCCGCTGACCCCCACCGCCGTTGAGCCGGCCGCGGCGCTGGGCGCCGGGCCGCTGTTTCCCACGGCGGCCCCGGGCGATCCGCGTGAACTCATGCGATCGGCGGGCACCACGACAGGGACGGCGGGGCGGGCGATCCCCATCCCCGGGGCCGCGTTCCTGGGGGCCCGCGACAACGGCACCCGTGTCGTCTTCGTCATCGACTGTTCGGCGAGCATGCAGAACCACAACGCGATGCGGTCCGCGAAGGCCGCGCTCGTCGCCAGCCTGCAATCGCTCGTCGATACCCAGCAGTTCCAGGTCATCTTCTACAATCAGCAGACGCATCTGCTGCGGCTGCGCGGCAGCGAGACCAAGCTCCTCTTCGCCACCGAGCTTCACAAGACCTTGGCGCGGCAGCAGATCAGCGGGATTCAGCCCGACTTGGGGACCGATCACCTCCCCGCGCTCAAACTCGCGTTGCGGCTGCAGCCCGAAGTCCTCTTCTTCCTGACCGACGCCGACGAACCGCAACTCTCGGCGGGGGAACTGCAGGACCTACAGCGACTGAACGCCGGTCGCACGCGAATCCATACGATCGAGTTCGGGACCGGCGGCGAACTGAGCGTCGACAACTTCCTGAAGAAGCTCGCCCGGCAGAACGACGGAACGTATCGCTACTACGACGTCAAACGCTTAAGCGGCGAAGGCCGCTGACGCGAGCTGTCGGGGTGAGTGCTACTCCTTGGAAGAGAGCTCGAAGTCGAACGTGCGGTCGCTCGGCGTGACCTCGACGGTCAGGGTCGAGTCCTTGTGATATTTCGCCGGGACGAGTTCGGCATCGCGGGGCTTGGGGGTTTCCATATCGTTACCGGGCGACTTCTGTTTCTTGGAAGGCGGCTCTTCATCGACCTCGCCGTCTCCGCCGTCGACGCCGACGTTGAGGCCGAGAATCTTACGCGCGGTGCTGATGCGGACGAGTTTCCGCCCGACGATCGTCCCCGACTTCACCGAATCGAATTGCAGCGAGTAGTGTCCCGAGTCGTTGGTCAGGCCATACGAGAAGGTCCCGTCGGCGGGGTTCTCGAACGTGATGACCGCCTGCGGCAAGGGCGCGCCGTCGAGCGTGATGGTGCCCGAGACGTCGACGATGTCGACGCTGCCATAGTTCATCTGAGGCTGCGTGCCGCAACCAACCAACAGGATGAGACCCAAGAGGCCGGCGGTCAGCCGGGGCCCCGACACACGAACGCACATGAGAACGCAGGCTTCCTGAAGCGTGGTGGAGCGACTCGCGACGGGAACCGCGCGCCGAAGGAGCGGATGTCGCGAGGAACGGCCGGGGCGTTGGTCCAAGCTCATCGGGGGACCAACGCCCGTTACATCCGTCATCGGGAGAACTTAGAACTCGCCGACGATTTCTCCCTGACCGCGGCTGCCGAGACCGCGGTAAAGGTTGAGGTCGATGTTTTCCGAGACGAAGCGGACGGAGCCGTCGGCCATGCCGAAGTGCGCGCCGCCGATGTGCCAACTCCCGAAGGCCATCTCCATCAGGACGCCGTTTTGCGTCGGGTCGAGCCGCGCGTTGACGCGGGGGCCGGTCGAGCCGAGTCCTTCGCTGTATTCGGTCCCGCCCAGTCCGCCGGGGACCCAACCGCCGGACTGCGGACAACCCATGGTCCAATAGTCCATTTGTTGGCCATCCTTGGTGAAGGTGTCGACGTAGCTTTCGCCGATCATCACGGTGTTCGACGTGCCGTCGGTGACTTGGCTGAGCTTGACGCTGCTGCAACCCCAGAAGAGGCCGTTGAGATCGACTTGTTCAAGGGCCCGTGCGCCGGCGGGAACGCCGGGGGGAATCGTGCTGGCGTCGTCCGAGTAGACATCCGACCCCGCGCAAACCCGGTAACTGGCGACATAGCGCTGTTCGATGCTTTCATTGTCGCGTCGGCCGGCGATCCCGATCGAGGGGCATTGGAAGACGGCAATCGGCGTGGCGGCGGCCGCTTCGTTCGGCCCCCCCGCGTTCCAATTTCCCAGCCCCGATTCCGCCCAGATCAACGTGCCGTACAGCGGGGTCTGTTCGATCTGCGGCAGGATCATCGCGTGCCAGAAGGTTTCGCGGTCATCGAACCCGAACGGAAAGACCGAGTGGGTGTCGTGATAGTTGTGCATCGCCAACCCGAGGTTCTTCAGGTTGTTCCGGCATTGCGTGCGGCGGGCCGCCTCGCGGGCCTGCTGGACGGCGGGGAGCAATAGCGCGATGAGGATCGCGATGATGGCGATCACCACCAACAGTTCAATCAGGGTGAAGCCGCGTAAGCGGCGTGACGGAGCGACGCGAGGCATGCTGGCGGACCTTCTGGTGAGACGTAGACCGTGGGAGGAACGACGGCGGGCTGATGCGTCCGACGACCATCGCGTCGGACGTCGAACTCAAGGGGCGACAGTCTGCCAACCATCCGTGAAGAGCCGACGAAGCGAGGGATAAGAATCGACGAATCAACCATGAGGATTTCTTGAAGACGGCGACGGAACACCACCGGATTCGACACCTCCGTCCACGCGTTGCGGTGGACAAACGTCGCCAAGACCTATCGTGCCGGGGAACCGTCCGACTACAATTCCGTGATGGGTCGGCCCCACACCAAGGCGGCCTGTTTGAAAGGCATGGTGCGGTGGAAGCGCGAACTCGGCAGCGGCGACGCTGGCTTCAAGCGGGCGGGTTGGGCTTGTTCCAACTCGCCCTGCCGCAGCTCTGGGCCGGTCGCGCCGTCTCCGCGGCGACCGGGTTGCCCGCCGACGACGCGACGTTCGGCCGGGCCAAGCACTGCATCTTCCTGTTCATGTGGGGCGGGCCCGCCCATCAAGACACGTGGGATCTCAAGCCGCATGCGCCGCGCGAAATTCGGGGCGAGTTCGAGCCGATCTCGACCGTCGTTCCCGGTTTGCAAATCTGCGAACACTTTCCCCAATTGGCGCTGCGGGCCGACCGGTTGGCCCTGATCCGCTCGATGACGCATGGCGACGTCAACCACACGACGGCGACCCATTTTCTCCTCACCGGCCAGGCCCCGCCCCCGGTCGATGACTTGAGCCGCGATTGGCCCAGCATCGGGTCGGTCCTCACCCATTTGAACCATGGTCGGCCGCCGTTGCCGACGCATGTCTCGATGCGCCCGACGGTGCCGAACGGCGCGCCGCGGTTCGTCGAACAGAGCCATGGTCAGTTCGGCGGCTGGCTGGGGGAGACCGTCAAGCCCCTCACCATCGACGCCAATCCCGGACTCCCCGACTACCGCGTCGGCGATTTCGATCGACTCCCCGAGATCGACGGCGGCCGCCTGGGTCGCCGCCGGTCACTCCTCGACGAGCTCGATCGTGGCCCGCGGCCGTTGCCAACAGATACGGGTCGGACCGACGTCCCCGCGGCGGTGATGCAAGGCCATTACCGTCGGGCGTTCGATCTGCTGCAATCCCCCGTCGCGCAGTCGGCGTTCGATCTCTCCCGGGAGCCCGACGCGCTCCGCGACAAGTATGGCCGCAACGGGCATGGTCAATCGGTGTTGCAGGCGCGGCGGCTCATCGAACGGGGGGTGTCGCTGGTGACCGTCTTCTGGCCGAACGACGGCATCACCAACGTCAGCGTCTATTGGGATACCCATTCGCGGAACTTCCTCGACCTGAAGGATCGGCTCATGCCCCCGGCCGATCAAGCCTTCGCCGCGCTCTTGGATGATCTTGGCGAACGGGGGCTGCTCGACGAGACGCTGATCGTGTGGTCGGGCGAATTCGGGCGGACGCCGCGGATCGGTCAGCGGAACAGCGATGCGGGCGCGGGGGCCGACGGCCGCGATCATTGGCCCGGCTGCTTCACGTCGGTACTGGCGGGGGCGGGGATCCAGGGAGGGAGCGTCTACGGTTCTTCCGATCCCTTCGCGGCGTATCCGGCGAGCGACCCCGTCCGGCCGGTCGATCTCGCGGCGACGATCTACCACCTGCTGGGCGTACTGCCGCAATTGGAACTGCATGACCGCGAAGGTCGCCCGCTGGTGATTTGCCCGGGCGACCCGCTGCAGTCGATCCTACAGGGTTGATGATGGGAATGTGACCTGCTCAGCGAGCGGCGCGTCGTGGCCATGGTGGCGTACCAACCGACGACGCAGGTTCGGCGATAGGCGGCGGCGATCGCACGCTGCGCGACCTGTCCGCAGCTTCCCCCGTGAAGCCAACGGCCGCCGCGCGAAATCGCCATAGTTTCAGAGACACCAACGCTCCACCCCACCCCGTCGACCGATCAATCAGAACGATTGAGAGTGCCATAGGGCGTCAGCCCGCGCTGTTCGGAGTCGACGCCTCCCGGTCACGGCTGCTAATCCTCAACCGCCGGTTTCGGCCCGACGATTTCGATGTCATCGATCAGGAGCGTATCCCCAGCGCGATAGTCCACGATGCCGCTCGCCTGCGTCCACAGGAGCTTAAACTGAGTCGTCTGATGCTCCTTGATCGCCTCCACGAAAATCTCGACGTTCTCCCCCTCGCTCAGTTCGGCTTCGATCGTTTGCCAGGCCTCGGTGATCTCGAACTCCCCGAAATCGCAGCGATTGAGATAAGCGTCGGGACCATCGATTTCGAGCCGCAGGCGGATCGGGAACGCGGCGGGGGGCGGACCGTTCAGGTTAATCGCCCGGAGCTTCATCCGGACCGCGATCCCGGTCAGGTGCATCACGGTTTTGGCTGCTGAAACGGCAGGGAGGGGTAAGCCGCCGCGGTCATGCTCGGTGCCGACGTAAACAAACCCCGAGTAGTCGAACTTCTTCGGGACTTGGGCCCACGTCGCCCGCAACACGCCCGGCTGACCATCGGCCCCCAAGGTCTCGGGATCTTCCTGAAATTCCAACGCATAGTCCCCTTGGGGCTTGGGATCGGCGAAGAGCCGCAAGCGACGGGTCGGGAACGGACCGTCCAACGAAACCGCCCCGTTCACCCGCCGATGGACATGACCGCTGACGCTTTGGAAGTTGTCCGCGAAGAGGATCGGTCGACCATCGGCACTGAGCGCTGGCGTCCCGGCAGTCTTGGCCGCAAGGGGAGTCTCAGAAACGGGCGTGACCGATGCCGGTACGGGTTGTGGTTCAGGCATGACCGTCGTCGTCGGCTGCGACGGACCGTTTGTGGGAACCGTCTTGGGGGAACTGGTCTGCCCCTTGCAGCCCACGAGCGCCCCCGTCATGACGAAGAACCAAAGCATCAGGCGGAACATCGGAGAACCTCGGCAAGACACCGGTCGAGCAGACATATAGACATTCTGTCGACAGGCGTATGGCGTCGCAAGGCGCGACCGAACCCTGCCCGGCGATCATCAGCTTGTGGCAGACGACAGGCGTTGCTCGATTTCGTCTGCGGCAGACAGTCGCCGCAACGGCTGCTATGATCGCGACTTCGGGTGAGGGACGGCGCGTCCCTTGGGTGGTCGTGTCTCGGGCTGGGTCTCCGGGTGATCTCGACGTACGCCGATCAATGGGCGCTGGTGACGGGGGCTTCCTCCGGCATCGGCGCGGAGTATGCGCGTCAACTTGCGGCATTGGGGATGCATTTGGTCCTGGTCGCGCGGCGGCAAGAAGAGCTCGAGGTTCTCGCGGCGGAACTCCACGCCAAACACGCCTGTCGCTGTGAAGTCATTCCGCTCGATCTGACGGTCCGTGGCTCCGGGGCGACCCTTTTCGCCGAGGTCGAACGGCGGGGGGTCCAAGTCGAGTTGCTTGTGAACAATGCGGGGTTCGGCGTGGTCGGAGAGGTCGACGAGGCCGACATCGACCGCATCACCCAGTTGATCGACCTGAACGTCGTCGCGACGGTCGATTTAACCTACCGGGCGCTGGAAGGGATGTTGACCCGCGGCCATGGGGCGATCATCAATCTGTCGTCGCTGTCGGCGTTCCAGCCGGTCGCCTACATGGGGGCCTACGCCGCGTCGAAGGCGTTCGTTCTGCATTTCAGCGAGGCCCTCGCGGTGGAGGTCCGGCCGCGAGGCGTGACGATCCTCACCGTCTGCCCCGGGGTGACGAAGACGCCGTTCTTCGATATCGCGGGGGCGCCGGGTTGGCTGCAAAAGCATTCGTCACACACCCCCGAAGAGGTCGTCAAGGACTCGTTGAAGGCGCTCCGCCGGCGCAAGCAGGTGCTGGTCATCGGCTGGCGGAACTATCTGGTGACGCTGCTGGTCCGCATCGCTTCCCGCGCCCGCGTCGTCAAAGAATCGATGCGGTTCTTCCGGCCGCGACGGAAGGGGTAATCCGCATTTCATGAATTCACCGCCCGTTTCCGTCGGAGCGGTCGCCAGGTTTCAGTGCCCTCTTGGTTGGGCGTGGTGATGTCACATGAGCCGCTCGCCGCGGGCGTGGAGGCGGTTGGTGGTTTCAGTGCCCTCTTGGTTGGGCGTGGTGATGTCACGAAATCGAGTTGTCCGCGAAGTAGTCGCGAAATTCTTGTTTCAGTGCCCTCTTGGTTGGGCGTGGTGATGTCACGGGCTGGTGGTGACCGGGCAGGCCGCGACGTATCGTTTCAGTGCCCTCTTGGTTGGGCGTGGTGATGTCACCCGATCGTAGGCGACGGAAGCCTCAAAATCGCGTCTGTTTCAGTGCCCTCTTGGTTGGGCGTGGTGATGTCACCCGCACTTCACGGAGCGGCAGCTGGTCGAACTGACCGTTTCAGTGCCCTCTTGGTTGGGCGTGGTGATGTCACACCAAACCCGCATGGACCGTGAACGGGAGGAGCTGGTTTCAGTGCCCTCTTGGTTGGGCGTGGTGATGTCACGAGATTCAGCAGCGTCATGCGCCACGCCAGTTCACGCTGTTTCAGTGCCCTCTTGGTTGGGCGTGGTGATGTCACCTTCCCGATCGATTGGACGAATTCCTTCACAAGCAGTTTCAGTGCCCTCTTGGTTGGGCGTGGTGATGTCACGATCTGGCGGATACGTTGTTCCGTCAGCGGTGGCACGTTTCAGTGCCCTCTTGGTTGGGCGTGGTGATGTCACCGTATCACTTGCCGTCCCCCTTCCACTGCCACACACGTTTCAGTGCCCTCTTGGTTGGGCGTGGTGATGTCACATTGCACCATTTTTCCGCGATGAAGAGGTGTCATCGGTTTCAGTGCCCTCTTGGTTGGGCGTGGTGATGTCACCAAATCGGATTCTGGTTTGTATTCCGTCGGAACGAAGGTTTCAGTGCCCTCTTGGTTGGGCGTGGTGATGTCACTGACGTCCCCCCGCAAGAAAGGGCGGGCAGTAATGGTTTCAGTGCCCTCTTGGTTGGGCGTGGTGATGTCACACAGCGGGAAAAGTCAATAAAGAGAATTGCCACCCCTTTGCTTCAGTGCCCTCTTGGTTGGGCGTGGTGATGTCACTCCGGACGAACTTCCTAAAGGATGGGAAGTCCGTTCTGTTTCAGTGCCCTCTTGGTTGGGCGTGGTGATGTCACCGACGACCGAGATCGCCGTCATGATCACGAACGTCGCGTGTTTCAGTGCCCTCTTGGTTGGGCGTGGTGATGTCACTGACCGGGCTGGTCGACCTGAGGCGCTACGGACGCTTTAGTTTCAGTGCCCTCTTGGTTGGGCGTGGTGATGTCACCGGATTGCAGCGCCAGTCTCCGGGTTCCCCGGAGGGCGTTTCAGTGCCCTCTTGGTTGGGCGTGGTGATGTCACGCGTCGACGGTACTACGGACGCCGCGTGCTGATGAGTTTCAGTGCCCTCTTGGTTGGGCGTGGTGATGTCACCTACCCCGCGTGCCAATGGATCGCTGTACTTCAGTTTGTTTCAGTGCCCTCTTGGTTGGGCGTGGTGATGTCACCTATTCCGCTGCTGTATTAGACGGTCAGCGTATTGGTTTCAGTGCCCTCTTGGTTGGGCGTGGTGATGTCACATTGCACCATTTTTCCGC
>CAYRVS010000084.1:8716-21485 GCA_964427725.1 uncultured Planctomycetaceae bacterium | reverse complement strand
CAATCGAGCAGTTCGGGATGGACCGGCCCTTCCCCCTGCGAGCCGAACTCTTCGCTGGTGGCGACGATCCCGATGCCGAAGATTTGCTCCCACAACCGATTGACCATCACCCGCGCGGTCAGAGGGTTATTGCGATCGATGAGCCACTTCGCCAAGGCGAGTCGATCGACGGGGCCCTCGGTCGTGAGGGGATGAAACGCCGCGGGAACCCCGGCGGTCACTTCGTCCCCCAGGTTCTGCCAGTTGCCGCGCAGTTGGATGTTCGTCTTCCGTTGCTGCTCGGCGGCCACCGCCCGCATCACGGGAACGCTGGTATAGGGCTGCAAACCTCGCAGGCGACGTTGCAGGTCGGTCCGTTCGATCGCCGCGACCGCCGAGGCGGTCTCCCACGCCGCCGCATCCGTTTCCAGTTGCGCGAGCGCGGCGTCGGCGGCCTGCTTCGCGGCCCGCGTCGCGGGTTCCCATAACTCGTGCCGCGGCGACTCGTCGGTCCGATCGGCGTCCTGCGTCTGATTCAGGATCGCGTAGACCCGAAAGAATTCGGCTTGCGTGATCGGGTCGTACTTGTGCGTGTGACACTGGGCGCAGTTGATCGTCGTCCCCATCCAGACGGCGAACGTGGTGTTGACGCGGTCGATGACGGCGACGTTGCGGAACTCCTCGTCGTTCGTTCCCCCTTCGTTGTTCGTCAACGTGTTGCGATGGAACGCCGTCGCGACGAGTTGATCGTCGGTCGGGTTCGGCAGCAGATCCCCCGCGAGTTGCTCGACCGTGAATTGATCGAAGGGCATGTTTTGCCGGAACGCCCGGATGACATAATCGCGGTAGCCCCAGATGACGCGCGGCGGATCATCGGCGTAGCCGGCGGAATCGGCGTAGCGCGCCAGATCGAGCCACAACCGGGCCCAATGCTCCCCATACCCCGGGTGCTCCATCAATCGATCGACAAGCTCCTCATACGCGGTGGGACTGGTGTCGTTCACGAACTGCTCGACCTGTTCCCACGTGGGGGGCAACCCGGTGAGATCAAGCGACAACCGGCGGATCAGCGTGTAGCGATCGGCTTCGGGCTGCATCGCGAGCCCTTCGCGATCGAGTTTCGCCTGGAGCCAGAGATCGACCGCGTTCCGGGCGCGCTCGGGATGGAGCACGGTCGGCAATTCGACGTTCACCGGCGGTTCGTACGACCAATGCCGCGCGTAGGGCGCGCCTTGTCGGATCCACGTTTTCAGTCGGTCGAGTTCCTCCGCCGAGACCTTCTTCCCCGTTCCCGGCGGGGGCATCCGGACGTCGGGATCGGTCGAGGTGATCCGCCGAAGGATGTCGCTGGCGTCGGGATTGCCCGGGACGATCGCCTGATGGCCGCCGAGGTCGGCCGTCGCGCCGGCGAGGGTATCGAGCCGCAAACCTTGTTCGCCTCCGCCATGGCGTTCGGACTCGTCGGGCCCGTGACACTGAAAGCAGTTGTTCGAGAGGATGTGGCGGATGTCGCGATTGAACGACAATGGCCGTTCGTCGGCGCGGACCGCGACCAACCCCGACAAATAGACCGATCCCAGAAGACCCAGCAACCACCCACGGCGTGACATACTCGACCAATCTCCCGGAGCGGAACCGATCCGCCGCTCGAATTCCTATGATACGCCCTGCGGGAACGCATCGCCAACGGTCGATTCGTCTGGCCGCGTGGCCCGCGTGGCCATCGGAACATAGATCGCGCCGGGGCGCGCTTCGATTAGTGCGAATGCAGTCGCGGCATCCTATTGGATGGGCAACTTTGCCATCAAACGCCCAAGCCGATGGCGGGCTGTCACCCGTGCCGCGGGAGACGTCCAGGGCGCTTAAGGCCGGGACCAGTGCCAGCGGAAGAGGTTTCGCGTATGGAGATAGCGGGCGTCGGACGAGGTCGCGCCGAAGACCACCACAATCGCGCCGCGGCCGTCTCGTTCCCCGTACGACACCAGACACGCCCCGGCGGCTTGGGTGGTGCCGGTCTTGACGCCGCTGAAGCCTTCCTGACCCAACAGCCGATTGGTGTTCGTCCAGAGGACGGGCCGTTGATAGCCCCCCGGACCATGCAGCACGCCGGTGCGTTCGCGGGTCGAGACGATTGTTCGGAACGTCGGGAGCTGGAGCGCGGCGGCGGCTAGCCGGCATTGATCGCGCGGCGTCGACTTATGATCGGCGTGCGTCAGCCCGTGGGGATTGGCGTACTTCGTGTGGCTCATCCCCAAGGCGGCCGCCGTCCGATTCATCTCGGCGATGAAGCGCAGTTCGGGAGTCGCCTCCATCGCGGAGACGGCGGCGCAGTCGGCCGCGCCGGATGGTAACTCGGTTCCGAGGAACTCGGCCAAGACCGCGGCGGCGTCATTGCCCGAGGGGAGCATCAGGCCATACAGCAGCTCTTCGACCGTGGCGCTCTCGCCGGGTCGCAGCATGGCGGAACTTCCGGGCGTGGTCGCGGCGTGGAGCGAAAACGTCACCCGCCTCGTCAGCAGATCGGGCCGGGATTCCGCGAGGCGCAAGGCCAGGTAGGCCGTCATGATTTTGGTGGTGCTGGCGAAGTCGCGCGGGACATCGCCTTCATGATGGTGCCGCAACTCCCCGGTCGCGGGATCGCCGATGGCCCACGCCTTGCAAGTGACGATCGGCGGACCGTCGAGCGGATCGGCGGGTCGCAGCACGCTCTCGTTGGGAAGAGGCGTCGCCGACGACGGTTGCTCTTTGGGAGCAAGGACCAGCGGTCCCAAGGCGGCCCAAGTCGCTTCGTCGGTCGTGCCGGTGTCGGGGAGCGACACTTGCCGCTGGAACGCCTTCAGCGCGCCAACCGTTTGCGGGCCGAAATCCCCATCGACGGTGATGGGGGCTAGCCCCTCGCGTTTGGTGTTGAGGGTCCGCTGCAAGTCCTCGACCAACAGCCCTTGGCTCCCCAACGTCAAGCGTCCATCCGCCGGGGCGACGGGCGAGAGCTTCGGATCGGGATGGAAAACGTCCCAGGCGGCCTTGGTGATCGCCGCCGACAGGATCTCGGCGGCGTTGTCGTCGGCCCAACGACGATCGACGTTTTCGGCGGTGAGGACGGTGACGACGAACGGTCCCGACGGTGACTCGACGAGTCCCGCGACCGTGCGCGCCGCGCTCACCGAGCCGGTCTTGAGGGCGATCTTGGTCCCCGCCGGGAGTTGCGCGCCCAAGCGTTTGGTGTCATCACAGGCGAAGAGATGTTCGAGCATCGCCTCGCAGGCGGCGGGGTTGACGAGCTCGCGGCGGTGGAGCTTGATGAGGAGTTGGGCCGACTCGCGCGCCGTCGTTTTCCCCAGCCCCCAACGCTTGCTCTCTTCGGGGGCGATGGACGATTCGGGAATGAAGACGTACGCATGAATCCGCGTCTGTGGACAATCCCAAGCCGCCAGTCGCTGATTGACCGCATTCAGTCCCACTTCGCGGAGGACCATGTTCGTCGCGGAGTTGTCGGAATAGGCGATCATGAGGCGGACGGCGTCGCGGAGCGACAGTTGCAGCCCGGACGAGAACTGCGTCGACAAAATTCCCGAGCCGGGCGTCTTGTCGGCCTCGCGGAAGGTGATCATCTTCCCGAGATCGAGCCCGCTTTCCGCCGCCTGCTGATACGCCGCGATCATCACGGGGAGCTTGATCAGGCTGGCGGTCGGCATCGGTTCGTCGGGCCGATGGACGTATTCGACGTCGAGGCGGAGATGCCGCACAAAGACGGCGACCTGGCCCCGGTGATCGGCGACAAGGGGGTCGATCGCGTCGGCGAGGGCGGCGGTCGCCTGATGGGGAATGATCGCCGGGTCCGCCCCGATGAGGGCCCACGCCAGAACCAACCACGTCCCCATGTCGCGTTTGCTCCCGATCCGCCGGCCTGCGACGCTCTTCCCGCGTCGTCCTTATCGGGCAACGGGGCGGCGGGTTCAACCGTGATTTTTTAGGCAGACGCTCAGGGAAGGCCTTCCCTGGGCATCGTTGGTATCATGCCATGGAATTCTGCAAGGATGTGCCGTGACGACGCTGGTTCCGCGGGTTTGGAGGATCGCGCCGCACGACGTCGCCGAAGTGGGGGCGTTGTGTCAGGCGCTGCGGGTGCCGCCACTGGTGGCCCTGGTGCTGCTCGCGCGAAATTGTCGGACCCCCGCGCAGGCCACGGCGTTTCTCGAGAAGAAGCTGTCGAGCCTGCACGACCCCGAGTTGGTGCCGGGGGTTCCCGCCGCCGCCGAGGCGATCGTCGCGGCGGTGCATGCGGGCCGACGGATCACGATCTACGGCGATTACGACGTCGACGGCGTCACCGCGACGAGTCTGCTCTGGGAATGCCTGCAACTCGCCGGCGCGAAGGTCGACTACTATATCCCGAGCCGGCTCGACGAAGGTTACGGGCTCAATTGCGACGCGCTGACACAACTGCATGCGGAGGATCCGACGCGGCTGGTCGTGAGTGTTGATTGCGGGATCACCAGTGTCCGCGAAGCCGCGCTCGCCCGGGAACTCGGCCTCGAACTGATCATCACCGATCATCATCAATTCGGCGACACCTTTCCCTCCGAGACCACACTCGTCCATCCCCGGTTGCCCGGAGGATATCCCTTCGGCGAATTGTGCGGCGTCGGCGTCGCCTTCAAGCTCGCCTGGGCGATCTGCGCGCGATTGGGGGACGGCAAAAAAGCCTCGCCGCGGATGCGCGAGTTCCTTTTGTCGGCGATCGGATTGGCGGCGATCGGGACCGTCGCCGACGTCGTGCCGCTGATCGACGAGAACCGCGTGTTGGTCCATTATGGGTTGGGGAGCCTGGTCGAGCGGAGTTCGTTGGGCCTGAAGGCGATGATGCAACTCGCCGGGTTGCACGAGAAACCGACGCTGCAGGCGGAAGACATCGGCTTCGCGATCGGGCCGCGGATCAACGCCGCCGGGCGATTGGGACAGGCGCGGCTCGCGGTGGAGTTGTTGACGACGCGGCAGGCCGACCGCGCCGTGGCCCTGGCGCAGTACCTCGATGAGCTGAACAAGAACCGGCAGACGGTCGAGCGGAAGATCCTGAAGCAGGCGAAGGAGCTCGTCGAAGCCGAGCCCGAATACGAATCACACGGCGTGCTGGTCCTCGCGCATCCCGAATGGCACGCGGGAGTCATCGGCATCGTCGCGGCGCGGGTCGCCGAACATTTCCGCAAGCCGGCGATCCTGATGACCATCGACGATCGACAAGGACTGGCGCAAGGTTCCGGCCGGTCGTTCGGCGGCTTCAATCTGCATGCGGGTCTGACGGCGTGCCGTGATCAGCTCATCAGCTACGGTGGGCATCACGCGGCGGCGGGGCTCAAACTCTCAATCGAGCGGATCGACGAGTTCCGCCGGGCGCTCGTGGAGGTGGTGCGGGACACGACGGGAGCGGTCGCGGACGGGCACGAGCTCGCGATCGACGCCGAGGTGCGGCTCGCCGACGTTCATCGGCAGGCGGTCCTCGACTTGGAGCGGCTGGGCCCGTTCGGCGCGGCGAACAAGCGGCCGGTCTTCGCCGCGACGGGAGTCGAACTGATCGGCGCGCCGCGGAAGATGGGGGAAGGGGAACGCCATCTTTCGCTGATGGTGCGACAGTACGGGACGACGCTGCGCGGCGTGGCGTTCGGGAAAGGGGACTGGGCCGACGAACTTGCGCGGGTGGGGTCGACCATCGCGATCTGTTTTCAGCCAACGATCAATCGGTTCCGCGGGGAGGAACGGGTCGAGTTTCAGTTGCTCGATTGGCAGGCGGAGTGAGTCAACAAAGAAGCCCAGGGAACACGTTCCCTGGGCTTCCGAGCGCATCATCTCGACATGACGACGCGGATCAGATCGCGCGCATCCGTTGCAGGAATTCGGTCGTCACCTTGTCGAGCCGGCCCGATTCCTGCGTCAGGGCTTCCGACGCCTGGAGGATGTCGGTCGCGCCGCGGCCCCCTTCCTCGGCGGCCTGCGAGACCGACGCGATGTTCGACGAGACTTCCGAGGTGCCGCGGGCGGCTTCGGCGACGTTCCGCGAAATCTCGTTGGTCGCGGCCGTCTGTTCTTCGACGGCGGAGGCGATGGTGGTCGAGATTTCGTTGATCTTGCGGATGCTGTCGCTGATGCTGCCGATCGCCGTCACCGCGACGCCGGTCGCCGACTGAATCGCGTTGATCTTCTGGCTGATCTCTTCGGTCGCCTTGGCGGTCTGCCGGGCGAGTTCCTTGACCTCGTTGGCGACGACGGCGAAGCCCTTGCCCGCCTCGCCGGCCCGGGCCGCTTCGATCGTCGCGTTGAGGGCGAGCAGGTTCGTCTGCTGGGCGATCGACGTGATCACCTTCACCACCTGCCCGATCTCGTTGCTCGAATCGCCGAGCTGCTTGATCGTGACGTTGGTCCGATCGGCTTCGGCGACCGCCATCGAGGTCATCGACGAGGCCTCCTGCACGTGCCGCGCGATCTCGGCGATCGACATGCTCAGCTCTTCGGCGGCGGACGAGACGGTCTCGACGTTCGTGGTCGCCTCTTCGCTGGCGGCGGCGACCACCTGCGATTGCCGGGCCGTCTCTTCGCTGGCGGCGGCGAGGTTCCGCGAGCTGGCCTGCATCTGCGTCGCCGCCGACGTGACGATCTGCACGACCCCCTTGACGTCGCGTTCGAAGTCGTCGGCCATCTTCACCTGATGAGTGACGACGGCCCAGGTGATCATCGGGCCGATGTACTCGCCCTTGGCGTCGGTGATGGCGGAGACCAGCAGGTCGAGCGTTTCGCCGCCGAGCTTGATCTTCGCCTTGTGGGGCAGGTTGCGGGGATCGCCGACGATCCGCCGCTGCATCTCGGGTTGTTTGTGCAGGATGTCGAAGCTTTGGTCCTTCAGCTTTTCGACGGGGACGGGGAGCAGATGCTCGATGGTCTTGAGGGTCCGGACCGTCGACGGGTTCATGTAGCGGATCTTCGAGTCGCGATCGGCGAAGACCACGTTGATCGGCAGATTGTCCATCATGTTGCGGATTCGGATGGCCTCGTTACGCGTGTGCACGGCCTGAGTGATGTCCACGGCGTACTTCACCACTTTGACGGGTTTGCCCGTGATGTCGTTGATCACGTTGTAAGAGGCTTGAATCCAGACCTCCTTGCCCCCCTTGCCGAACCGCTGGAATTCACCGACCATGTTTTCACCACGGCCCAGCTTGGCCCAGAATTCACGGTATTCGGCGCTTTGTCGATACTGGTCATCGACGAACATGCCGTGGTGCTTGCCTTGGATCTCCTCCAAACGATAACCGACCGTAGCGAGGAAGTTCTCGTTGGCGGAAACGATGGTGCCGTCGAGATTGAATTCGATCACCGCGTAGGAGCGATTGATCGCGGCCATTTGCCCGGCGTAGTCGTTGTTGCGAATCTCCAACCGCTCCTTCTCGGTCACCACGTCCCAGGTGACCATCGTGGCGATCGGCTTGCCCGCTTCGTCGCGGACCGCGCTGATCAGCAGATCGAGCGTCTCCGGGCCCACCTTGATCTTCGCCCGCCGCGGGAGCGCGCTGGGGTCACTCAGCAGATTCCGTTGGTACGCCGGGTTCTTGTGGAAGATGTCGATGTTCTGACCGACAATCTGATCGACCTTCACGGGGAGCAACGATTCCAGTCCCCGCAACAGTTTCACGGACGCCGGATTGACGTAGGTGATCCGCAGCGAACTGTCGGCGAGGATCACCGCCGTCGGCATCGCCTCGACCATGGACTTGAGCCGGGCCGCGTCGTCGTTCAGCCGCGATTGTTCGGTGACGTCGCGGAAGAAATACGCGGTCCCCAGCGACGCGCCGTCATGGCTGTTGGCCGGCGCCGCGACGACCTCGATCTGCAAGTCCCCCAGCTTGGCGACAACGCTCGACCCCGCCCCCATCAGACCTTTCAACGCCGGCACCGAACGTTGCAGCTTCGACCACGGTTCGCCCACCAGATCCTCGGGTCCGTATCCCAATTCCGTCGCGAGCTGCTCGAACAGGCCTTGGGCCTGTTGGTTGAGGTAGGTGATGCGGCCGCGCGGATCGACATGCAGCGCCGCGAGCGGAGCCTGCTCGATCATGCCGTAGAACTGTTCGACCGACGCGGCGGTCGGCGATGCGTGGTTGAGCGTTTCGGTCGTCATGACGGAGCTTTCCAGGGTCGGGGGACGATGCGATGGTAGGGTTGGTTCGGAGGTCGTGACGGCATTCGTTACGGCGATGGTCGCTGACGACGGCTCGTCGGGCGGAGGCATCGCCTGGGCGGCGTAAGTGTCCGAGACCGGCCCCGCGCGGGACTGCGCCACGGGCGCGGGCACGGACAGGGTTTCCGACAGGCTGGTCATCCATGTCCGCCAGCGGGCATCTTCTTCCAGCGGATTCGCGCCGGAGGCCTGGGCTTCGGCGGCGACGACCTCGAGCCAGACCGCCAACCCATCGGCCAGCACCGCGCGCAGCTCATCCATCGCGACGCGATCGGCCAGCCAGTCCTTGACGAATCGCTGCCATAGCCGGCCTTGGTCGTGCAATCGCAAGGCGACCAGTAACCCCAGCGTCCAATCGTGGAGGTCGGGTCCGGCGAGGACGGGATGGCCCGCGGCGGTCCAGGCTTGGGCGAAGGCCTCCACCAGTTGACGGACCCGGGCGCGCGGCGCTCCGGACGACGCATCGTCGTGCGCCGCTTGCTCCGCCACGTGTTCGACCAGGCCCGCCGACACCGGATATCTCTTGTTCTGGAACCGTCCACCCGGTCGGGCGGAGCTTGAGGCGAATGGAACACCACGCGTCAAGTCATGGTCCGCGCGACGGACCTTCGGCAGGCTGTCCTCAATTGCGACTCGGGCCGCCGTCCAACGACAGGACGGCGACCAAATCGAGGATCACGAACAGTCCTTGTTCCAGCCGGAAAACGCCTTGCACGAGGGCCCGCCAGCGGGCATCCAAGGTGCGCGGCGGGGGTTCGCTGCGCAGCCCGTCGACCGTGATCACGTCGCCGACGTCGTCAACCAGCAGACTGAACGACTCGCCATGACACCGCACGACGACGTTCATGCTCGGCTGGCCGTCGCCGCGATCGGGCAACCCCAACCGCCGGCGAAGATTGACCGCCGTGACGATCTGGCCGCGAAGATTGAGCAGGCCCGCGACTTCTTGCCGCGCGAGGGGGGTCGCGGCGATCTGCTGCGCCGTCAAGACTTCCTGGACGACGCTGACGGGGACCCCCATCAACTCACCGTCGATCAGGAACGAGACGAACTGGCGGCCCGCGGTGGTCGCGGAATTGGTCGACGAAACTGGCGGGGGCGAGGCGACGGCGCTCATGCCGGGGCTCCGTTCAAACGCGGCTTCCTCCGCGAGAGTTCCTTGAGCGACTCCGTCAGCTCCTGCGGGTGGAATTTGGTGAGGACGACGTCACAACCGCACGCCGACAGGCTGGCGTGATGTTCGTGGCATTCGACGCCGGTCATCGCGATCACGGGCCGGCGTGAGCCGCTGACGCCGCGCTGCGTCCAGGTTCCCAGCGGCATCAACCGGGGATCGTTCCCGTCGACGTCGCAGATGATCGCGTCGTAGTTGCCGCCGTGATCGAGCAGTTCCTCCGCCTTGGCGACCGAGTCGATCGCGGTCGGCTTGAAGCCCGCCGCTTCGCACGCCGTGCGGACCAATTGCCGGAAGAACAAGGATTCGATGACGATCAGCAAGCGTTTCGGCGTGGCCCGCAGTTCCTTCTTGAACCATTCGGGATTCGCCTGGGACAGATAGTATTGGGTGTCGACGACGTCGGTCGCCTTCCCGTCGATCACCGCCGTCCCCAGGACGCCGGGGCGTTGCGTCCCGTTCCGAATGACCAGCGGTTCTTCGAGAATGTCGCGGATCTGATCGACGAGCAGCCCCAGCGCGTTCACGCCGTCCGAGAAGACGATCACCGGCTGAACCTCCCGCAGCGTCGCACCGTATTCGTTGTCGGCGAGCGGGACCAGCGGCAGCAACTGGCCGCGGTACTGCACCACCATCCGGTTGCCGCTGCGTTCGATCGAGTCCCGCGGGAACTCCTCGAGCCGCGACACCAGCGACAGCGGCACCGCCTGCAACTGTCCCGTTTCCGACGTGAAGACCAACAGGCTCGTCGGTTCGATGCGGTCGTCCTGATCGTTGCGGGTGTTGCTCGTGGTGTTCGCCGCTTCGACCCGGCTCTTGCCGAACCGCCCGGCGATCCCGGCGACATCGAGGATCATGATCACGCGGCCGTCGCCGAGAATCGTCGTCCCTTGATAGACGTTGACGTCCTTGAGCAACCGGCCGACCGGCTTGACGACGATCTCCTGCGTGTCGAAGACTTCCGAGACGATCAGCCCCAACTGCTCTTCGCCGACCTGCACGACGACGATGTAGAGATCGGTTTCCTCGGTTTGCCCACCTTGCTTGAGCTGCAGGACGTCCCGCAGTTCGATGAGCGGTAGCAGCCGATCGCGGAGCCGGAAGACCTGTTGATCGCGAATCCGTTCGATGCGATGGCGTTCTTCGGCGGGGACGCGGACGAGTTCGACGACCCCCAACTGGGGAATCGCGAAGTGAATCCCGCCGCTTTCGACGACGAGGGCCGAGATGATCGCAAGCGTGAGGGGAATCTTGATGCGGATCGACGTCCCCTGGCCGGGGGTCGACGACAGCTCGACCGTGCCGCCGATCCGTTCGATCTCGGTCCGGACGACGTCCATCCCGACGCCGCGGCCCGAGACCGCCGTGATTTGTTCGGCGGTCGAAAACCCGGGGCGGAAGATCAGCCGATCGATTTCCGCTTCGGAGTAGGTCGCCGCTTCGGTTTCGGTGACGAGCCCTTGTTCGATCGCCTTGCGCAGCACCCGTTGGCGGTCGATCCCTTTGCCGTCATCCTCGATGCAGATGATGACGTGGCCCCCTTCGTGGTAGGCCCGCAGCTTGAGCCGACCCGATTCGGGTTTGCCCGCCTGCCGGCGGACCGTGGGGGCTTCGATCCCATGGTCGCACGAGTTGCGGACCATATGGGTCAGGGGATCCTTGATCGCGTCGAGGACCGTCCGATCGAGCTCCGTTTCGGCCCCGATCATCTCGAGTTCGACCTGCTTCCCCGTCACCTGGCAGAGGTCGCGGACCAGGCGGGGAAGCTTGCTCCAGGCATTCCCGATCGGCTGCATCCGCGTCTTCATCACCCCTTCCTGCAGGTCGGTGGTGACGCGATTGAGGAGCGCGATCGGCGCGGCGTAGCGCGATTCATCCTCGCCCCGCACGAGTTGCAGAAGCTGATTCCGCGTGAGGACCAACTCGCCGACGAGGTTCATCAACAGATCGAGGACGTCGACGTTCACGCGAATCGACAGATCGGCGACGCTTTTGCGACCGTCGTCCTTCGCGGGGGACTCGGCGTCGTTCGACGGGCTTTCGGCGCGCGGTTTCGCCGTTCCACGCGGCGGTGCGGGCGCGACCGGCACGGGGGTGGCGAGGATCACTTCGGCGACCGCCGGAGTTTCGACGACCAGCTCCGGTTCGCTGGTCGGCACCGGCTCGTCCGCGACCGGTCGCGCGGCGGGGACTTCGTTCAGGCTCTCCAGGGCGCTCGGATCCATCTTGGGGGCGGGATCCCCTAAAGAGGCCAGCAGATCGAGTTTATGGATCAGGCTGCCGCTGTCGAGGTCGGGCTCTTTGCCGCCATCCTCGAGTCCCGACAGCAACTCCTTGATGCGGTCGATGCCGTCGAGCACCAGCGAGACGGCGGGGGGGGAGACATCGAGCCGGCCGTCGCGCATCTTGCCGAGAACGTTCTCGGTGGAGTGGGCGACTTTGCCCAACCGCGTGAGGCCGATGAAGCCGCACGTCCCTTTGATGGTGTGAATCGTGCGGAAGATGCTGCCGAGCAGTTCGCCGTTGTCCGGCTCGCGCTCGAGCTGCACGATTTCGGTGTCGAGTCGACCCAGGTTTTCCCAGCTCTCGGCGAGGAATTCCTGCAGAATGTCATCTTCCATCGGCGGCCTTCGTTCCCGGAAGCGCGGCGCGCGCGGACGGTCTATGGAGGGACTCTTGAGACGATTTCCCGTCATCGCAAGAAATGGCCCGTGGTTTCGGACACCCGCTCTGATCGGCTCGCTAGTCACGCCCGCGGGATGAGCAACCGATTTTTTTCGGCCCGAGAGGGGTTTATGGTCCGCCGCGTCAAAGATGCCGAAATTGACGGCGAGGCCGATCTGAACGAATTCCGTGATGGACGACGATTCCGTCGGGAAGCCAGCATCGAACCGTGGGGGAACTCCCTACGTCGCAAGGGTTTGCCGTGATCGTATTGAGTCGGGCCTCGTAGAAATCCAGGACCTCGACTACACTGACCGTGACCAAATTCGTTCAAACTCGGTCCCCCGAACCTGAGAGGTTCCTGCACCATGCATAGCGGCAATCCGGTCTTCAGCCAGTCGATGCTCGAACATGCCCGTCAAGAGGTGGGAGCATCGCGGCAAACGATGACGGTCCAAGGAACGAGCGTCAAAACGCTGATTCTGTTGGGGCTGTGTTTCGGGGCCGCCTGTTTCACCTGGACGATGGTCGGTCGCGGCGATCTCGCGGCGGCGGGGGTGTGGATCGGCGGCGGAGCGATCACCGGCTTAGTGCTGTGCCTCGCCACCTGCTTCGTCCCGCGGTGGGCCCCTTTCACCGCCCCGCTGTACGCCTTTGCCGAAGGGCTGTTTCTGGGGGGCTTCTCGGCGTATCTCGAAACGCGGTTTCCGGGGATCGCCCTGCAA
>CAYRVS010000084.1:0-8706 GCA_964427725.1 uncultured Planctomycetaceae bacterium | reverse complement strand
GGGTCGCCGCCACCTTCGGGACGATGTTCGCCCTGTTGATGGCGTACAGCTCGGGCCTGATTCGCGCGACGCAGTCGCTGCGGATGGGACTGGCCGCCGCGACCTTCGGGATCATGATCGTTTATCTCGCGTCGTTCGTGCTGTCGTTCTTCGGGACGACGGTTCCCTACATCCATGAAGCGGGTTGGATCGGGATCGGCTTCAGCGTCTTCGTGGTCGGGATCGCCGCGTTCAATCTGATCCTCGACTTTGACGACATCGAATCGGCGGCGCGATCCGGCGCGCCGAAATCGATGGAGTGGTACGGCGCGTTCGGCCTGATGGTCACCCTGGTCTGGCTCTATATCGAAGTCGTGCGGTTGCTCGCGAAGCTCTCCAGCAGCCGCGAGTAGTCTGTGCCGACGGTCGTGAATCGCGAGGATCCGACCGGTAGGGGATCAGCGGGGCGTGCCGGATCGCTGCAGGCGATCCGTCGCAAGGCTTCGCGGAGCGGGTTATCGTAGCGAAGCCGGATACTCCCCGGCGTCCCTTCCGATCACCTTCTCCGCGAGCTTGATGATGCCCTTCTTGGACACGGGTTGGGGCTTGGCGCTGGGCGCGGCGATCTTCGTCGCGATCACGCTGTTTTTCTTCGTCGTGATCGTGCTCGCCTCGATCTGGGAAACGCAGTACGTTCAGCCGTTCAAGGTGCCGAAGTCGGGCGAAGCCTACGAGCCGAGCCAGACCGCCGCCGCCGCGAACGCCAAGGCGAAGAAGCTGGGCTATACCCATGGCGGGTTATGCCACTCGAAGACGCATCGCCTGCGCAACGATTTCTGGTTGTCGAGCGACCAGTTGACCTTCGCGGTGATCGGCAGCGGGACGATCGCGAAAATTCCGCAGGAGGGGATTTGGCTCTACTCGCGACTCCTCGACGACCGCATCCTCTGCAGTACGAATTACGCGGGGACCTCGGACATTTCCGGCGTCCAGGATCTCCGCCACTACAACCAGCACAATTTCGGGCAGTTGCACGAACGCCACCAGGAACGGCTGGCGGAGCACGAGGCGCTCGTCTTCGTGGAGGACGCCGCGCTCGAGGAATACCTCGACATCCGCCGCGCCTCGACCGAGGCGCTCGTCGCCCAAGGTTACGCCTACTTCCGTGATCCGGAACGGACGATGTGGCGTTTCACGCTGAAGGGGGCGCTCGTCAACTACGTCCGCATGGTGTGGGTCGCCCCGACCAAGGCGGTGAAGAAGCCGAAGAAGAAGCGGTCGACGTGATGATCAGGCATTGGCATCGGCAGCACGCTGACCGATTCTGATCCAATGCCCGAGGCTTTCAAAGAGGCGCGCCGCTCTCGGACTCACTCTTGGGGCGGGAATCCATCAGCCCGAAACCGAGCCGACCGCCTCATTTCGCGGCGGCGAGTTCCGCCATGCGTTGGGCGGGGACGACCAAGCGGTCCCAGTTCTTGAGGAGGTAGTCGGGCGGCCCCCCCTTGGCGGCGACGACCTGGGCGACCTGCACCGTCGGGACCATCTCGATCGCGTCCCAAGGGCAGACGGTGAGTTCGTACGGATCGGACTTCTTGGTCGGGATGTGGACGCAGACCTCGCAACCGACGCAGCGCTCGACGTCGATTTCGCACCAGCTTTGCAGGACGCCGATCGTTTCGCCCGGGACTTTGTAGATGCAGTCGACGGGGCAGACTTCGAGGCAGGCTTCGCAGCCGGTGCAATTGTCGGCGTTGATGACCGCCACTTCCTTGGGCAGCTTCTTTCGTCCACCAGCTTTGGCCATGGAACCAGCCCTTATGGCGCGGAACGCGCGTCTGATGCAAGATCGGAAAGTTGAGCCGACGACGTTGTTGGAGTGAACCGCGGGCGATGTGTGCCACTGGCTTCGCCAGTGGTTTTCCTGGGCGACCACCAAGTTCGCATCGCACTGGCGGAGCCAGTGGCACCCACCTTCCGATTCACTCCCGCGCAAGTATAAACCGGTCACTCCGGGGGAGGAAGCCGCCGCGCGATTCGCGGCGAGTCCAGGCGTCGCAACATATTCCCTTGAAAACGGTTACGACGTCTTTTTTCGACCGGTTTTCCGCCGGGGCTTGATCGGCGCGCGCGGCGGTGGGGTGGGGGTTGGAAGGGGTCCCACGAGGGGGAGCGGATCGAACGCCTCGGTCTCGCTGTTGAAGGCGAGAATCTCGCCCGTCTCCAACCGGTAAACCCAGGCGTGCAGCGTGAGTGTCCCGCGCAGCAGTCCGGCCGCGACCGCCGGGTGGGTTTGCAGATTCTCGATCTGCACCAACACATGCTCTTGAATGCAGGCGTCGAGGAGCTCCGCGCCGGTCAAATGGGCGTAGTTGGTCCGCATGATGCGGCGGGTCGTCTCGGCGTGGGTCAACCAGGCCTGCACGGCGGGCAATCCGTTCGCGGAGGGGGGATCCAGCAGCGCCTTGAGGGCCCCGCATTGGGAGTGCCCACAGACAATGATGTGCTGCACCTTCAAGGCGTCAATCGCGTATTCGATGCTCGCCGCCTCTCCCCCGTTCGAGGCGCCGTAGGGCGGGGCGACATTCCCGGCGTTGCGCAATGAGAAAATGTCGCCGGGGGAGGCCTGCAGGATCAGATTCGGATCGACCCGCGAGTCGGAGCAACTGACGATCATCGCGCTGGGACTTTGCCCCTGCGAGAGCTGTTCATAGAAGTCGCGTTCCCGCGCGAAGACCTGCGTGCGGAACTGGTGAACGCCGCTGAGGAGATGATCGACCATGGTCTCTGCTTCGTAGTCCATTATTGGTGATCAGACGACCGCCGGCGTGGCGACTACGGAATGATCGGCGGTTGCGTCCAGTGGCTCCGCTCGGGGTGCCCCCTGCGGGTCGGGTCGCCGGACGAGGACGGCGGTCAGATCGTCTTCCGGCGGAGTCTGCTGACGGAACTCGAAGACGCGGGCGCGGAGGGCTTCCAAGGAGGCGGCCGGGGGGAGCGTCGCCGTGAGTTGCAGAACGTCCCAAACCCGCCGATTGCCGAAATGTTCGCCGTTGAGATTCTGCGCTTCGGGCCAGCCGTCGGTCACCAGCGCGAACGTATCGCCGGGTTCGAGGGTCACCGTCGGCCCGAGTTCATAGACCGATTCGACCACCCCCAGCACGGGACCGGTCGGGGGCAGCTCCTGAACTGAACCGTCGGCCCGCAGGACGAAACCCCCGTGCCCCGCCGCGGCGTAACGGATTTCCGCCCGCTCGGGATCGAGCATCGCCAACATCAGGCTGATGAAGCGGCGATCGCGGACATCGCGGCAGAGGAACCGATTGACGCGTTCGAGGACCGCGCCCGGATCGCGGGAGGAAGCGGCTTCCGCGCGCAGATACGCCCGAGCCTGGGACATGAGGATCGCCGCGCCGAGATCGTGTCCGCTGACGTCGGCGATGACGATCCCCCAGCGCTGGTCGGCCATCGGCACGTAGTCGAAGAAGTCCCCTCCCACCGCGTCGGTCGGCAGGCAGAGGCCCGCGATGTCGTAAGCGCCGCAATGTGGCGCGGTGATCGGCAACAAGCCGCATTGGATTTCGCGCGCCAGCCGCAGCTTCTCCTGCGTCGCGCGGAGTTGCCCCTCGGCCCGGTAGACCCGTGCGTAGTCGACCAGCAGCCCGACCAAAGGGACCAGATAACCCACCAGCTTAAGGAGTTGCGCGGTGCCGAACGCGGCGTCGTACGGGGCCCGCGAACCGAACGCGGCGAAGCATTCCCCAAGCATGTGTGGCACGAGACTCAATAGCAGCCCATACGAAAACAGGCTGGGATGCCGCCGATAGAACCGCGGCAGCAGCACGCCCCCCGCCAGCAGATAGAGCATCAGCGCGATGGCGTCGAACGGCCGGGGGATCATGGCGGTGGGACGGAGGGCGTCGGGGAGATCGGGTTGGTGGGCGCAGAATTCGATGATCGAGAAGGTCCCCAGACCGATCAGCAAGAGCGCGCCCAAGGAATACCAGCCGTTGCGTTGAATCGGACCGGGCAACATCGATGGGCCGACGGTGAAGGCGCCGGTCCCGAGCGCGACGATCGCGGCGTGAAAGATCCGGGAGAGGGCCCAGGTGAAGGGTCCGAACTGACGCAAATCTTCGACACGCGAGAGGAAGTGATCGAGGATCGCGAGATGAAAGACGTCGATGAGTCCCGCGAGCATCAGCGCGGAGCCGACGATCGCGGTTGTTTGATGCCGCAGCAGCCGGGAATGGGCGAACGCGGCGCTGGCGGTGATCAACGCGACGGTGGCGGCGATCGATTGGAGCGCCGTATGGAGCAGCGAGCCCTGCAGCAGGTCGACGACCTCGTACGACTCGATGATCGGAAGCTCATCGGATGGGCGGGGGGCTTCCCAGACCAGCCACACGCCGATCGCCCCCATGACCGTCGTGCCGAGGAGGACGGCGGGGAGAAACCAGCGCGGCGGTGTGAAGGGTGTGGCCACCGGCACCTGTCGGCAGGAGACGGAACAGTCGTCGCGAACAGCCCCAATCAGCGTGAACCGTCACTATCCCGCACCCACCGTGCGGATGCCAGTGGACCAACCGGCTTCCGCGGAAGTCTTCATCCGGGTCCCGGACATCCCGCCACGGCGATGGCGCGATTGGACGACATCAATGCTCGAAGACGAACACGGATCCAACAACCATCACGTGTCCGAGCAGACTCCCCCTTCGGTCGAGAACTTTTTCCTGAAGGGGCCAACGAAAACCCCTCGCGGAGTCCGGCCGAATCGCATAAGATCAAACTGGTTTGATGGATGCCCGCCGCCGCGCCCGCACATGCCCCGCCTGCCTGAAACTCCCACCCCTTGATCGACGGAAGGCCCCTTCCGATGTCGTGGAATCGCCTCGCTCTGTCCGGTCCTACCGAGTCGACCTCCGGTTACTCCCGCCGGCGGTTCTTGACCGAGCAAGGGATGGGACTGGGGGGGGTCGCCCTCGCCTGGATGTTACGGCAAGAGGCCCACGCCAAACCGAAAGTGATCGCGGCGGCTAAGCCCCACAACGATCTCCGCGCGCGGCAGCCTCCGCACGCCCCCAAGGCGACGGCGATGATCTCGCTGTTCCAGCACGGCGGGCCCGCGCATATGGACCTCACCGATCCCAAACCGGAGCTGACCAAGTTCCACGGGACCGACTATCCCGGCGACATCCACTTCAGCTTCGTCAATCAGGCCAGCAAGAAACTCCTCGGCAGCCCGTTCAAATTCCAACCCCATGGGAACTGCGGCACCGAGTTCTCGGAACTGCTCCCCCACACCGCCGGGATCGCTGACGATTTGTGCCTGATCCGCAGCATGCACACCGGGGCCAACGGGCACGAAGTCTCGATCCGCTATTTTCACGGCGGCATCCCCGGCATCCTTGGCCGACCGACGCTGGGCTCTTGGCTGGTCTACGCCTTGGGATCGGAGTCGCAGAACCTTCCCGCGTACATGGTCCTGTCGGATCCGGGGGGGCATCCCGTCGACGGAGCGACGAACTGGTCGAACGGGTTCATGCCTCCCATGTTTCAGGGGACCGTGCTGCGGCCCCGCGAACCGCGGATTCTGAATCTCCAACCCCCGGCCCATCTCGCGGGGCGGTTTCAGGAACAGAACCTCGAACTGCTGTCGGCGCTCAATAAGGAGTACGAAACGCGACATCCCGGCGAGGCGGAACTCGAGGCGCGGATCGCCAGTTACGAACTCGCCGCGCGGATGCAGACCGCCGCCGCCGAGGCGCTCGACATCACGCAGGAGACCGCCGCGACGCAGGCGATGTACGGTCTCGACCACGACGAGACGCGCGAGTACGGAACGCGCTGCCTGATCGCCAGACGGTTGGTGGAACGAGGCGTGCGATTCGTGCAGCTCTTCCATAGCGGCCAGCCGTGGGACAACCACAGTTCGATCGCCACGTCGCTCCCGGCGATCTGCCGTAAGACCGATCAACCCGTCGCGGCGCTGGTCCGCGACCTCAAGCAGCGCGGACTGCTCGAGAGTACGATCGTTCATTGGGGGGGCGAGATCGGCCGCTTACCGGTGACGCAGCAGCATGGCTCCCCCGAGCAGGCCGGGCGTGATCACAACGGTCAGGGCTTCAGCATCTGGCTCGCCGGCGGGGGGATCCGCCCCGGGATGACGTTCGGCCGGACCGACGAATTCGGTCACAAGGCGATCGAAAACGTCGTCACGCCGAACGACTTCCAAGCGACGCTGTTGCATCTGTTCGGCTTGGATCACGAAGCGCTAAGCTACGTCAGCCAAGGCCGCGAGCAGATCATCACCAATCACCGCCCGGCGCGCGTCGTTCAGGAAATCCTCGCGTAAGTCCCCGTTTTCCAATCGACGATCCATGCCTGTCGTCTTCGCCGAAGCGGCGGTTGATCGATCGTCAGGCGAACCTCCGCTCGACGATCCACAATTTTGGCGGAAGCACGAAGTCCCTCGAACCCAGCGGCGAGCAACCCCTCCGTGCTCAAGCAGACCGCCTGAACCAATCCCGTTTGGGATCGCCTAAGCTGAATCGTGCGCCGCGGGTCGCGCGACACAAGAATCAGCTCGACCCGCATCGGCAGGATTCGCCGATTCCGGCATGCAAGGTGCATCTCCACGTTCCAGGCCGGTGCGCGCTCGGGACCCACCGCGGCTTCGATTTGGATGATCGTCGTCGACGGAAATCCCAACAAGCGCGGAACTTGCCGCGAGCAGGCTCCCTGATGTCAGGATGACCGGGGAGGCCTGCGCTTGTAAAAACGTCAATTCGGGATGAGTTGGCGTTGTAGGAACTGCAAACCTTGGCATGGAGGCCGAGTTGATGCGCCGGACCCCGGATACTGCGCCCTCGTTACGCTTCTCGCCGACCCACGCGTCCCGATTCACCCACGGCGTGGTCTGTCTGGCGAGTCTCCTCGCCGGTGCCGGACTCGTCTCGATGGCGGCCCCGCGAACCTGGCTCGTCGCCGGCTCGCAAGATCGCCCCGCCAACGCGGGCGGTATGCTGCTCGAATTCACCGCCAAGTGGTGCGGCGCCTGTCAGGAGATGAACCCGATCGTCGAACGGCTGGCGCAGCAGGGCTATCCGATTCAGCAAGTCGACGCCGACGCCCGCCGCGACCTCATCGACCGCTATCAGATCACGTCGCTCCCCACGTTCGTCCTTGTCGTGGATGGTCGCGAAGTCTTGCGTCAGGTCGGCGGGACCGAGGAATCGCAACTGCGACGGATGCTGCTGCAGATTCCGCAATGGCGGGACGAGCTCGCAGGCGCCGATCCGAACGCCGGCCGGAGTCGCGAACTTCCGAAGCGGACCCCCGTCGCCGAGCCCGACGTCGCCTCGCCCTTTGAACAAGTCGTCCTGGGCGAGGCTCGGCCGATGGAGCAGATCGCGGACGCGGCCCCTCCCAAGCGCGGGTTCGGCTTGCCGTTCCTGTCGGGCCGCAACAAGGGAACCACGAAGCCCGCGGCGCTCTCGGCCGAAGAGCCCCCGGTCGTGCGCTCGCAATCGGAGGATCCGGGAACCCCCCGCGCCTTTCCGACGGGACACGACCCGCTGCACGCCAGCACGCGGCTGCGGGTCACCGACGCGCAAGGGGTGAATTATGGCGCGGGGACGATCCTCGAATGCAAAATGGGACGGACGTTGATCCTCACCTGCGGCCATCTGTTCCGGCATCTCGACGACGCGGGCAAGGTCGAAGTCGACCTCTTCACCAAGGACCGCGCGCCGGTGACCTACCTCGGCAAAGTGGTCCACTACGATCTCGTCGCCGATGTCGGGCTCGTCGCGATTCCCACGACCGAACGGCTCGCCACGACGCCCATCGCCGACCTCGGCCACGCGCTCTCGGTGGGGGATTCGGTCGTCAGCATCGGCTGCGGCGGCGGGGAACCCCCCAGCCGGGAAACCGTCGAAGTGACCGCCGTCAACAAGTACGACGGTCCCGACAACATCGAGTGCACGGGCTTTCCGATACCGGGCCGTTCCGGCGGCGGGTTGTTCCGGGGCCAGGAACTGGTGGGGATCTGCATCGCCGCCGACCCGAAGGATCGCCGGGGGGTCTACACCGGGTTGACGCCGATCTACGATCTGTTGGAGGGGGCGGGGTTTGGCCATCTGCTGCCGGTCGGCAAGCCGCAAGCCGCGCCCGCGGTCGTCGCCGACGCCACGCCGACCTTCCCCGAGACGACCGAAGACGTTCCGCGTCAGGCCGGGGCCTTGCCGACCGATCTCGAGTTGGGGGCGGCGGTCGCCGAGGGGCTGCGTGACGAGCCCCTCGCCACCGCCACCACCGCGGCCGATCTTCAGACGGTGCTGACGCAATCGCCCGACGCGGAAGTGATCTGCATCGTGCGGCCGAAGAATCCCGAGCAAGCCAGCCGCGTGGTGATCATCCACCAGGCGACACCGAAGCTCGCGAGTTACTTGCTCGATGCGGTCGGCGAACCGATCTCGACGCAAGTGTCGCGGCAGGAACCGGTCTCGCGCGACCGCGGCCTGATTCCCACCAGCGGCCTGGAAGGCTCAACGCCGAACTGGGAGCCGGCGGCCCCGGTCGAATCAACCTCGCGACGCAAACCCCTGCGACCGCGCTCGCCGCGCTGAGGACGACCCCGACGGCTTCCAGTCTTAGCCCCCGGTCGTCAGCTTTGGGGGTCTGCGCTACCCTGACGGCAAGCTCGGTCGCGACCCAGGGGTCGAC
>CAYRVS010000083.1:0-21990 GCA_964427725.1 uncultured Planctomycetaceae bacterium | reverse complement strand
ACCTAACTCACATCCATCTTCGTGATCCGCAGCACTTCATCCAGACTGGTCATCCCCTCGACGACGCGGGCGAACCCCGATTGCCGCAGGGTCAGCATCCCCTGACTCAGGGCGTAGTCGCGAATCTCGCCCGAGCTGGCTCGGGCCACGCACAGCTTGCCGATCTGCTGATTCGTCCGCAGCAACTCGAAGATCGCCTGCCGACCGGAGAAGCCCGTGTCGCGGCATTCGCGGCAGCCGACGGCGCGATACAGGAACTCGGGATTCCGGACGGGGAAATCGCCGGGGAGCGTCTCGGGGTCGGGGACGTACTTTTCCTTGCATTTCTTGCAGAGGACGCGGACGAGTCGTTGGGCGAGGACCCCTTCCACGGTGCTCGCCACGAGGTAGGGTTCGACCCCCATGTCGACCAGTCGCGTGAACGACCCCGGCGCGTCGTTCGTGTGGAGCGTGCTGAAGACGAGGTGCCCGGTGAGCGACGCCTGAATCGCGCTTTGGGCCGTTTCACTGTCGCGGATTTCCCCGATCAGAATCACGTCGGGGTCGTGCCGCAGGATGCTCCGCAAGCCGGCGGCGAACGTCAGGCCGACTTTCGTCTGGACCTGAATCTGACTGATCCCCCCCATCTGGTATTCGACAGGATCCTCGACGGTGATGATCTTGATCGAGGGGTCTTTGATCTCATTCAGCGCGCTATACAGCGTGGTGCTTTTTCCCGAGCCGGTCGGCCCCGTCACCAGCACGATGCCGTGCGGCAGGCTGATCAGTTCGTGGAAGGTCTTCGCCAAGGCGGGGGGCATCCCCACGTTGGCCAGATTGAAGACCATCCGCCCTTTATCGAGGAGCCGCAGCACCACCCCTTCGCCGTAGATCATCGGGATGATCGACACGCGGACGTCGATCTCGCGGCCCGAGACCTTCAGCTTGATCCGGCCGTCCTGAGGAATCCGCTTCTCGGCGATGTTGAGGTGCGACATGATCTTCAGTCGCGTGACGATCGCCGCGAAGAACCCCGCGATACTGTCGGGGACGGGCTGGATCCGCAGCACGCCGTCGACCCGATACCGGATGATCAGGCCGCGCTCTTGCGGTTCGATATGAACGTCGCTGGCCCCTTGCTCGCAGGCCTCGACGAGGAGCTCGTTCACCAGCCGGATGACCGAGGCCGCTTCCGCCAACTGCTCGGCGTCGCCGCTGTCGTCGATATCGTCGCCGAGGAGCTCGATCCCGTCGGCGGCGCGTTGGGCGACGAGTTCATTGAGGGTGTCCCCCCCGACCCCCAGCTGGCCTTTGATCATCTCGATGACGTCGACCCGGTTGGCGAGGACCGGTTCGAGATGAAAGCCGCTGACGGCGGCGAGTTCCTCGAGCGCTTCGAGGTTGAACGGATCGCTGCAGGCGACGACCACGCTGCCGTTATGCCGCGACAGGGGGAGAATCGAATGCTTGAAGACCGCCGTCGTGGGGAACTGGATCAACAGCTCGCGGTCGATCTGCTCCTGCTTGACCTCGACATATTTCATGCCGAGCTCGGCGGCGAAGGCCTTGAGGGCCGCCTCTTCGGTGATGAGCCCCTTGTCGATCAGCGCGCGATCGAGCCGCGTCCCGTTGATGCCGGGGAGCGCGGCTTGGAGCGCCTCGCGGGAGAGGACGCCGTGTCGAACGAGTACGCTGCCGATGTCCATCGCGGGGCCAAACCAAGGTACGTCAGGCGGATTGTCTACATTAACGTCTGGCGGGACCAAAAAGAGCGCGCGATCGCGTGAAATTTTCGCGGATGCCCAGGGATGGCCATCCCTGGGCATCATTTCAAACACTCACCGCGGCGCGCCGAACGGGCCGCCCCCGCCGAAGGGGTTCCCTCCCCCGAAAGGTCCGCCACCGCCGAATCCGCCGCGGCCACCGGAATCTCCGCCGCGCGACCGGCTCCGTTCCTCCATCATCTGCCGGAAGAATTCCGACTGTCCGGGGCTGGGTCCGCCGTTCGCGCCGTTGTTGGTCGGCGCGGCCCCGTTATTGTTGGGAGCGCCCGGAGCTCCGGGTTGCGACGGCTGTTGACGCGGCGTCCGCGTCGAACTGACCGACACTTTCGGGATCAGCGACGAAAGCGTCTGCGAGATCACGCTGGGATCGGCCGTCGCGAGAGGCATCACCCGGACGACCGGCTTGGCCCGCCGCGCCCGCTCATCCTGTTCCAGGACCAAGTCTTCGATCTCGCGGAACAGGGTGTCGTTGCACGAGACGATCAGGTGACTGGTCTGCCGATCGACCCCCAGCGTTAATTGGACTTCCGCCGGCCGGCCTTGATTCGCCCCGCCGGCCATCATCATCGCGAGGGGATTGAAGCCCCCCCCGCGATTGGAACCCCCATTGCGACCCCCGCCACCCTGCTCCTGCGGGGCCATCTCTTGGGCGAAGACGTTCTGCACGATCGCCGCCACCTCGTCGATGTCGGCGAAGTTGACCGGGATGCTCCGGGGCACCCGATCACGCAGCGAGGTCGGCAGTTCGGTCGCGTCGAGAAGCCGCAGCATCTGCTCGACCTCCGCGAGCGTATCGGCCGGGCCGGTGACGAAGAGGGCGTTCGCGCGAATGTCGGTCACGATCCGCAGCGTCTGCCCGCCGAGCGTGTAGTTGAGCCCGGTCACATTCATCATTCCGCGACCGAGCGACGACATGCCTCCGGCGAGCGAACCGAGAATCCCATCCGACGTCGCGGTCGACGTCGTCACCGAGCTTTGCGGGAAGAGCCGTTCCAGCATCTGGGCCGTTTCGGTCGCGTCGGCGGACCGCAGGTAAAAGACGGTCCATTTCGTCTTCACGGGCATCAGCGTGGCGAGCTGACTCATCAGGTTTTCCATCGCATCGAGCGCCGCCGGATCGGACGACGTGATGACGAGATCATCCCCCACGACGGTCAACCCCACGGGGGGGGCTTCGGCGTTTTCCGACATTTCCCCCGTCGCGGCGTCCGCTTCGCCCATGGGTTCCCCGTTGGCGGCCTCCGTCAGCGGCATGGGTTCCAGGAGCGATTGCAGGAACCGGCTGAAATCGTCCGATTCCTCCTGAAAGAAGACCGGCGCGACCGGCATCGATGCTTCGTCGGCGGTGGTGGTTTCGAGCTGCGCGGTGCGGAAGCTGACCCCGCCGCGGGTCTGGTTGGTCGTGAAGTTGTCGAACAGCCCGCGGCGTTTGGTCGGAGCATGCGCCGCCGAGTCGGGCCCCTCCGAAGGCGTGGCGCGGGTCGGCGTGGGACGCGGCGACCGCGGCGACGCCGTCGGGGTCAAGGCGCGATTGAGGTCGGACGGCACTTTCAAATCCCGTATCGGGCTCGATTGCGACGGCACCACGATCCGGATGGGATTCGGGGCGGTGTTCGACCACGTTTGCCGGAGCAAGGGGAGGAACTCGGCGGGATCGCGACCCTGCAAGGGGAACGTCCGCAGCGTCCCGCCCCCCGACGCGGTTTGGCTGGGGTTTTGGCCCGTTTCGCCGAGATCGGCGAGCAACGCCTTGACCTGCGCGACTTGATCGGGGGTGCCGCGGATCATCAATCGTCGACCGGAGGCATCGGCTTCGACCGACGGGCCGCGGGCCCCCTCATTCGCGAAGAGGTTGCGGATGCTGTTCGTCGCCGCGACCGGGTCAAGTCGATAGAGCGTGATCACCGCGACCGAGTTCGAGCCGCTCCCGCCCAGTTCCTGCAGGAGTTTCGCGACCTCGGTATGTTCCTCGCTGGTCGCCTGAACGTAGAGTTGCCCGGTGCTGGTGTTGTCGGTGATCGCCAGCCCCGGCATCATCATGCTCAAGGTCAACGCGACTTGCGAGGCGTTCCCCGTGACCGGGTAGACCCGCAACGTGACGGGATTGGCGGAATCGACGATCGGATTCCCGTCGGCGTCGGTCCCCGTGTCGAGCGACAACACGGCGTTCTCGACGACCCGCAGCAGATCAGGCGGCGCGGTGACCAGCAGATGGTTGGTCCGCGTGTCGGCGGTGATCCAGATCTTCTCCGCATAGGGCGAGCGATTCTGCGTCGTCGAACGAGTCGAGGAATTGTTGCCGGTGTTGCCGCTCGACCCGCGATCGCCGCCGCGGTCGCCCCCGCGATCGAACCCGCCGAAGCCGGGAGTACCAAACGGGCCACCGCCGCCGAAGGGACCACCAAATCCCCCGCCGAACGGCCCCCCGAAGCCCGGGAACGTGGGGGGCGTGGGGGTGGACGAAATCGACGTCATCGGATTCAGGCCGAACAACCGGCGAACCATCCGTTCGGCATCCGCGGCGGCGATATGCTTGAGGGGAATCGACTTGAAGGCGGTGTCGCCCCGCATCACCCCGGCGGAGGTCTTCAGCAGGTCGTAGACCCGCCGGACGTTTGCGCCGACGTCTTGCACATAGAGGGAGTTGGTGTTGTCGAGGGACGCGACGGTCCCTTGCGGGCCGAGCAACTGTTCGACCTCGCCGGCGACATCATCCGCCTTGATCCCATCGAGCGGGATCACCACGCTGACCAGTTCGTTCTTGCCGCGATGGGGCAGTTCCTCGGGCGAAATGACGGGGACGAGGTTGGGTGGAATCCCGTCGTCGAGATTCAAACAGACCAGGAACCGATCGCGGCGGACAAGCAGATACCCTTTGGGAAGGAGATACCCGTTGAGGACATCGAGCGCTTCGGTCGAGGTGAACTGGCGGTCGTCGTAGTAGTTGAAGGTGCCGGTCGGGGTGTCGTTGAGATCGAGGGTCAGCCCAGCGGTCTCGGCGAAGAGCTTCAAGACCTCGGCCCAGGGGGCATAGCGGAAATTGAAGGCCATCCGAGGTTCCGCCCCGGCGTCATGGGCCGATTCGAGCCCCGGGATCGCGAACGAAATCGTGGGGGCTTCCCCCTCGGGAGCCGCTTCGTTCGGAATCGCCGCGCGCTTGGGCGGGGGGGCGGGAGCCGCCGGAGGGGCCGCATTCGGGGGCGGGGCCCCGCCCGGCTGACCGAAGTTCTGCATCCGTTGGGCGACGACCTTTTTCTGCTCTTCCCACTGCCCCAACTGCTTGCGGTTCATGAGCTTAATGGCCCGATCCTCGAACTCTGCCATTTTCTTGGTGCGTTCTTCGTCGGACGGGGGCATCCCGCTGCGGAAGGCCTCGCCGAACCATTCCCGGACCTCGTTACGGATCGCATCGAGCTCCTGATTCTGCTCGTCGGAGAGTTCGAGTTTGTTGCGGAATTCGTCGTCGCGGAGGTTCATCATGAAGCTGTTGGGGTCGCCGAAGCCCCCTCGACCGCCGCCGAACATTCCTCCGCCACGCCCGCCCCCAGGCCCGCCGGGACCAAAGGACGGAGGCTGAGCGCCGGCCCACGCCGTCCAAATGACGAGGCAGCCCAGCAACAGCGTCCCGCTTCCCCCGCGTGTCGCAGCTCGCATTGCGTACTCAACTTCCCAGGACGTCGGGACTTATCGCCAATACACGAGGTCCCTCGGCCGCATGATGCTACATCGTGTCCGCCGCCCGGGTGCGACGAACCGCGACTCCGCCCTCGTTCAACCCCAACCAGCCCGCGCAGGTTTCGCGTTAGGCTCCCCACGTTCGGCAGGACCGACCAAATTCTCACGTCAAGCAAGTTCGATCATTCCCCCGGGTTCCGGGGTTGCCCCGCCCACCGATCCGCCGACAATAGTCCGGGGTTCCTTCTGAGTGGTCTGGCCCGCAGTCGTCCTTTCCTTCGGCGAGCGATCAATCATGCGTTCGGTATCTTTTTTGGCGGCGGTAGGGTTTGCGACGCTCGCGTCACTCTGGGGACATTCTACCGGTTATGCGCAAGAGGAGAGCCGCGAAGAACGTTACTTCCGGTATTTGGATCGGGATGGCGACGGCAAGATCGGCCGGGAGGAACTGCAGAATCTCGACGACCGGATGAAGGAACGGTTCAAGGAAGCGGGGCTCGACCCGAATCAGGAAGTCACGCGCGACCGGTTCTTGGATGGAATGCGGAAACGGAATGAGAACCGCGACCGGGAACGGGAGCGGGAAGGGGGCGCACCGGGACCGGCCAAAGGAGGCAAACCCGCCGCCAAACCGCGGGTGACGATGGCGCTGACCGGGAGCTACGTTCCCCTCGATAAGAACGGCGACCAGCAAATCGGTCTGTATGAATGGGACGCCGCCAAGCGCGCGGAGTTCTTCGCCCTCGACCGCAACGGCGACGGCTTCTTGACCGCGCGGGAACTCGATGATCCCCCCAAAGCCGCTACCAGCAATCCAGTCACCGTGGCTGGAACACCCTCCGCCGCGCCGGCATCCGGAGCATTGGCCGCCACCACGGTCAAAGCGGTCCCGGCTGCTCCCGGCACGGGCGAAAGTCCGGAAAGCGCCGAGACGAAGGATTCCCCCGAGGTGACTCGCGCGAAGTATTTCTTCTCGCTCACCGACAAGAATAAGGACGGCCAGATCTCGAACGAAGAATGGACCGGCAGCCGCGGCGTGCGGTCGATGTTCGAGAAGGGGAAGCTCACCCCGACCCTGCCGATGTCGCAGGCCGACTTCATTCCGCAGTTCCAGTCGCTGCAGAAAAAGAGCGGTAGTTAAAGTCGCGCGGCCAATTCGTCGGGCGAGGAACCACGAAAAGCACGAAAGCTCACGAAAAACATCCCTTCCTGAGGGCATCCCTTTCGTGAGTTTTCGTGTGTTTCGTGGTTTTTCGTATTGGCTCTCTCCGTGGTGTCGCGCGTCGGAGCCTGTCACCCCGCGTCGTTGACATACCCGGCATGATCGGCAGACGTGTGAATCGCGGCAGCTTGGTCGCCGCTCGGGTTGTCGAAAGGCAACGCGTTCCCTCGATTTCGACCTATGTTCCCCAGTAAGGGACGGTCTAACCCGAGGGGAAGGCCTCCGCGCGCTCCACCCTCCACCAAGATGCCCGCCGCTATGTCGATTGCGGTCCAAGAGCCACCAACCCTCTTCGAAGCCACTAAGACGCCGACCGTTTCGGTCAAACTCGATGAGTTGATCGTCGGCCGGCCGCTGCTCAGCCCCATCTTCGACGAGAAGGGGGTGCTGCTGCTCGCCGCGGGAAACGTCATCACGTCCGATTTCAAACGCCTGCTGCATCAGCGCGGCGAAGGGACGGTGCGCGTCGCCGAGGCCGACGTCCATCGCGTGCGACTGACGCTCGCGGTCGACGAAGAGGTCATGCCCCTCAAACTGGATGGGGAGACCGCCGCCCGGCTCGATAAAGTCATCGATGCCGGACTCCTATCGGTGCAAAATCAGGGGCCCGCGGCGAAGGACCGCGTGGTCTACCACGGCAAGAAGGCCTACAACCTCGAACGCCACGCCGTGCTGCAAGACCAACGGCAGGCGGCGAGCGAGTCGGTCGGTTCGATGATGAAGGCGGCTCTCAGCGGGCGCAGCGTCGACAGCCGCGCCGTCACGCAGATGGCCGCCGAGTTCCTGACTGACCTCGCCGACGACAGCGATCAGATGCTGTGCGCGGCGATGGAGGCGAGCCGCGAAGCGTCGATCGCCGAGCACAGTCTGAAGATGGCGACGCTGGGGATGGCGCTGGGGGTGGAACTCGGTCTCGACGAAGACAACTGCCGCAAGATTTGCGTCGCCGGATTGGTGCATGATTGGGGGATGGGGGCGGTGCCGGCGGAACTGCGGCAGAGCCCGAAACTCCTGAGCGAACATCAGATGTTCCAGGTGCGGAAGCACCCGATTCATACGGTCGAGATGCTGGAACGGATGCCGGGGGTGCCGTCGGTCGTGCCGATGGTCGCCTATCAGGTGCACGAAAAGCCGAACGGATTGGGTTACCCGCGGGGTCGCGTGGGGGACCGCATTCATCTGTTCGCGCGGATTCTCGCCGTCGCCGACGTCTATTCCGCGCTGACCGAACAGCGGCCGTATCGGCATGCCCTGATGCCCTACGCGGCGATGGAATGCGTGGTGAAGCTGGCGCGCAATAAGGAGCTCGATCCCGAGATCGTCCGGGCGTTGCTGAAAGTGCTGACGCTGTTCCCGATCGGCAGTTTCGTCGCCTTGGACGACGGACGCGTGGGTCGAGTGATTCGGCGGAACGCAGACAAATACGCCACGCCGATCGTGCAGGTGGTGCAGGACGCCCAAGGCGAGCGGGTGACCCCCGATCGTCCCGACTCCTTGGTCGATTTGGCGATGGATCCGGTCCGCATCACGCAGGCGTTGCCGACGCCGGGCCGCGAGGAATACGGATTGACGGTCGACGTCCTGTGCGTTCGTCGGCCGGTGGTTTGAGGGAAGCCCGAGTCAACGGAAGTCATCCTCCCGACGAGAGCCGTGTGATTCCCGCGCGAATCGAAACACCATGACGACTTTGTCGCCGCCGCTGACCGAACGCCAGCATCGGGCCCTCGAGCGTGTCCTCGAAGGGCTCGAGAAGGTGCTGCCGCGCGCCGACGCGCAGTACGGTCGACAACGGCGGCACGATCGCAAACATTACCGAGGCACGCTCTCGGTCTTCGCGTACGGCACGCAGCCGGCGATTCCGCCGCAAACTCTCGAGGGCTTGCCCCTCGGCTGGACCTACAGCCTGTCGCAGGGGGGCGTGGGATTCGTCGCGCTCGAAGAGATCCCCCACGAGCCGGTGCTGGTGGGCCTCCATATGCCCAACGGCACCGTCAAATGGCTCCCCGGCCACGTCGTCCGCGGCCGCGAAATCCCGGAGGAGGCGTTCTGGGAATACGGCGTGGCGTTCGGGGTGCCGAAGGACAAGGTTGAAGGTTGAAGGTTGAAGGCAGGAACAGACCGTGATCCTCGGGCCATCGCCCGATGGACCGCATCCTCTGACCCTCAACCTTCAACCTTCAACCTTCGACCCATCACGCCACCGCCGCGCGGACGAAGCTGACCGCTTCCGCGCAGAGGGCCTCCGCCGCGGCGTGGCCCGGGGCTTCGGCGATCACGCGGATGATCGGTTCGGTGTTGCTGGCCCGCACCTGGACCCAACGGTCGGACCAATCGAGCCGCAGGCCGTCCCCTTCCGTGGCGCGGGCGTCCGGAAAGGCCGAACGGAGCGCGTCGCACGCCGCCGTCACCCGTTCGCGCGGACAATGGAGTTTGTCCTTGATGATCGCGTACTTGGGGAGCGTGTCGACCCAGTCGGCCAGCGTCCCCGCGCGTTCCGTCAAGCCCTGCAGGACGTACGCCATGCCGACGAAGCTGTCGCGGACATAACCGACACGCGGCTCGATCACGCCGCCGTTCCCTTCCCCGCCGATGACGGCGTTCGCTTGCCGCATGAGCGCGACGACGTTCGCCTCCCCCACGTGCGATCGGTGGAATGGGCAAGCATGCTTGGCGGCGATGTCGGCCGTGACCCGACTCGTCGAACCGTTGACCACCACCGGACCCCGGCGATGCTTCAGGACATGATCGACGCAGAGCGCCAGGGTCAATTCCTCGCCGATGTAGCGCCCGGTGTGGTCGACGATGGCGAGCCGGTCGGCGTCGGGATCCTCCGCGAAGCCGACATCCGCGCCGTGAGCGCGAACCGCCTCGGCGAGCCCCGTGAGGTGTTCCTTGAGCGGTTCCGCCGGATGCTCGAACCGGCCGTCGGGGACGCCGCCGAGGACGGTCACGTCGCAGCCGAGCTCCTTCAGCAGCAGCGGTCCGAGGATCGCCCCGGAACCGTGATTGACGTCGAGGACCACCTGAAATTTGCGGCGGCGGATGGCGGCAACATCCACCAGCGGCAAAACCTTGCGTAGATGGATCGCGGCGGCGTCCTCGAGCATCGTCACGCCGCCGAGTCCGTCCCATCCGCGATACGCCGCGGGTTGTTCCAGCGCGGCGAGCAAGCGTTCTCCCAAGGCGGCATCGAAGACCCCGCCGATCGGCGCGAACGGCTTCAGCCCGTTCCATTCGATGGGGTTGTGGCTGGCGGTCAGTTGCAGGCCCCCCGCCGCCTTCAAGTGGGTGACCAGGGCACCGCAGGTGGGGGTGGCGGCGATGCCGAGATCGACGACTTTGCAGCCCGTGGATAGGAGTCCGGAGAGGACGGCGTGCCGCAGCATCTCGCCGGTGCCGCGGCCATCGCGCGAGAGGACGACGGTCCCTCCCTCGAGGAGGGTTCCGAGCGTGGCGGCGAACCGCGTCACGTACTCCGGATCGAGCCCGTCTCCGACAACGCCGCGGAGTCCGGAAATGCTGAGGATGCGTGGCATGGAGAGTCTGTGTGGTGATGATCGGAATGATAAATAAGCCCGGGGAAAGCTTTCCCCGGGCTTCATGAAGTGTCACTCGACGACGGCGAGCTGCGGCAGTTCGCGCTTCGATTTCGCGGGGAGTTTGGCGAGCGTCACCGGGACCGCCTTGAAGGCCGGCGTCCGGCTCCGCGGATCACTCGAGCGCGGCACGAGGATGTTGCATTCGGGGTAGTACATCGCGGCGTTGCCGGCGCGAATCTTGGGGAAGGCGGTGATCAAGACGCCGGACATTTCGCCCGTCGCCGACCGCACGACGATTCGCTCGCCGTCGACGAAGCCGTACCGCCGAATATCTTCGGGATGGAGCAGGATGACGTCGCGGCGATCGATGCCGCGATACAGGTCGTAGTCTTCATAGACAACGGTGTTGAACTGCCCTTCGCTGCGGATGGTCATCAGCCGCAGTTCCCCTGGTTCTCCCGCGAGATTGGGGAGGTCGTGAACGCGGAGTTGGGCTTTGCCGCTGGGAGTCGGGAACTGGGGGGTATGGAACGTTCGCCCGCCGATCTGGAACTCTTTCTTCGTCTGGGCGATGTCGGTGAGCTGCTCGAAGCCGGGGACGATTTTAGCGATCGCGGCGCGGATATTGTTGGTGTCGCGCATCGACTTCCAGTCGATGGGGTGCTGCTCGCCGAGGACGCCGTGGGCCATCGTCGCGATGACTTCGATTTCGCTTTTGGGACCGACGTGCCGGGCCGGGCCGCCGTCACTTAGGCGGACGTAGTTGAACATCGACTCCTGCGTCGTCGGCTGCGGCTCCTCATCCCTGGCGAGGACCGGCAGCAGCAGCGTCTCTTTCGCGAGTCCGTGGGCGTGCCCGGTGTTGAGCGTCGTGTTGAGGTAGACCAGCAGGTCGAGATTTTGCAGCGACTTCGCGGCGTAGGCCGCGTCGGGGTTCGAGCCGTAGAGGTTCCCTCCGAGGCAGAAGCCGACTTTCAGTTCCCCTGCGGCGGCCCCTTCCATGCAGGCCATGGTGTCGAGCCCCTTCGTCGTCGGCAGCGTGACGTGGAAGTGCTGCTGCAGCCGCTCGAAGAGGACGTCCTTCAGTTTCGGCGTCACCCCGACGGAGCCGATCCCTTGGACGTTCGAGTGACCACGGATCGGCATCAGTCCCGCGTTGGGCCGGCCGACCATGCCGCGCATGAGCGCGAGGTTCGCGATCGCCTCGACGTTTTCGACCCCGTAGACGTGATGGGTGATCCCCATCGTCCAACTGAAGACGACGTTTTTCGCCTTGGCGTAGCGTTTGGCGATGGCGGTGATTTCGTCCATCCCCACGCCCGACTTGGCGCAGATGTCGGCCCACGAGACGGCTTGGAGCTTCGCCCGCCACTCCGGCCAGTGGTCGCAGTAGCGGGTGAGGAAGGTCTCGTCGTGAGCCCCCAGTTCCAGAATCTTCTTCGCGACCCCGGTGAGGAGCGCGAGATCGCCGCCGATATGGGGCTGCACGTACAGCGTCGCGATCTTCGTCCCGAAGAAGAGGCTGATGGGATCGCTGGGGACGCTGAAGTTGACGAGGCCGGTCTCGATGATCGGGTTGATGACGATCACCTCGCCGCCGCGCCGCCGGATGTGCTTCAGGGTGCTCATGAGCCGAGGATGATTGCTCGCCGGATTGCCGCCGATGATGAAGATGCAGTCGGCGTGTTCGACGTCCTCGAGCACCAGCGTCGCGGTCCCCGTCCCGAGGACCGATTGCAGGCCGACGCCGCTCGCCTGATGGCAGTAGAAGCTGCAGTTGTTGACGTTGTTCGTGCCGAAGACCCGCGCGAAGACCTGCAAGAGGAAGCCGGCTTCATTGCTGCTGCGGCCGCTGAAGTACCAGAAGGTCTCGTCGGCAGGGGTCTGCTTCAGCTTGCCGATCAGCTTTTGAAACGCGGCGTCCCAGGTGATCGGCCGGTAATACTGGTCCCCTTGCGTGTAGAGCATCGGTTGCGTCAACCGGCCGCAGTGCTCGAGCTCCTGCGGCGTGAAGGCCTGCAACTGGCCGACGGAGTAGGTCGAGAAGAAGTCTTCGCGGACCGCCCCCTGCATGTCGGCGACCATCGCCTGGAGCGACTTCTTGCAGACTTCGGGGAAGACGCCGCGTTCGTTGACCATGCCCCCGTTCTGGCCCCCCATGCCGAGGGCGCACGTCTTGCAGGCGTTCTTGGAGCGCATCGCCTTCCAGAGCTTCCACAGGCCGCCCGCTTCCTTCGCTTTGCGAAAGGTGTAGAGGAGAGCCGGGAATCCGCCGCCGGTGTTGACTTTGCGCATCGTAGGAACCTCAAAGCCTTCGGACGACGCATCAACCAGAATCCTGCGTTCGTCCGGATTGTTATCTTAGCCGCTCGGATGGGCCGTCGCGACCGCTTATGGAGTGGCGGGGCCACGACCATCCACGGCATGAGTCTGGATGAACCATGCGCGCTGCCATCCCGGATGAGCCGCTTGACGGAGGATCGAAATTTGCCCACCCCGGATCACTCCGGGTATATTTCAACCATGGATATCACCGCGACACGTGACGTGAAACTGATGCCCGACGTGGAAAAGCGATCGTTGGAGTCGCTGTTGGGTGCTTCGTTGGCTCCCGAACAGCATGTGCTGATCCTGACCTACACCCCGAGCGTCCTACCCACCGACGAAGCGCGGGAAACCGCTCGGCGACGGATTGCCCTAACCCTCGCGGTCAATCAGGAATTCGCGGGATCCCAAGGGGTATCGGCCGAAGAGGCTGACGCGGCGATCGACGAGGCGCTCACCCAAGTCCGGCGTCGTTCCTGATGCGCGTCGTCAGATGGCGGTGTGTGGGCTCACGTCGTAGTCCTCAAGTCGAGTCCCCGCGGGCATGGGTTGATTTTCCTCGTACGGCGGGGACACTGAGGGGGCGCATTCGGAACCAGTCCCTAAAGACTTAGCAGGCAGAGACGCGGATGGCCGTGGGAAACGTGCTCGTGGGACAGTCGGGAGGCCCGACGTCGGTCATCAATGCGTCGCTCGCGGGGGTCGTCGACACCGCGCTGAAGGCGAAAGGGGTCGGCCGCGTCTTCGGGATGCGGTTCGGCATCGAAGGGGTGCTCAATGATCATCTGGTCGACCTGGGGGCCGAAGCGGCCGCCGTGCGGCGGGGGCTGCGACACACCCCGGGGAGCGCCCTCGGGTCGAGCCGGCTGAAACTCAAGGAGGAACACTTCCCGGCGATCCTGAAGCAGCTTCAGCGATACAACATCCGCCACTATTTCATGTGCGGTGGGAACGACACGATGGACACGATCCATCGCGTCGTGGAATACGCGAACGCCCAAGGGCACGCGATGGTCGGTGTCGGCGTCCCCAAGACCGTCGACAACGATCTCTACGGCACCGACCATACGCCAGGTTATCCGAGCGCGGCCCGCTATGTCGCCTTGAGCGTCCAACAGGCGGGAGTCCTCGCCCGCGACATGCAGAAGGTCGACCAGTTCGTCATTTATCAGTCGATCGGCCGCAGCGCCGGGTGGCTGCCCGCCGCGGCGGCGGCCGCGCGGGGGGCGACGAGCGCGCCGCATGTTTTGCTGCTGCCGGAGCGGAAGTTCGATCGCGACCAGTTTTTGCAGGCGGTCGCGACGGCCCATCAGAAGCATGGGTTCGTGTCGATCGTCTGCGGAGAAGGGATCACGAACGCCGACGGCTCTCCGGTCTCGGCCTCGACGACGAAGGACAAGTTCGGCAACGTCGAATTCGGGGCGATGGGGGGGACCAGCGTCGCCGTCACGCTGCATCAAATCATCAGCCGGGAATTCGGCTGGCGGGGCGAGTTTCAGGTGACCGAGTCGCTGCCGATGTCGGCGGCGGATCGATGCGTGAAACTCGACGTTCAGGAGGCCTACGCCTGCGGCAAGCAGGCGGTGAAGCTGGCGTTGAAGGGTCAGGGGGGCGTGATGGTGACGATGCAGCGGGCGAACAAGGCGAACGAGCCCTATCGCATCGAGTTCGGCACGATCCCGCTGAAGGAAGTCGCCAACCATGAACGCCCGATGCCCGACCACTTCCTCACGGCGGACGGGTTCGACGTGACGAAAGCCTTTCTGAACTACATTCAGCCGCTGATCGGCGAACTGCCGGAGTATGTTTCACTGGCCGCGAAACGGGCCAAGCCGCCGACGAAAGGGAAGTGAGCCTCAGATTCTCCGTGCTTCCCATAGGCCGGGGCACCCGCCCCGGCCGCGTGTCGATCCGTTGGTCTGTTGTTCAAGTGATTGGACACAGGCGTCGCCTCCTGTCGATACCGTATGCTGATCGAGACCGACATCCTCATCCGCCTGCCGGGCCTCGCGGCCGCTTACTGACGAAACCCCCCGATGCAGCTTGAACAGCCCCCCTATTCCGCGTTTGGTCTGGTCCATGACATGGTGGCGGCGGTCGACGTCATCCGGACGTTTGACCCCGCGGTCGTGACGCCGCTCGTCGAGCCGATTCGCGCGGCGGGGAAGCTGCTGTTCACGGGGGAAGGGTCGAGCCGGCTCTTTCCCGCGAAGGGGGCGATTCGTCACGCACGGTCCCGTAACGATCGGCTGGTGGTCCACACCGAAGCGGGTCGGCAGTCGATGGAGTACCCGCTCGACGATTGGGCCGTCCTGGGGCTGTCGAACTCCGGCCGGACCGCGGAAGTCATCCGGCTCTTTCAGGCGCTGGGGGAGCAACGGCACGATCAGAAATACAGCCTGACCGCGCTGGCGAACTCGCCGCTGGAAGCCTTGGCGATGCGGGGGTTCGTGCTGAAATGCGGTAAGGAAGGGGCCGTCGCCGCGACGAAAAGCGTGATCGAGCAGGCCCTCTTCTGCCGGGCGCTGATCGATGCCGTCGCCGGCAGGACGGAGCTCGCGGGGCGGCTCCCGACGTTGGCCGATCAGGTGGCGACCGCGCTGGCGACGCCGATCGACCCGACGATCGTCGGCAAGCTGGCCGCCGCGAAGACGATTTACTTCGCGGGTCGCAACGACGGGGTTGCCGAGGAGTTGGCGCTCAAGACGAACGAGATCACGCGGAAGCGGAGCGACTATCTGGAGGGGACGTACGCCGTTCATGGGATTGAAGAGATCATGGAGGCTGGGGATGTGGTCGTTTGGATCGATCCGTACGCCGAGTCGGAGCGGAAGTTCCACGACTGTTTGGTGGCGGGGGTCGGCCTGACGATCGTCGCGATTTCGAGTCGGCCGACGATGTTCCCGACGATCACGATCCCGGACGGAGGGGATCTCGCGGGGTTCGTCCAGTTGTGCGCCGGGTGGAACCTGCTGGTCGAGATCGGGATGCAACTCGGCATCAACGTCGACAAGCCGCAGCGGGCCCGCAAAGTGGGGAACGAATTCGTCCCCGTCTCGCGGTGACCGCCGCCGCGCGCAGCACGTTCTTCGGACACGCTTGAGTCCGCCGACGTGAAACGGTGTCTGGTTTCCGCCGGATTTCACGGAAAAACTCGCGCCGCCGGAGATTTCGTCGCGGTCGGCATCGGCGGCATGGTCGATAACGAAGGGGAGGGATTGCGTCGGGACGGAGCGTCGCGGGGCCACGGTCATGAGTCCATGCCAAGGTTGTCACGCGGGGTGCTGTCGCTCGTTCGCGATCCCGATCACCGGGGCCGACGTGCTGCGGATCGAGCTGGACCGCAGACTCGAGTTTCCCGAATTCGCCTGCCGCTGGGCCGACCCGGAAGGGACCATCGCCTCGGGCGTGGTCCCGCATTTTCATTTTGCGGACGAGCCTGAGACGCCGTTCGCGATTTGTCTGCGGCACGAAGCGAGCGCGATCTTCACCCGCACCACGAAGTGCATCTTCCTGGAGGAAGGGACGCCGACGGCGGACGCGCCCTTGGGGGAAAGTCGCTGCGGCATCTACGGCCAGCGTCCGTTGCCGTGTCGAATCTATCCCACACGCTGGAACGCCTCGGGGGAACTGGTCGAGTTGCATGGGGTTCCCGCGTATGGGCGGTCGAACGATCCCCACCCGATCTACGGGCTCTGCGGCCGCCCCTGGGAACTGAGCGACATCGACCCCATCGCTGGCGTGCAGCAGTTGGTGGTGCTGCGCTACGAACTCGACTTCTTCGCCAAGGTCGCGGCGATGTGGAACCGGGCATGTCCCGAGTTTGAGCTCTTCCCGCAGTTCCTGCGCGAGGTCTATCTGAACCGCGTGGTTCGCGAGGAAGCCCAGACGGTGACGTTCGCGTTGCCGGCCACGCTGCCGGGGCCGTTCGGCGGTTGGATCGGCCGCGCCGCGTAACGGGCAGTCGTTACGCGAGCAACTCCTGATTGACGTGGCCATGGACGTCGGTCAGGCGGTATTGCCGGCCTTGGAACGTGAACGTCAACCGCTCGTGATCGAGTCCCAGGCAGTGGAGCATCGTCGCCTGGACGTCGTGGACATGGACCGGTTTTTCGACGACATGGAAGCCGAGTTCATCGGTGGCGCCATGGGCGTATCCCGCTTTGAACCCACCACCGGCGAACCACATGGTATAGGCCTGCGGATGATGATCGCGGCCCAGGCTGCGGCCGAGCGCGGGATTCGTTTCGACCATCGGCGTGCGGCCGAACTCGCCCCCCCAGACGACCAACGTTTCGTCGAGCAGACCCCGCCGCTTGAGGTCGGTGATCAGGGCCGCCGAGGCTTGGTCGGTCGCGCCACAATTGCGTTTGAGATTCCCCACGACATCGGAATGGGCGTCCCAGCCTTCGTGGTAGATGTTGATGAACCGGACGCCCCGTTCGACCATCCGCCGCGCGAGCAGACAGGCCCGCGCGAACGACGGCTGCTCGGGCTCGACGCCGTACAGGTCGAGCGTTTCCTTCGTTTCGCCGTGGAGATCCATGAGATCGGGGGCCGAAGCCTGCAACCGGAAGGCCATTTCATAGGCCGCGATCCGCGTGGCGATTTCGGGATCGCCTTGCTCGTCGAGGCGCTGTCGATTGAGGGCTCCGACAAGATCGAGCGATTCGCGTTGCAGTTGCGGGTCGACTCCCGCCGGACTGCCGACGTTGAGGATCGGATCGCCCTGATTGCGGAACCGGACGCCGGTGTGGACGGTCGAGAGGAAGCCGCTCGACCAGTTGGCCGCGCCGCCGCTGATCCCCGCGCCGGTCGACATCACCACGAACGCGGGGAGGTCGTTCGTTTCGGCCCCCAAGCCGTAAGTCACCCATGAGCCGATGCTGGGCCGGCCCGGTTGCGGAAAGCCGGTGTTGAAGAAGATCTGCGCCGGGGCGTGATTGAACTGGTCGGTCTTGATCGAACGGACCAGGCAGATGTCGTCGACGACCTTCGCGAGATGGGGGAGCACCTCCGACAGCTCGGTCCCGCAGGCCCCATGCTTGGCGAATTTGAACTGCGGCCCCAGACAGGCGGCGTCGGATCGAATGAAGGCGTACCGCTGCCCGCCGATGATCTCCGGCGGAATCGATTTCCCTTCATAGGCGGCGAGCGTCGGTTTGGGATCGAACAGGTCAAGCTGACTGGGCGCCCCCGCCATGAAGAGATGAATCACCGCCTTGGCGCGCGGCGGCCTGTGCGGCGGCTGCGGCGATAGGGGATCGCGCCCGGCGACCGTCGCCGCGACCGCGCGACGACCAGACGACAACAACAACGACCCGAGCGCCGCTTTACCGACCCCGACGCCGCAATCGCGGAGAAAGTGGCGCCGGGCGACGGTGGTGCCTGTAGGATCGCTGAGACGATGTGGATTCATGATACGTGACTTTCCAACTTGACTCCGGCGAACATTGCCAGCCGTCGTCCCAATTCATGGACTTCGTCGGGGAGTTCGGCGGGTTCAAGTTCTTGTGCGAGACGGCGATCCGAAAACTGCCCCAAACGCTGGTCTTGAAACCAGCGTTTGAGCCGCGGCAAGACGACGGATTTGGCGTCCGCGAGGGCCAATCGGTCTTGGGGCCAATGGGCCTCGAAATGCTCCCGTGCCAGTTGGCTGATTTTGACGGGATCCCAACCGTTTTTTGTCAGGCGGCTGAACTCGGTCACGGCCCCGGTGATGCGGTCGTGTGCGGTGCCCCGAGAAGCCTCCAGCGCCGCGTCGAACTCAGCTAAAAGGGGTTGATCAAACAGTGAAGGTTCCCCGGGTTGATGCGGAAGCAGTCGTCGGAGCGCCGTCGTCGAGAGGAGATAATTCTCGATCTCCGTTCGCCGCCAGATATGGCCGTGAATGTGTCCGTGGAAGAGTCGCCTCTCGCAGTCTTCGACATCGACCAAGTAGTCGCGATCGGCGATGACGAAAAGCTCGAGTGAGCCCCCGTCCATCGCGAGCATCTGCTGAAGGATTTCACGCAGCCGGGTCAAATCATGCTGTTTCCAGGGGTTCCCCTTGGAGTAGCAGAAGGCGATCCGCCGTTCGACCTGCTGCCATGCCGCATCCCCCAAGGTCTTGCGGAAAAAGATCGACAGCAGATCCCGATCGAACGCATCCTCCACGACGACCACGCGCCGATAGGCCTGCACCGTCGTCAGTTGGGTCGGGTCGAGCGAGCCCAGTTGCTGGAGCATGTCGTACTTGTCGTATTGGACGGTCAGCCGACGTGCTTCGCCTTCATCGAGCGAGAGGATTTCCTCCGGCGCCAAGTGATTGATCAGATCACGCGAATGGGTGGCGAACAGGATTTGTTTGCCTTGCCGAACCAGCGACCGCAACTCGGACAGCAGCGTGTGCTGGAGCACGCCATGCAGATGGACATCGGGTTCGTCCAGCAGGATGACGTTGGGTTCCCGCAAGAGGATGAATCCGAACAGATAAAGAAACTGCTGAAAGCCGCTGCCGGCCGAGAAGATGTCGAATTCCTTGGGATGACCGGCTTCGCGATAGGTGACCGCGATATATCGGTCGGTGACGTCGTCGAATTCGATCTTCAAACCGGTCAAGCCGGGGAAACCCCGTTTGAGGATCGCCTCCAAGTCGCCGATTCGCCGCTGGTCGGACAGCCCGAGCAGTAGATTCCGGATGATCCCGTGAACCCTGCCGCGCGCCGTCTCGTCTTCGATCACCGCGGTCAGTCGCCGTTCTTCACGCGGTAGAAACGACGAGAAGACCGGAAGATAGGCGATTCGCATCCCGGCGAGTTCGGCCAATTTTTCCGGTGTGTCATCGCTGCATTCCAGGCTGACGCCGAGACGGTTGAAGTTGAGCTGAACCGTCGCGGTCACGACATCCCCATCGTCGAACCCGACGATGATCCGAACGCGCCGCTGCTTCCCCCCCTCCATGGCCCGGCGTTCATGCCAGATGTCCATCGGATCGCTGACCGGCAGCACGTAGAAATCTTCCGGCGCGATGGTCCGATTCCGAATCTCCAGATGCCCGTTCTTGCGGGCCAGGCAATGATGGACGCAGAAATCGAACAGCGCCAATGCCTGCAGGAGCGTCGTCTTGCCGCTGTTGTTGGTCCCGACGAGACAATCCAAGTCGCCGAAGCTGATCGTCAGCTTCTCGAACCGCTTGAAATTCTCGATGGTGACCTGGCGCACGCGCATGGGGACGTGATGACGGCGGAACCGTCACTCCTTCGTGATCGTCTCATCAAGGTTCAAGAGCGCGCGGGCGGTGGCGGTCCAGGCGGCGCGGTCGACGTCGACCACGTCGCCGGTCCCCGCGAGGGCTTTCGCGTCCAAACCGCCGTCGCGCAGGCGGCGGTGTTGCGACTCGAAGAAGCGTAAGAGCAGATCGGTTTCCGACTGGGCCGGCGGGCGCGTGAGGATGCGACGGAAGAGGCGGTCGAGCTTCTCGGCGGTCGTGCCCGTCGCGGTCGCGAAGTCGCGTCCCAAGGCCTGGGCGACCTCGAGGAAGACCGGATCGTTGAGGAGTGTGAGGGCCTGCAGCGGTGTGTTCGACGACTCGCGCCGGGGAATGCACGCTTCTCCGCTGGGGCCGTCGAAGGTCGTGAACATCGCATACGGGGCGGTCCGTTTGGCGAAGGTGTAGAGCCCGCGGCGATAGCGGTCTTCTCCCGGGCTGACGTTCCAGGCCAACTGACCGTACGCCCCTTCGGTGGTGATGTTCGCCGGTTGAGGGGGATAGACGCTGGGACCGAGTTGCTTGTCGGACAGCAGGCCCGCCATCTCCAGCAGCGAATCGCGGATCACTTCGGCCTCGAGCCGGACGCGGGGCCCCCGCGTCAGCCACAGATTCTGCGGATCGATCGCGAGGAGTTCCGGCGTGACACGGGACGCCTGGCGATACGTCGCCGACGTGACGATCAATCGATGCAGCTCCTTCATCGACCAATCGTGCCGCATGAATTCGAGTGCGAGCCAATCGAGGAGTTGCGGATGGGTCGGTTGCTCCCCTTGATAGCCGAAGTCTTCGGTGGTGCGGACGAGGCCGCGACCGAAGAAGACCTGCCAGACGCGGTTGACGGTCACGCGGCCGACGAGGGGGTTGCGTTCGTCGACGAGCCACTCGGCGAAGGCACGCCGGTCGGTGGTGGGCCCGGTGGCTGAAGCGGCGAGAAAGGCGGGGAGCGCCCCGACGACCGGTTCCTTGGGTTGCAGGAATTCGCCGCGATGATGACGGTAGGTCGGGCGGGGGAAGTCGGCGGGACGTTCGCGGAAGACGAGGGCCGTCGTCGGGCTGGGCCGTTGATTGCGGAGCGCGTCGATGGCGGCGCGCTCGGTCGCCAGTTCGGGCGCCTGACGACAGAACTCGCGCACCAGGACCGCGTGTTGCTCGGGGGAGCGCGCGGCGGCGGGGAGGCTCAGAATCTCGTTGAGGGTGGTCTCCAACGCGGCTTGCTCGGGGACCGCGGCCGCCTTGGTGTACGAGATGCGAAAGCGGCCCAATCCGGCGGCGTAGAACCGTTCGAAGATCAGACTGAGGTGATGCGCGTCGGCCGCGGGCAAAGGCTCTTGGAACCGCAAGACGGCGACGTGGGCCCGCCCTTGGCCGCCATCCACCGACCACCCCGTGAGCGGATTCCCATCGACGGCGGCCGCCGCCGAAGAGTTGCCTCCCGCATAGGTATGCGCGGCACCAAGCCAGCGTTCGGTCCCCCCTGTGAGGGGTCCGTCGCCACTGCGGAATTGCGCTTCGCTGAGGAAGAAATCGCCGAAGGGGCCTTCGTAGTAAACGGCCCCGGGACCGCGACGCGGCAGACTTTCATCGGGCAGCGCTTCGATCCGTAACGCGGTCGCGCCGCTGAGTTCGGGCCCCCACGTCAGATCGTAGACGTCCCGTTTGCTCAGGTCGCCCGAAGCGAGGAGCGAGCCGTCGTCGAGCAGCGTGAGTCGGGGGAGCGTGGTCTGCCAGGCCCGCGGCGACGCCACGGTCCACGGGACCGCGCGGGCTTCTTGTTGGGCCAGCCACGCGGAGAACTTCTGATCGAAATGGGCCTGCCGCCGGACACGGACCGGGCGAGTGTCGGTGATCGTGCCGAACCGAACGCGGAACTTGCCGAGGGTGTGCTGCCCGCCGTACCACTGTTCGAGCCGAATCTCCCAGCGGGTCGGTTCGTTGGGACGAACCCGTTTGGCGAACCGGGCGGTGAGGGTCCGCGGCACGTTCCACTGCCCGGCGCCATGAATCGCCCAACCGGTCTTCGGCGAGTTGTCGATCGTGTGCTCGGCCGGGAACTGATCCTGGGCGAAGTCGGCCATCACCGCCTGAAACTGCTGCGGGTCGTTATGGGTGTCATCGAGCTTGCGATCGACATCGAGGTGCGTGAGCACGAAGTTGCCATGGGGTGTCCGGCCCGGTCCCTGGTTCCCCAGCGAGGCGTCCGTCAGGGTTTCGATC
>CAYRVS010000082.1:10119-22063 GCA_964427725.1 uncultured Planctomycetaceae bacterium | reverse complement strand
GGCGTCGGTCTTGACCTTCGTGGCGGTATCGACGGCGACTTTGGCCTCCGCCGCTGCCTTCATCGCCGCTTCCGCCGCTGCCTTCCGATCAGCGATCCCCTTGTTGAGGACCGCGAGTTGCGCGGCCGCCTGATTGGCCGCCGCCTCGGCTTGCGTGACCTGTTCCTGAGTCTTCGTGATTTGGGTCGCGAGGGCCGGGGGATTGGTCGACAACTCACCCAGCTTCGCCCCATCCTTCGCGCTATAGACATGGATTGCGCCGGTCAGATCGCCCACCAGCAGCCGATCGGTCTCGACGCACAAAACGGCGGCGGTCCCCAAGTCGGGAAGGGCCGGTTCAAACTGCCGCTGCAGGTTGCCGCCGGCATCCCACACCTTGCCTCGGGCATCGCGACCGACGGTGGCGATCCGGGCGTCGCGGCTGAATTCGAGCGATGTCGCGCCGCCGCCGTGGGCGTTCCAATTACGGATTTGGCCGCCGTTCTGCATTTCCCACTGCTTCACGGTGCCGTCTTCGCTGCAGGTCGCGAGCGTGTTGGAATCGGGAGCCCAACTGACGTCGGTGATCGCCGCGGTATGGCCGGTGAGCGAATAGAACTCGCGGCCGGTGCCGGCTTCCCAGATCACCAAGCCGTTGCTGCGATCGGCGGTCGCGAGGAGGACGCCGTCCGGGCTGAACTCGAGCGTGGTCACCCAGTCGGTGTGCTTTTTCATCTCGTAGAGTTTCTGACCGGTCGCGACCTCGTAGACCCGGACCATCTTCTTCGGTCCCCCCAGGGCGATCAGCGTTTGATCGGGGGAGAGGTCGGCCCCGAGGACAACGTCGTACTCATCGCCGACTTCGGCCATCCGGGCGCCGGTCTTCACGTCGTAGAGAACCACCTTGCCCGAGTGCGCGCCGCGGCCGCCGGCCACCATCAGAATCTGGCCGTTCCGGCTGAATTTGAGGACATGCGGTTGGCCTTCGGGGAAGGGCAGGACGCCGATGAGCTCCAGCGACCCCGTGTGGTACAGGAAGACTTGTTTGTGACCCGAGACGGCGGCGAGGGGGGACCAGGGATTGACCGCCAGCGCCGTCACGCCGTTGGGTCGCGAGGAGACCACCAGCGGATCGAGCGGCAGGTTTTCGGGGAGCGGTGGCGGACCGGCGGGGCGATCGGTGCTGACCATCACCCGGGCGACGTTCGCCTTCTTGACCTTCGCGGTGCTGCCTGCGTCTTTGAGCGCGCCGAGCTCGATCCACTTCTTGATGAGCGCGAGCTGTTCGTCGGGAAGCTTGGGCTGCTCCGGCGGCATGAAGGGTTCGTCAAGATGGGCGATCACCCGGTAGAGCTTGCTGTTCTCGGCGTCGCCGTCGGTCTTGATGACTTCGCCCGACGCTCCCCCCTGAATCGCGGCGGTGTAGTTATCCAGCGCGAGGTCGCCGTTCTTGTCGTTGGCGTTGTGACACGTGCCGCACTTCTCGCGAAAGATCGGGAGAATGTGCTGCTCGTAGGTGATCTTCTCGCCGGCGGGCTGTTGCTCCTGCGCGGCGGCGAAGGAAGCGCTGGCGATCACGAGGCAGGCAAGCAGGTTTCGCATGGCGCGGTTCGACGGAGGGAGGTGGGGCGGGGGTGTGGCGGAAGCCCAGGGAAGGCCTTCCCTGGGCTTCGAACATCAGGAATCCAGCGGCATCAATGGTTAAACACGAACTCGCGGCTATTGAGGAGCGCCCAAAAGACATCATCGAGATTCTGCTGGGACGGCTTCTCCCCTTCGAGCAGCGGGCCCAATGCGGCGAGTTCTTCCGGCAACGGCTTGCGGCTGAGGATGCGGATGTAGAGCTTCTCGATGATCTGCGGCGCGGTCAGCCCTTCCTTGATCCAGGTCTGCACCAACTGGCCTTGCTGGATGCGGGCGTTCGTGACGTCGCCGTTGAGGAGATGCAGCGCCTGCGACAACGTCGGCTCCATCTTCACCTCGCACGAGCAGGCGGTTTCCCGCGTCGCCCGGCCGAAGGTCGTCAGGAAGTAAGTGCTGGTCGCGCCGTCGGCGATTTGCACCGCGCGGGCCCCCAGCGGCAACCGCGGGAATTTCTCTTTCGTCCCGGTCGCCTGCGAGAGGACGTCGAGCATTGATTCCGCCTTGATCCGCCGCAGTTGCTGTCGGGCGAAGTTGCGGCTGTCGAGCTCGTTCGACGGATTGGCGTCGGTCGACCGCTGATACGTTTCCGATTGGCAGATATCGCGAATCAGGGCGCGGGAGTCGTAGTTTGATTCCGTGAATTTCTTGGCGAGGGCTTCCAGGAGGGGCCCGTTCGCGGGGGGATTGCTGACCCGCACGTCATCGACCGGTTCGATGATTCCGATGCCGAAGAAATGCTGCCAGATGCGATTGGCGAAGTTCTGAGCGAAGAGGGGATTCTGCGGCGAGGCGAGCCAATCGGCCATCACCAGCCGGCGATCCTTCCCTTGCAGATCGGGGACCCCCGCTCCGAGATACGCCGGAGCCATCACGCGATTGCCGACGGGATGCCGCACGTCGCCGCCGCCGCTGTTGAAGACGATCGTCTCGCGGTAGTCTTCGCCTTCCTTCCGGCCGATCTGCGAAAAAAACGCGGCGAAGCCGTAGTAGTCGTCCTGGGTCCAGCGATCGAACGGATGGTTATGGCATTGGGCGCACTGGGTCCGCATCCCGAGGAAGATCTGGGCGACGTTTTCCGAAACCTTCAGCGTGTCGCGTTCGATCTGATAGAAGTTGGTCTGCGGCACTTGGAAGGTCCCGCCGTTCGCGGCGAGGATGTCGCGGACCAGCTGATCCCAGGGCCGATTCTTCGCGACCTGCTCGCTGAGCCAGGTGTAGTACAAGGCGATCGACTTCGCGGAGGTCTGGTTGGACGACCGCATCATCAGCCACTCGGCCCACTTCGAGACCCAGACCTCCGTGAATTCCTTCCGTTCAAGGAGCGTCTCGATCAGCTTGTCGCGCTTCGCCGGATCGGCGTCGCTCATGAAGGCGACGTATTCCTCCTCTTCGGGCAGGACGCCGACCAAGTCGAGATAGACGCGGCGGAGGAAGACTTCGTCACTGCAGCGCGGGGCCGCGGTCATCCGGAGTTGCTTCAGCTTCAGATTGACCAGTTCATCGACGTAGTTCCTGGCGGGTTGCGGGGTGTCCTCCCATTGCAGCCCCTTCGGCAGGACCACAAAGTGCGACCCCACCGTGTAGGTGGCGAACCGGGCCATCAGGAAGGCTTCGCCGCGATTGGCCGCGGTGATGACCCCTTCGGGCGACAAGGACGCCGAGTTTTCGTTGCTCGACAGGAAGAGCGCGAGCGCGGTGACGTCGCGATCGGTCCCGTCGCTGTAGGTCGCGCGGACGGTGATCTGCTGCGTCGCTCCTTCGCCGTCGAGCACCCCCGACTTGGGGTAGACTTCGATCCCCGTACAGGTCGGGATGTCGGCCGGATCGCGCGGGCAACCGGCGGCGATCCAGTCGGTCATCGTGCGACAGAGTTCGGAGTCGGTCTCGAACCGCTTGCCGCCGGTGTGGGGGACCACGCCGATCGATTTCTCGATCAGCAGGCTGTTGATGGGGGAGGCGAAATCGATCCGCCGCCCGGGGAGCTCGCGAGTGATGCGGTCGTAATCGCCGTCGGGATCGAACCCGAACAGCGACAGCCGGAACCCGTCTTTGCCGCGGGCGGCGCCGTGGCAGGATCCGCTGTTGCAGCCCGCCTTCATAAAGGCGGGCATGACGTCGAGCTTGAAACTGACGGGCCGCGTCTCGGCCGCGCGGGTCACGGTGATCGGAATCGTGACCGCCTGTCCGCCGAACTCGACCTTCAGTTCCGCTTGCCCATCGGCGACGGGATGGAACGTCTGCCCTTGCTGGCGGACGACCGCCCCGTTGGAGAGGGTCATCGTCGCGTCTTTGGCGACGTCGCGGGTGATGCCGTCGCTATAGACCGCTTGAACGACGACGAGTTGCCGATCGCCGGCGGTGGTCAGGTTCACCGTCTCGGGATAGACGAGGAGCTTCTCCAACGTCGGTTGGGCTTGGGCCGCCGCGGAACCGAACGTTCCGGCAAGCAGCGCCAGGAGGAATCGCGAAAGTCGACACATGGGAGAGTCGATCCTGAACACGGGGTGGGGCGATGGATGCGGCGGGGGGATGTTCGTCGGCCGAGCGCTCCCCGACGAGTCGCGGCTCAACGGCGGGTCATGGCGAAACGGTCTTGGTTGTTGCGGGGATCACGGTTTCGGGGCGGCTTGGGCTTCGAGCTTTTGCTTCTGTTCGAGCCGCAATTGCTCCAAGCGGCTGAGGGGCTTCTTGGGGGGCTCGGCGGGTTTCTGTTCCATGGGGGGCGGCTCGGCGGCCGGCATGGGGGCGGGCATCGGATCGACCTTCGGCGGGATGGGGACATCAACCCGCAACACGCCGTTGCCGAGGTTGTGCGTGATCGGTTCGCCGTTCTCCATCACCACGATCTGACAGAAGACGTTTTTGTTCATCCCCGGCGGGGCGTCCGCCTCGGCCTTCAAGGGGAAGATCAGTTCTTTCGTCTCTTTGTTGATCGTGAGGACCGGGGCGGTGACCTTGTTGGGCAGGCCATACAGCGTCACCTGCGCGTCGCCTTCGAACGGCTTGATCACCTCGACGGAGACGACCATCGCCGAGTCTTTGCCTTGTTCGATCGCCGCCTGCTGGAAGCCGAGCTTCACGTAGGGCTCGGCGACCGAGAGCGTGGCGAATGACGAGGCGGTGATGATCGGGCCGTTGCCAACCGTGGCGGAGGTTCGCAACGCGATTCGATGGGGATTGACCTGCGCGTTGCCGGCCGCGTTGATGCTGATCAGCGCCTCGGTCTGTCCTTCGGCGATCGAGACTTCGCGGCTGCTGTTGACTCCGGGGGGATTCAGCAGCAGGTCGACCTTGATCGGCGCGGTGAACCCTTCGTCGCGGGTCGCGACCACCTTCAAGCTCAGCACGCCGTTCTGTACCAGCGGCACCTTGGGTTCGACGATCGAAACCGAGAACGGAGCCTTTTGCGACACCGCCATCGCGAGCGCGGGCATCGCTTCGACGAAGAAGTCGCGATTGTTCTGCCCGCGGACCATCGTGCAGTCTTGACGGGTCTTGCCACCCACCAGCAGGGCCGGTTGATTGGGGTCGTTGAGCTTCCCGATCACCTGCGCGAGCGAACCACCGTCTGAGGCGACGGCCGCCGCCGAGAGCAACACCTGAGCGACCGCCTGGTCGGCGGCGAGCGGGGCGAACTCCAACGAGACGCCGGGGGGGAGATTCTCCCCGTGAAAATCCAACGGGCCGCCAAAATCGCGACGGGTGGCGGCGATCAACATCGCCACGCGGTTCCCTTGCGGGACCACGAACCGGGGTTCGACGTAGCGATCGAACTCGTTGACCGAGAGGTCGAGCTTGGGGACGACCGGGGCGAGTTCGATCCGGTAATGGAACGACCTCCCGCCGCGACCGAGATGATCGCGGATCGAGACCATGTACTCGCCATCCGCCGGCGGATTGAAGCGGACGTACGAATCGGGACCGCCGGTATCGTCGTTCCCCGTCAGGACCCCGCCTTGGCCGTTATGGATGTAAAGGACCGAATCGAGTTCCGACCGAAGCTGACGGGCATAGACGCGGATATCGAGGACCTGCCCCGCCTTGGCCGTGAACTTGAAGAAGTCCTCGTCCTTGGCCGTCTCGAGCAGCCCGTTGAACGCCGCCGGGGCCGTCCCGGCGATGGTGGCGGTCGCGGCGTCGTTGTTCGGTTCCTGTTCGATCGCATTCGGAAGGTCCGAGATGCGGAACGGCAGTCCCGAAGGGGAGATCCCCTTGTCCTCCTCGGCGAAAATAGCGAAGTCGATCGGCGCCTCGATGGGCAGCACGACGTCTTTGGCCATCTCCCCCGCGACATCCCCATGGAACTTCACCGCGACGGTGCTTCCGGGGGGACCGCCGGCGGGAACGATCGCGCGGGGCCGCGGGAACGTGCCGATGTGGCAGCGGTAATAATTCCCATTCCCGTAGGACGATTCCCGAATCAGGACGATGTACTTGCCATCTTCGGGGGCGACGATCGAGGCGATGCCGTCCTGATAGACGAGGGCCGCGTCGTCGCTGGTCGAGAGCTCGAACCGCTCGGCGTTGAGAATCGCCACGAAGGCGTCAAAGAACGAATCCCCCAGGCGGATCGCTTCGATCTCGGCGGTGATCCGGTCCCCCTTCTTCGCCTCGACGACGAAGTAGTCGACGTCCTCGTTGGTGATGACCCCGTTCACCGTGGTATTGAGACCGATCGGCTGCGGGGTGGCGAACTCGTTGTTCGGTTCGGCCTCGGTCAGTTCGGGGAGCGCGCCGACGCGGAAGGTCCGCATGTCCGAGAGGCCGGTCGCGGTGCGGACGCGAATCCGCTTCGTCCCCAAGGGGCAATCGGCGGCGATCTTCAGCTTCGCCTTGACTTCGTTCGCGTTCCCCATGGTGGGGGTCAACGAGAGGACTTCGATCCCGGGCTCATAGATCATGAGCTGCTGGGCGTCTTCGAGCCGTTGCCCGGAGAGGGTGATCTCGACTTCCGTGCCGCGCTGCGCGCCGCGGGGGACGATCACCCCGAGTTGAGGAGCGGCGGCATCGGCCAGCGAGAGTCCACCCAGGAGCATCACGGCGAATAACCCGCCGCGGCACGAACCAAACCGACTCATCCAGAGACCCCCCTCAAGCTCACCGTGGGTTGATGCGGTCAGATGCAATCGAGGCCCAGGGAAGGCCTTCCCTGGGCCTCCGAGCGGTCACATCAAACCAGGATCTCCTTGATCACTTCGCCGCCGTCGACGATTTCGATCGGACGATCACCGGGCGCCATCAGTTCCTTGTCGGCGACGATGCCGAGGGCGTGGTAGACGGTGGTGAAGAGGTTTTCGACGGTCACCGGGTTCTCTTCCGGTTCCGAGGCGGTCGCGTTCGACGAGCCGTACACCATCCCACCCTTCACGCCGCCGCCGGCGAGAACCACGCTGAAGACCTTCGGCCAGTGATCGCGGCCCGAAGTGGCGTTGATCTTGGGGGTCCGGCCGAATTCCGACGAGACCATGACCAGCGTCTCGCCCAGCAGCCCGGTCCGTTCGAGATCGCGGATCAACGTGCTGAAGGCCTGATCGAAGGGGGGCATCTGGTTGCGGAAGCCGCGGACGATCTGGTCGTGCATGTCCCACCCGCCGAAGGTGAGGTTGACCAGCCGAACGCCTGATTGCACCAACCGCCGGGCGAGGAGCATCCGCTGGCCGGCGTCGTTGCGGCCGTATTCATCGCGAACGGCGTCGGGTTCCTTCTCGATGTCGAACGCGGCCCGCGCTTCTTCCGAGCTGATCAGGCTGTAGGCCCGGTCGTAGAAGGTGTTCATCGCCGTCAGGTCGTCCGACTTCTCCTTCTTCTGAAAGTACGCGTTGACCGCCTCCAAGGCCGACCGGCGGGTCGCGAACCGCGAATCATCGACGCCGTTGGGGAGCGCCAGATCGCGGACCTTGAAGCCCTTGTTGGCGGGGTCGCTGCCAAGGCTGAACGGAGCGAAGGCGGAACTGAGATAGCCGCTGCCGGCGAACTCGTTCGGCTGATTCGGGATGCAGACGTACGGCGGAAGGTTCTTCCGCGGCCCGTACTCATGGCTGATCACCGAGCCGATGCTGGGGAACTGGAGCGCCGGGCTGGGGCGATAGCCCGTGAACATGTTGTGCGTGCCGCGTTCGTGGGCCGCTTCCCCGTGGGTCATCGAGCGGATGACGCAGAGCTTGTCGGCGACGTCGGCGGTCTTGACGAGGGTGTCCCCAAAGAGCTGACCGGGGATCTTGGTGGCCACCTGCCCCATTTCCCCGCGGTATTCGATCGGGGCGTAAGGCTTGGGATCGAACGATTCCTGATGGGCCATCCCGCCGGGGAGGAAGATGTGAATGATCGACTTGGCGGTCCCCTCGAAGTTCTTGTAGTCCTTGAGGTCGGCGTAAGCCGCGCGGGATTGCAGCAGCCCGGGGAGCGACAGGCCGGTTCCGGCGAGAAATCCGACCGAGAGGAAGCCACGACGATTCAGCTGGGCGAAATGCGCCGGCGTGCACGACTTGGGCATAAGAGACAGTCTCCGGGACACGTGGGTTAGGGGATCGATTCGGGTGCGGTGGGAGTCAACCGGCGACACGCCAACCCGTAGGGTGGTGATCGTCGGTTGATCTGGCGATTTCCAAAGAACGCGGTGGGACAACACGTCGTTGGCGTGCTGACTGTCAGGTGGGCCATCCTGGGCTTCGTCGAGCCCCCTCTCCGAGAGAGCTGTCGGATTCTATCTCGAAGGATGTCCTTGGGGTTCGGTGGAGCTTTGGCGCGGGCGGGAGTGGACCGTTCCGTCGGGGCGAACGATCGTCATATCAGGGGTCAACGGTCGGGGTGCTTCGGCGGTCTCTTCAGGGGCGGGAGTTCCTTAGACGCCCGGAGTCTCTTGGACGCCCGAGCGACTCGTAGGCGAATTCCGATATGATCACGGTATCGAGTTCCGATTCAGCAAGTCAAGCGCCTTCCTGGAATGGCTTGATCAACGAGCACGAGATGTTACGCGGGCTTCGCCGAGATTCTCACCTCGCCTGTCCACGAAACGTTCGTCGCGAATTCCAGAAAGAATCTCTAAGCGATTCGCCTCTAAGGAGATACGACTGGATCCCAAGCGAAGGTGACCACGGCGGTCGCATACAAAAAAACGCCGAAACCCGGCTGCGCACCGGGTTTCGGCGTTTGGCTTGGGGCCTGTGGACGGTCGAGTCACCTGCCGTTAGGGGGCGTTTTCCTGACCGATGAAGAGGAACGTTCGGGCGTCGTTGGTGGTCCCTTGGGCGATGAAGTAGGTCATGAATTGCAGGCCTTGCAGAGTGATGCTATCTCCCCCAGCCTTGCTGGCGGTCGCCTGAACCAACGTCGCGACGCCGAGCGGAATTTGCAAATAGTTGCCGCTCAAGCCGTCCGCCTCGGTCGTGAACTTGGCGCGATTACCGAAGCTGTAAGTGTCTTCGAAGTTTTCGGGGTCGATGCGGACTTCCCCGGTATAGCTCTTCCCCTTGACTTGGGCCGAGGCGTCATCGATCGACAGGTCGGTCAGGAACGCGCCGGCGACGATCGCCAGCATGCCAAGACGTTGCCACATGGTTGCTGCTCCTCTGGACGTTGGACGGATGGTGACGGACGGGAAATAGGGGGGCACGAACGGCATCCCCCGAAGCAGCGAAACTAACGAGACCTACGGGCGTTCACCATCTTGTTTCGGCCGTTTCCTGCGAAATTCCCCGAAGTCGTTGACAAACCTCAGGCTGCTGGACGCGCCAAATCCGTCACCGACCAGCGCGACAAAGATTCTCAATTGCCACTTCCGTGATTCGCATGGAGATCGTTCGATGGATTGTTAGAATGAAGTTTTGACCACCAGGTGACCACCTTCCGTGTTGCCGCCGCCTTGACGAGCCCCCTTATGCCACGTCCGTTGCTGATCGCCATCCTGGTCTGCTGGATGACGCCGTCACTCTCCGCGGCGGAGACGGGTCTTTCCCCGCTGGAGTTTTACCATCAGTCGGTCGAGCCGCTCCTGCAGGCCCACTGTCAGAAGTGCCACGGCCCGGGAAAGACCAAGGGGGGGCTCAGCTTCACGGGGCGCGAGGCGGTTTTGCGGGGGGGCGAGAGCGGCCCCGCCGTCGATCTTGACCAGCCGGGCGAAAGTCTGCTGATCAAGGCTCTCAATTACGACGGGTACGAAATGCCCCCGGCGGGGAAACTCGCCCCCGAAGAGATCGCCGTCTTCGTCAAGTGGGTCGAGTTGGGGCTGCCGATGCCCGCGGGAGACGCCGCCCCTACGCCGGCCCGCCATGGCCCCCCCCAGGTCAACGCGGAGACGAAGCGGCATTGGTCGTTCCGGCCGCTCGTGCGTCCGGCGGTCCCCCCGGTCGATGACGCCGAGTGGGTCGTCAACCCGATCGATGCGTTTGTTCTCAGCCGGCTGGAAGCTGCGGGGTTGGCCCCCAGCCCCGCGGCCCCGCCGCAACAGTTGGCCCGGCGGCTCCATTACGACCTCGTCGGGCTCCCCCCGAGTCGCGAATGGGTTGCGGCGTTGGAACGGAACCCGACTCCCGAACGCCACGGCCAACTTATCGAGGAGCTCCTCGAGTCGCCCCACCATGGCGAGCACTTCGCCCGCTATTGGCTCGATCTGGTGCGGTATGGCGAAACCAACAGTTATGAGCGGGACAACCCGAAGCCGTTTGTCTGGCGGTATCGCGACTATGTCATCGACTTCTTCAATAGCTCGCGGGGCTTCGATCAATTCATCCGGGAACAACTCGCGGGAGATGAGCTCGCGGCGCTGCGTGAGCAAGCCCCCGACCAGGCGCGGACGGACGTGGCGAAACAAGACCTCATCATCGCCACGGGCTTTTATCGTCTTGGCGTGTGGGATGATGAACCGGTCGATGCCGAATTGGCGTTTTATGACGGACTCGACGACATCGTCGGCACGACGGCGCAATCATTTTTGGGATTAACCCTGAATTGCGCCCGCTGTCATGACCACAAACTCGATCCGCTGTCACAACGCGACTATTACCAATTCGCCTCGTTCTTCCGCAACATGCAGCACTATGGCGCGCGGTCCGATGAGTCGGTTTATGCCGCCTCCGTGCAATCCATCGCCACCCCCGAGGCGGAGCGACTCTTCGCTCGGGAAAAGCAGGAGTGGCAGGAACGCGTGAAGTTCTTGCGGCAGCGGCTCGACGATGTCGAAGCCCGGATCCGCCCCCATCTGAAAGGGGGGGAAAAGGACGATTTCGAGCACGACAGTCAACGCCTCCGCGTGATTCAGGCCCATGTGGGGGAATGGATTTCGCGTGAGGAAGTGGATGAGTACGCCCAGCTTCGCAAGACCTGGACCGATCTGCGGAACCATCCGCCGCGCAGCGCCGATCAGGCCTTGGCCATCAAAGAGCATGGCCCGACCGCGCCGTCGACGCATGTTCTGATCCGCGGGAATCCGCACGCCGCCGGGGATCTTGTGGAACCCGCGTTCCCCGCGATCTTGTCGGCTCACGCGCCGCGGATCACACCGCTGGAGGCGTCAACCGGCCGTCGCCTGGCCCTCGCCGAGTGGATCGCCAGTCCCGAGAACCCCCTCACGGCGCGGGTCATCGTGAACCGCGTCTGGCAGTGGCATTTCGGGCGGGGGCTGGTCGAATCGCCCAACGATTTCGGGTTAAAAGGGACGCCGCCAACTCATCCCGAGCTCCTCGATTGGCTCGCCGCCGAGTTCATCGAACAGGGTTGGAGCCTGCGACACCTCCACCGGCTGATCCTCGCATCGAACACTTATCGGCAGGCGTCGGCCCCCCGTGACGACGGCTTGAAGCTCGATCCCACGAATCGCCTCTTCTGGCGGTTCGACATGCGGCGGCTGCGCGCCGAGGAACTGCGGGACTCGATCCTGGCGGTCAACGAGACCCTGAACCTGTCCAAGATGTTCGGACCGAGCGTGCGGCCTAAGATCGAAGCCGAAGTCCTCGCCGGTCAATCGCGCCCTGGTGCCGGCTGGGAGGTCTCTTCGCCGGAGGACCAGCGGCGACGGAGCATTTACATTCACATCAAGCGGTCGCTCGCGGTGCCGCTGCTCGCGAACTTCGACGCCGCCGAGCCCGACGTGACGTGTCCGGTACGGTTCGCCACGACGCAGCCGACGCAGGCGTTGTCGCTCCTGAACAGCGGTTTCATGCAAGAGCAGGCGACACTGCTGGCCGAGTCGCTGCGGCGTCGCGCGGAGGCGCCGCTGGAGGCGCGGGTGAGGCTCGGCCTCGCCACGGTGACCCAGCGGGAACCAACCGCCACGGAGATCGAACGCGGCTTGGCGTTGATCGGCCGTTTACACCAAGAGCACAAG
>CAYRVS010000082.1:0-10109 GCA_964427725.1 uncultured Planctomycetaceae bacterium | reverse complement strand
CGGACCAGGCGCTGACCTATTACTGCCTGGCGCTGTTGAATCTCAATGAATTCGTCTATCTCGATTGACGCTCCCGGAGCCACGAAAAGCACCAAAGTTCACGAAAACGAACTACGAATTGAACCAAGCGGTGTCCGCCATGCATCAAGAGCATCACCGACCCAAGGGGGAAAACGTGCCAGAGCCTATCGTGGGCTCATTTTGACGCTTTGTGCGCCTCGGAGCGGCTGAATGAACTTTCGAGAGAGTGCTCCGTGCGGCGAGTGACTGACCATTCAGCCATTGTTCAACTCGGATAAATTCCTGCCTTTCGTGAGCTTTCGTGCTTTTCGTGGTTCCCCACGAACAACATCCTCCAGCGAAGACCTCCCCGATGACGGCACACAATTTCTGCGGGCGGACGCGGCGTGAGTTTCTGTGGGAGACCGGCGCCGGCTTCACCGGCACGGCCCTCGCGGGGCTTCTCAGCCGCGACGGCTTCTTCGATCGTCCGGCGACCGCCGCGGAGGGGGCCTTGCCCGCGTTCGAGAACCCTCTCGCCCCCAAGCCGCCGCATCATGATCCGGCGGCGACGGCGTGCATCTTCCTCTACATGTACGGCGGGCCGAGCCAGGTCGACACATTCGACTATAAGCCGACGATGATCGGCCGGGACAATCAGTCGGTCGAAGTGAAGACGTTCGGCCGGGCGGGACATCGCAATCAAGGGCGGATCGTCGAGCCGCGATGGAAGTTCAAGCAGTACGGCGAATCGGGCAAATGGGTCAGCGACCTCTTCCCGCATCTTGCCCAGAAGGTCGACGACATCGCCTTCCTCCATTCGATGACCGCCGAGTCCCCCATCCATGGGTCCGCCATGCTGATGATGAACTCGGGCAAGATTCTCAGCGGCAGTCCCTGCCTCGGTTCCTGGTTGAATTACGGCTTGGGCACGGTCAACGAGAATCTCCCCGGCTTCGTGGTGATGCTCGACCCGCGCGGCGGCCCCATTTCGGGAGCGAAGAACTGGTCGAGCGGATACATGCCCGCGAGCTATCAGGCGACGGTGATGCGTTCGAGCGGCAATCCGATCCTCGACCTCGCCCCGCCGTCCGAACTGGGGGTCGCGGCGCAGCGGACGCTGCTTGACGGTTTGCGCGGCTACAACCAGGAGCATCTCGCGACGCGGGCCGACAATTCGAACCTCGCCGCGCGGATCGCCAGTTACGAACTCGCGTTCCACATGCAGGCGCACGCGCCGGAGGCGGTCGACCTGTCGCAGGAGACCGCCGCGACGCAGTCGTTGTACGGATTGGACGACCCGCGGACGGCGACGTTCGGTCGGCAGTGCCTCTTGGCGCGGCGGCTGGTCGAACGGGGGGTGCGGTTCGTCCAGATCTATTCAGGCGGGGCCCACAACGACGATAACTGGGACGCCCATACCGACATGGAGTCGAACCACAACCTGCATGCGGGGGAGACCGACAAGCCGATCGCCGGGCTGCTCGCCGACCTGAAGCAACGCGGCTTGCTCTCGAAGACGTTGATCGTCTGGGGGGGCGAATTCGGCCGGCAGCCGACCGCCGAGTACGAGAAGGGCTCGGGCCGCGACCATAATTCGTACGGGTTCACCACGTGGATGGCGGGCGGCGGGATCAAGGGGGGGACCTGTTACGGCGCGACCGATGAACTCGGTTCGGCGGCGGTGCAGGACCGGGCCCATGTGCGGCAGATGCACGCGACCATCCTGCAGCAGATGGGGCTTGATCCCAATCGGCTCAGCTATTTCTTCGGCGGGCTCGATCAGAAACTCGTCGGAGTCGAAGAGGTCGAACCGATCCATCAGATCATCGCGTAGTTCACAGGTGAGCGATGGCGCCCATCGACCGCTCCGAGGGTGCTGGGGATCGATTTGCCCGCTCATGGCGGCGGGCGATAGACTGACGTCACGCGTTTCATGGACGTGGTGTCACACGCCACGGGAGACGCGGTGTCGTGACGCTTCGAGGTGCGTGATGTCGGTTCGTCAGTCTCCCCGCCTCTCCCGGCGTTCGCTGTGGCTCGGCCTGTTGGCGGGCGTCATGGCTTGTGCTTGGCTCGCTGGCTGCGGCCCCGCGCCGACGCCACCCGCCGCCGATGCCGCGAAGCCGACCAAGAAGCCGGTCACTTCCACCGCCGAGGAGCCTGCGGCCGCCGCCGGCGGCACGCGGACCGACGCCGAGGGCCGCAAGTGGGTGGGAGACATCCCCTACGATGTCTTCTTCGAGGATCCGCTCGCGGTCGCCGCCAACAACACGGCGGTCGGCCCCGCGCCGATGAACGGGACCCCGACCCCCGCGGAGACTCCCGCTCCCACGCCCGAGCCGATGCCGACCGAGCCCGCGCCCGCGACCCCCACGGAAAGTGCGGCAGGGGATTGGAAGGCGATCATCTCGATGGAGCAGATCACCGAAGAGACCAAGCGGATTCGGCAGCAGTTGACGGCGGCCTTACAGTCGGTCTCGACCTACAACGGGAACGTCGACAATCTGAAGATGGATGGTTCGGTCGTGGCCGCGCTCGCCAGCATCGCCCCGCTCCACTCCGAAGACGTCACCTGGAAGAAGAACGCGCACATCCTCCGGTCGTATGGCGAACAGCTGTTCGCGTCGGCGGAAGGGCTGGGGAAGGAACCTTACACCAAGTCGCAGAACGCCGCCGAGGCGATCAACGCGGTCCTCAGCGGGAACGTGCCGGGCGACGCGGGGGATCCCCCCGTAACGAAACCGTTTGGCGAAGCGATCAACCGGCGCGGGGTGATGTTCCGAATGCGCGACGCCGCCGATTGGATGAAATCGAACGTCGACACCGAGGCGGTCTTCGAGAAGGAGCAGGAACGGATTCGGCTGGAAGCGGCGGTCCTCGCGGCGCTGGTCAAGATCATCGCCGATCCCAGCTACGATTCGGCGGAGGAAGAGGACTACGCCAAGCCGGCGCGCGACGTCCTGGAGGCGGCCGTCGAAGTGCAGGCCGCCGTCGAAGAGAAAGCCTTCCCCAAGTTCCAGGGGGCGATGAACAAGATCAAGAAGGCCTGCGACGCGTGCCATCAAAATTACGGTACCGGGGGCTGACCGCGAGCGAGTCGGGCGGGTGTCGGGTGCGTCTCGACGCGCCGCCGCGTCACACCGACGGCAGTACTTCCTGGTGCGTCGAGACGCACACCCCACCCAACCACCCAACCGTGCCGTTGGGTTCATGCGTGCCAACCCGGCCGGGGGCTGGTAGACTCAGCCGTCATGCGCGATGGTCCTAAGCCCCCGCGCCACAGCTCGTCGCTCCGTGCAGGATGCCGTCTCGCGATGCCTCGGATTCAGGCGCTCTCACCGTCGGTCATCAACAAGATCGCCGCGGGCGAGGTGATCGAACGCCCGGCGAGCGTCGTCAAGGAACTCCTCGAGAACAGCGTCGACGCCCTGGCGACCCACATCGAGGTCGACATCGCCGCCGGCGGGCTCGAACTGATCCGCATCGTCGACGACGGCGAAGGGATCCATCCCGACGACCTCCCGCTCGCGATCGCCAGTCACGCGACGAGCAAGATCACCTCCGCGGACGACCTGTTCGACGTCCGTACCTTCGGCTTTCGCGGCGAGGCCCTCGCGTCGATCGCCGAAGTCAGCCGGTTCAAACTCCGCAGCCGCCAGCCGACCGCAGACGCCGGCGCGGAACTCGAAGTGATTCATGGCGCGGCGTCCCCCGTGCGGATGTGCGGCTGCCCGGTGGGAACCTGCCTCGAGATTCGGCAGCTCTTCGAGAATGTCCCCGTCCGCCGCAAGTTCCTCAAATCGGTCGCGACCGAGTTCGGCCAGATCACCGAGCAGTTTACGCGGGTCGCCGTGGCTCATCCGCGGCTGCATCTGGTCCTCCGGCACAATGATCGCGGCGTGTATCAGTTGCCGCCGGTCGAGACGCCGCTCGATCGATTGCGGACGTTTTTCGGGGACGAACTGGTCGACCAGTTGATTCCGATCGAAGCGCAGCAGGCGGGGGTGCGGCTGTGGGGCTATGTGGCCCATCCCAGCGTCAGCAAGTCGACGCGGAAGCAGCAGTACTTCTTTCTGAACGGCCGCTGGTTTCAGGACCGCAGCCTGCAACACGCCCTGACCGAGGCCTATCGCGGATTGCTGATGGTCGGACGGCAGCCGGTCGCGTTCTTGTTCTTCGAACTCGGCACCGATCGCGTCGACGTCAACGTCCACCCGACGAAGTCGGAAGTGCGGTTTCAGGACACGCAGCAGCTCTTTCGGCTCCTGTTGTCGACGCTGCGGAGCAAGTTCCTGTCGCTCGATCTGCAGAGCACGCTCTCGCTTCCCGCCGGGTCCGCCCTGACCGATCCCCTCGCGCCGTTGGCCCCGCGACCGGCGGCTCCGACCCTCGCCCTCCAGACCGAGTTCACCCGTTGGGCCGAGGAGCGCCTCTCCCAATGGTCGCCCGAGACGGGCCCGGTGCTGCAAGCCGCCGCCGATCAGGGACTGGAGGCCGAGGATGCCGCCGCGGCGTGGTCACCGGCGACGAGCGCGACCGCCGTACTCGACGCCCCAGTGCCTCTGTCAACCACCTCGTTCTCCGAGTCACCCCGCCCCGGCGTCGCGGCGACCGCCGGGCTAACCGGGGTCCGAGCGATGCAGATTCACGATTGCTACATCGTGGTCGAGACGGACGAGGGGCTCACCGTCATCGATCAGCACGCGCTGCATGAGCGGATCCTCTACGAACAATTCCGCGAGCGGGTTCTCGCCAACGCGGTCGAAGCGCAGCGGCTCCTGATGCCGGTTCCCGTGGAAGTCCCCGCGAAGCATGCGGCGCTTCTCATCGAACAGGCCCCGCTGCTGGAGCGGTTGGGGGTGGGGCTCGAGGAGTTCGGCAAGGACACGGTCCTCCTCACCAAGCATCCGGTGCTGTTACGCCGCTACGACCTCACGCAACTGGTCCATGATCTCGCCGAAGGGCTCGACGGCGGCGGCGGCAACGGCCCCACCCGCCGCGACCTGCTTGACGAACTGCTCCACATGATGAGCTGCAAGGCGGCGGTGAAGGCGGGTCAGCGGCTCTCGACGGAGGAGATCGAGGCGCTCCTCGTCCAACGACACCTCGTCGACGACGCCCACCATTGTCCCCACGGCCGACCGACGGCTCTGAAACTCAGCCGCGCGGAACTCGATCGCCAGTTCGGACGCTTGGGGTAACGCACGATCCCGCGCGTCCCCTCAGAGCCGCCGCGTGTCGCGGCGGTCTTACCGCACGACGTGAATCCGCCGCGACACGCGGCGGCTCCGACAAACGCGCCGGGGGGGCCGGAGATAGTAGGGCAGGCTCCCGCCTGCCTGAAATCATGGAACACGGTTCCATCGTGTTGGTTGGCGAGCCGGATGCCGGCGATCGTCGACGGGGGAGATCATTGGTGAATTCATGACTCGGCTTGAGTCGCGGCAGGCGGGAGCCTGCCCTACGAGACGGCGTGATCATTCCACCATCACGGGCAATCCGCCGCCGTGGCGTTGATAGAGCAGAAAACTGTAGATCACCACCGCCGCGACGATCAGCGTGCCGACCGTCAGCAACCCGCGGGCGAGCGCGGGTTTGGTCTGGCCGACGATGTGGGCAATCACGCAGACCCCGGCGACGACGCCGAATTTGAAGTAGATCATCCCCTTCACCCCCCAATGCCGGATGAACCACATCGCGACGGGGTTCGACTCGGTGAAGCCGCCGTGTTGCAGCATCCAGTAGGTCATGAAGACGTCGAGGGCGTTGACGAGGACGAACAGCGTCAACTCCTGCTGGGCGACCATCGGACCCCACCACCCGCCCGATTTCGCGTTGCGTCGTGAGGCGGGCATTGGGGGGCTCGCACGATGGAGGACATGACATTCGAGATGGTGATGGCATGCAATCTACCGCGCAGCGCGGCCTTATCGTGTGCCACTGGCTTCGCCAGTGCGATCGCTCACCAAGACCGACGAAGGGGAACCACTGGCGAAGCCAGTGGCACACGCGAATCATGGGTACCACATCCGTTGAACATCAACCCGTGGGACTTGCGGGGGGCGATGACGGGCGAACCAACGGCCGTGAGGCGTCCATCGTCCAACCGCCCAGTCCCGCGACGATGAACGCCCCCGCGCAGACCCAGAAGACGCTGTTCCATTCGGGGAGCCCCGGCGTCTCCCCCAACACCAGGGACGATAACGGCGGGGCCATCGCCGCTCCCAAGTTGCCCCACATGTTCGCCCATCCCACGACCGCCGCCGTATGCCGCCCGGCGACATCCTGCGCCCAGGCCCAGGTCGCGGCGACTCCCAAATCGGTCGCGATCGCCACCACCGCGAGCCCCGCGACGGCGAACCATGCCGGAGCGCGAGTTCCCAAAGGTCCGACAAGGCCCGTCGTCGCCAAGAGACACACACCATACCCCACGATCGCGATCAACCGCGACCAGACGATCGGCAGCCGCCGGCCCCACCGCAGGCCATGCCGCGCTGTCAGGCGATCGGTCCATGGCCCCCCCAGCAGCATGCCGAACATCCCCGCGAAGATCGGGATCGACGACATGATGCTCCGCTCGACCACGGGCACCTTATGGACGTCGTCGAGATAACGCGGCAGCAGCGTCACCAGAAAGACCCAGCCGACGTTCGTCATGAACTGACACAGGCTGTTCCCCCACAAACCGAGATCCGTCAGGATCACGCCCCACGGAAAGCGCTCCGTGTCGGCGGTGGTGGTCGGCGGGGACGCGGCCGCGATCAGCCGACGCTCGGCGTCGTTCGTCCACGGATGCTCGGCGGGAGTGTTCCGAAAGAACCACCAGAAGAGTCCGGCGACCACGATCCCCGAGACGCCGTACAGGATCAACGTCTGCCGCCAGCCCCGGGCCTCCAGCTTGCGGACGCCCGCCGGACACGCCGTCTCCCAGAACTGACGTCGAGCGAGCGAAGTCGCTTGGATCGTGGTGTCTTGTTCCGCAAGTCGGAGCAACAGTTCCGGCGGCAGCGTCGCCCGCGACTCGGTGTCCGCACGCAAGATCGCATAGGGGTCGATTAGATTGAGTCCGCGCGCCCAAGTCGCGGCGGGGTCATCCGTCGGGCCCCGTGCCGATCCGTCTTCGAGCGCCTGTCCTAATGCGACACGCCATCGCTCGCCGGATTCGCCCGACACGGGAAATCGCTTGGCCAACTCTTGCGGGCTGCGGATCTCGCGGGGTTGAAACTCCGGCGGGCCTTGCGACAGCGCGACCCACAGCATCACCAACCCGGTCAGGACGGGGGCGATCGCCCCGCCCGCGCGGCCGCCGAACGCCACCAGACTGCTCGCCATCCCGCGATGTTCGAGGGGCATCCAATCGCGCACGGCCCGGGCGCAGCTGGGATACGCCCCCGCCTGGCCCAACCCCAACCCGAAGCGATAGCCCAACAGACTGACGATCCCGGTCGACAGCCCCATGAGCGCGGTGCACGCCGACCAGGCGAGGATGTACCACGTCAGCATCGTCCGAATGCCGAACCGATCACTCAGCCGACCCGCGGGGACCTGCGCCAAGGCATACGACCAGAAGAACGCGCTCAGAAACCAGCTCATGTCGCTTTGCGAGGCCTGGAATTCGACGCGGATCGATTCGGCGACGAACGAGGCGCAGATCCGGTCGAGATACAGGAGCACCGCGCTCAGGGTCGAGACGGCAAGGATCAGCCAGCGGATGTTGGTCGCCCGCGGGACCGCGGACTCCGGAGTCGCCGTCATGCCGGTCACTTTCTTCGGTGTTGTCTGCTGGCGAGCGGCCCCGCGCGAGGGTTGGACATGAGGCGCGCTCACGTCGGCGGCCACCGTACGATGACGTTTCGACGGGCGTCAAGGATCGATACGTGGAATCGACCCGGTCCATCGGCTGTCGCCCACGTTCCCCCCTGATGGTCCCTCCGCAGCGCTCCGACGAGTACACTGGGGATCAACATCGGATCGAGACCCATACCGAGTCGAGCCAACGAGGTGGAACGGGATGAACGCGCCGGAGTCGACGGAATCCATCACGGTGCTCTTGCGAGAGTGGCTGTCGACGCGGCTCGACACGACCGCCCGGACTTGGCTGGACGAGCAAGGGACGCGCGTCGCGGCAGGGGATAAGAAGGCGCTCTTTCTCGCCTTCGGGCTGACGAGCCGGAAGGTCGGGAAGGGGGATTTGTCCTTGAGTCCGACGGAACTCGATCGGGCGGTGGCCGTCCGTCCCGGTTGGGATCCGCGGTGGTGGACCGTCGACCAAGTCGCGCGCACCTGGCTGGTCTTGCGGTATCCGTCCGCCGACAGCGCGGCGTATGTCGCCGTGCTGGATCAGCTGTTTGCGGCGGGCGAGATGCACGAACTGGTCGCGCTCTATCAGGCCTTGCCGCTGCTGCCCCATCCGACGGCGCATCCACTGCGTTGCGCGGAAGGCATCCGCACGAACATCCGCGCGGTCTTCGACGCCATCGCCCATCGCAACCCCTATCCCGCCGAGGCGCTGTCGGAACCGCAGTGGAACCAGTTGATCCTCAAGTGCCTGTTCGTGGGGGCCAAGCTCGAACCGGTGGTGGGCTTGGATCGACGGCACAACGTCACGCTGGCGCGGATCCTCTGCGAGTTCGCGCACGAACGCTGGGCGGCGGGACGACCGGTCAGCCCCGAGCTCTGGCGGTGTGTCGGCCCGGTCGCGGAGGAGGCGATGCTGACCGATCTGCAACGCGTCTTGTCGACGGGGACCGAACTCGAACGCCAAGCGGCGGCGCTTGCGTTGCGGAGCTCGTCCCTGCCGCAGGCGGCGGCGCTCGTTCAAATGTCGAACGTCGACGTCGCCACAACCTGGGGCGAGATCGCGGCAAAGTGTTAGGAACCGCTCCGCATGGTCGACGGACCATCAGCGAAGCGGGAAATCCGAAACTCGAAATCCGAAATCCGAAGGAAAGGGAAAATCTTCAGGGGAAAACGGCGGATCTTTCGGGACGTTTTCCCCTTCGTGCTTGGGATTTCCTTCGGATTTCGTGCTTCGAATTTCGGATTTTCTCCAGACCGTACGCCCCTGCAACGAGATCAACGACCGGTGCTTCCTGGGGGCTTCGCGTGAAACACGCCGCGTGAAACGCGCGAACGATGTGAGTTGCCGTTCGCTCACCGTTCCATCACGCAGATTTCGCCGGTGGCGGGCCCCCACAAAGGCCTTCTCACGAAAAAATCGGGACGTCGCGGCAACCAGAGCGGACTCCCGTTGACCCGATTCCGCCCGTCACTACAATCCCGCCACGCTTGAACGCTGTCGAGCGGCGGACGACTGGTCTCGAACACCATGTCTCCCCCATCGCTCGATGACGAACCGGCGACGACTCCCCTCTCCCGTGCATGTCCCTTGAACCCATCGCCCCGCCCCTTCGAGGCGCGGCGTCGTGATGTCGTCGGCACCAGGTGTCCCGCCGGGTATGCCGCCAATTGTCCCCGAGGCGGGCCGCCAGGAAAGCGTTCGCCGGATCGCAGTTCTCAGGAAAGGATTCCCATGACGACGATCGGACTGATTCGCGGTGCCGCGATGAGCTTGGCGGCTCTCGGTATCGCCCTGCCGCAGGCTCAAGTGCTGGCCCAAAGCGGTCAGCCGACCACCCGCGTGGTGACGAAGGCCGACACGAAGCTCGCCGCCGACGTGGTCCTCATCGACGGGGCCTTCACCGGCCGCGTGGTCGACCACACCGGCACCCCGCTGAAGGGGAAGCAAGTCGTCGTCAAGCAGGGTGATAAGGAAATCGCCCGCGTCTCGACCAACGAGAAGGGCGTCTTCTCGGTGCCGAAGGTTCGCCCCGGCAACTACGTCGCCCAGACCGACAACACCGTCGGCAACTTCCGCGTCTGGAACGAACAAGTCGCCCCTGAAACCGCCAAGGGCCACGCCCTGTTGGTGATGGGTGAAAACGGCGCTCGCGGCCAGTTCGGCGCGGTCGACCCGACCCTCGTCCTGTTGACGGTCGCGATCATCGCCTCGGTGATCATCTCGGCGATCTCGCTGAACAAGATCAACGACCTCGAAGACGAAGTCGCCAAGATTCCGACCTCGCCGTAAGGCTTGGTTCCTAAAA
>CAYRVS010000081.1:21568-22151 GCA_964427725.1 uncultured Planctomycetaceae bacterium | reverse complement strand
CCAGGCCGGTGCGCGCCCCCACCGCCGGGCGGATCTTGAAGGTGCACACCCATCCGGGCGAACGGCTCCACAATCTGGGAATCCTACAGATGGGGGATGTCGCCCACATGCAGGGGGTCGCTGAAATCTTCGAGGGGGACATCGCGGAGATCCGGTTGGGACTCCCCGCGACCGTCCGACTCGACAGCAGCGGGTGGGAATTGACGGGCGAAGTCGCCGAGATCGGCCGCATGGTCGCCCGAAAAGATGTCCTCACGAACGACCCGGTGAGCGATACCGACGCCCGCGTGGTCGAAGTCCGGATCGCCCTGAAAGCCGGCGATGTCGAGCGGGTCGGCGGGCTCTCCAACGCGCGGATCGAAGTGACGATCGAACTGCCGCTCGAAACCTCCCCGCGCGATCCGGCGACGCGTTGAAGGGGCCGCGATGACGTCTCCGGGGGCGACCAGTTTCGTGTTGGCGTGGCGGCAGTTGAGCCATCATCGGATGAAGCTCGCGGTCGCGGCGGCGGGCGTGGTCGTCGCCGTCATGCTGATGCTGGTCCAGCTCGGCATCCGCGAAGGGGCAATGGAGAACAGCGTCG
>CAYRVS010000081.1:0-21558 GCA_964427725.1 uncultured Planctomycetaceae bacterium | reverse complement strand
CGTCGCCCTCACGCGACGGGTGACGGCGCAACTCGTCGTCATCAGTCCGCGGACCAAGACCATCTTTCAGGCGACGTCGTTTCCGCGTCGGCTGCTCTACCGCCTGCCGGCCCATCCCGAGGTGGCCCGCGTGCAGGAGGCCTATCTCGCGCAGGCGCGCTGGCGGAATCCCTGGACCTATCGCGAGCATCCGATCTCGGTCTATGGCATCGATCCCGACGACCCGCTGATGAAACTGCCGGGCTACGGCGAGCAGGTCGACACGCTGCGGCTGCGCGACCACGTCATCTTCGATCGGATGAGTCGCGACACCTTCGGCCCCGTGGTCGAAACCATCGAGCGCGACGGGTTCATGGAGACCGAAGTCAATCGCCGACGGGTCCGGGTCTTTCAGACGATCAACGTCGGGATCTCGATCACGACCGACGGCAACCTCTATATGAGCCCGGAAAATTTCCTGCGGCTCTTTCCGGAACGGACCTCCGGCGCGGTCGATCTCGGACTGGTGGAGCTGAAGCCGGGGGCCGATCCCGAGCGGCTGCGACGCGAACTGCAACCCTATCTGGGAACCGAAGGGGTGATCCTGACGCAGCCGGAGCTCTGCCTGCAGGAGGTGACCTTTCTGCGGGAGAACGCGCCGATCGACTTCATTTTCGGGATGGGGGCCGCCGTCGGGTTCTTCATCGGCTTCGTGGTCGTTTACCAGATTCTGTACACCGAGGTGACCAACCATCTGCCGCAGTTCGCGACGATGAAGGCGATCGGGTTCACCGACCGGTACCTGTTGAAGGTGGTGCTAAGTCAGGCGCTGATTCTGTCGGTGTTGGGCTATATCCCGGGGTTTTTCCTGGCGCTGTGGCTGTATGGGGTCGCGACGAAGGCGATTCAGATGCCGTTCCACATGACGGTCGATCGCGCCGTGCTGGTGGGGAGCCTGACGCTGGTGATGTGCGGCCTGTCGGCGGCGGTCGCGGTCCGCAAGGCGCAGTCGGCCGACCCCGCGGACGTCTTCTAAGCCCTCTGATCCCGAGTCCTAATCGCGTTCAGTCGGGCCGTCTGGTGGGCGATCCCGCGGCTCTCCGTCGACGATCCCCTGCCCCCCGATCAACTGACACAAGCGTGTCACTCACAGGAAACCCCCCAGAAGCCGTGTCGATCACAGACTACGAAATCCGTGGGTTCACAAAAAAGCGCGCCCTGTTGTCAATATCTTGACATTCCGACTGGGATTCCTAGAGGCCATCGATATCATTTCGATGTCGCCGCATGTCGTCATGAACACCCGGCCCAAGAGTCATGCCTGACTCTCTGACGACATGGCTGTCCCATAATGACACTGACTGAGATGTCGCCGTGTCTGGAATGTCACACATGATTCCGAAATGGCTCGATGTTTCTCAAGCTCCCTCTCAGTTTGCCGCCTCGGATGGCAATCGGCTGTTGGAGCTGGTGGAACGATTGACGGCCTGCGCCCTGGATGCCGCCGAACCCGCGAAATTCCTGGGGCCGCTGATGACGGAACTCGCCGCCGAATTTGGCGCGGCGCACGTGGCGCTCGTCGAACGGACCCCCGAATGGACCGTCATCGCCGAGCATGGCCGCTGGTCGCGCGAGGAGATTCCATGGCCGTTCGTGGCGGAGGCGCTCGATCGGGAAGCGGTCGGCTTACGCGGCGGAGCGGGGGCGGGGAATTTCCTGGCCGCCCCGCTGCGGTCGCGCTGTCATCCCGGAAGCCTGCTGCTGATGGCGGGCCGGGGACTGCGCGAGGACACGTTGAGCGCGGCGGCGCTGATGGCGCTGTACGTCGGGTCGGCTTGGGAGATCGCCGCGCGGGGGAGTCAAGCCGCCAAACGGGCCGATCGACTCAAGCAGATTCTGTCGCTCGCCGCCGAGCTTGTGACGCTGGTCGACATGGAGGGTTTGCTGGAAAAGGTGGCCGAACGGGCGACGCAGCTCCTGGAATGCGATCGGGCCAGCATTTTCCTGTGGGACAAAGAGCACCGCGAACTGGTCGCCCGACCCGCGCTGGGGATCGATGGGGGCTCGCTGCGGATCCCCGACAATCGCGGATTGGTGGGGGACGTGTTGCAGACCCGGCAACCGTCACAAATTGACGACGCCTACCACGATTCGCGCTTCAATCAAAAGGTCGACCTGCAGACGGGCTATCGCACGCGGAATCTGCTGTGCGTCCCGATGCTCGGGGCGAATCGCGAGCCGATCGGCGTCTTCGAGGTCATCAACAAGCACGCGGGCCCGTTCGACGCGGAGGATCTGAACACCCTGATCGAACTGACGGCCCCCGTCGCGGCGGCGCTCGAAAACACCCGCGAGCGCGAGCATCTGCTGCGATCCAACCGCGTCCTCACCGAGCAGGTGAAGCGGGGCTCGAAAATCATCGGCGACAGCCCGGCGATCAGCGCGCTCCGCAGCACGATCGGTCGGCTCGCCAACACCGATCTCCCCGTCCTGATCCTGGGCGAAAGCGGCACCGGCAAGGAAGTCGCGGCCCAGGCGCTCCATTACGAAGGAACGCGCGGCGAGCGACCGTTCATCGCCGTCAATTGCGCCGCCCTCGCCGAGACCCTGCTGGAAAGCGAGCTGTTCGGCCACGAAAAAGGGGCGTTCACCGACGCCCGCGAAATGCATCGGGGGAAGTTCGAGATCGCGGAGGGAGGGACGATCTTCCTCGATGAGATCGGCGACATGAGTCCCGGTGGGCAGGCGAAGTTGCTGCGGGTCCTCGAACAGAAGGTGATCACCCGCGTGGGGGGCTCGGCGTCGATCCCGATCAATGTCCGGGTGATCGCGGCGACCAACGCGAAGCTCGCGGAGGCGGTTCGGCAGAAGAAGTTCCGCGAGGATCTCTACTTCCGGCTGAATGTGGTGACGCTTGAACTGCCCCCGCTGCGCGACCGTCCCGACGACGTGTTGCCCCTCGCCGAGCATTTCCTGCACCATTTCGCGGCCCAGGCGCGTCGACCGAAACTGCATCTGTCGGCCGATGCGCGCCGGCGGTTGCAGGCACATCATTGGCCCGGCAACATCCGCGAACTGCGGAATCTGATGGAGCGCGTGGCGTTTCTCGCCTCCGCCGATCGGGTCGAAGTCGAAGACCTGGCGTTCATCCTCTCCCCCGCGAAGGAGACGTTGCTCGAGCCGACGGAAGACCAAGGTCTCAGCGACGCCACCAACCGCTTTCAGCAAGAGTACATCCGCCGGGCGATCCGCCGCGTCCGCGGCAACATGAGCGAAGCGGCCCGCATTCTGGGCCTCCACCGCAGCAACCTCTATCGCAAGATGCGACAGCTCGAGATGCACGAAGCCGGACCGGAAGAGACCGACGACGAGTTGCCATAGTCCCCGGCGAGCCGGCGGGATCCATGAGGGGGGGCGTCACCGCGCCTGCGGCGGGACCTCCAATAGGTAGATCTTCCCGTCATTCGCAAGGACCGCCAATTGGTCCCCGGCCGGCGAGTAGACCGCCGAGTAGACCACAACGGGAAGTTTCTGGGTGTGCAGTGGCTGATCTTGCGCGGGATCCCAGATACGGATGTTCCCGGCGTACCCAACCGACACCAGCCGGTTTCCCGCGGTGTTGTAATCGACACGGTAAATGTCGTCGGGGTGCCCCTTCAAAGTCCGGGTCAGCTGCCCCGAGGCGTAATCCCACAGGAAGATCTGGCGATCCAGCCCCGCCGCGGCGACTTGTTGGCCTTGCGGGCTGAAGGCGAGCGTGTAAACCGCGTCGGTCGGTCCGCCGAGCTGGCGGAGCTCCGCGCCGTCGTTGGTGTTGTAGACCCGCACCGTCTTGTCGCCGCCGGCGGTGACGACTTGCTGGCCATCCGGGCTGAAGGCGATCGAGTAAATCGCCCCCCCTTGTGCGGCAAAGGTGCGCAGGTTCTGCCCGGTGGCGACGTCCCAGAGTTTGACCGTCTTGTCGTTGGACGCCGACGCGAGGAGCTTCCCGGCGGGATCCCACGCGACGGCATAGACCTGACTTTGATGGCCGGAAAAGGTCGCGGTCGCGCCGATCGACGCGATCTGCCAGAGGCGGACCGAGCCGTCGCTCGCGGCGGTGTAACCGGTGCTGTTGTCGTTGGACCAGCCGAGGCTGCCGATGGCGGCGGTATGCCCCTCGGTCACTTGTGCCGGTTCCTGAGACGGGGGCTGCGCGGGAGGCGGATTGGGCGGCTGCGGCTCATAGCTGCGAAGCAGGTTATCGCCACCGGCGGCGATCAACTTCTTGTTGTCGGGGCTGTAGGCGAGCTGTGTGACTTCGGCGGGGGTTTTGATGTCGTACTGCGGCCGCGAAGGATCGTTGATGTTCCACAACAACAGCCGCTGGTCACTGCCCCCCGACGCGATTTGCTGTTGATCGGGGCGGAAGGCGACCGCTTTGACCGGGCCTTGGTGACCGAGGAACTGCCGGATCGGGCCGCCGCTGCCGCTGTCCCACAACTTGACTTGGCCGTCGTTGCCGACGGTGGCGTGCCAGGCGTTGTTGGGATGAATCGCGAGGGCGTTCACGCGCTGCTCATCGGCTTGGTGCGCGTTGAGGAGTGAAATCGGTTCGATGATGACGCGCTGTTCGGGTCCGCTGTAAACCAGCGTCCGATGATCGGGGGCCCAACCGAGTCCCCCCCGCGCGCCATGGCCGGCGAGGAAGAACTGCGACAGCCGCTTCTGCGGGAGGAACCACTGCTGCACGCGGCCGTCGGCACCCGCCAGCGCGAGTTGCTGATTGTCGCGGCTGATGTCGACCGCCACGATCGGCTCGGCGAGCGCGGGGAACGTATGGAGCAGGCTACCATCTCCCAGCGACAATTGGCGGGCCTGCTGGTCGTCGCAGCCGGCGAAGATCGTGCCGCTGTCGGGGGCGATGGCGAGCGCGCGACAGACTTCGGGCAGATCCCATTTGCGGACCTCCGCGCCGTCGCCGGTGTTCCACACGCGGATTGCCTTGTCGGCCCCCGACGTGATGATCCACTGATGATTGGGGCTATATTGAATGGTCAGCGTCCCGCCGGGATGTCCGGCCAACGTGCGGATTTCGTCGGCTTCATTGACGCGATAGAGCTTGATCGCGCCCGAGCCATCGGCGACGGCAAGTTCCTGATTGTTCGGGTGAATCGCCACCGCGACGATCCCCGTCGCCTGCTCGGGATACGCCTTGAAAAGCTGTCCGGTGCCTAGCTCGTAATAACGCGGGACTTTATCCCCCCCACCGGTCAAGACACGCGCCCCATCGGCGGAGATGGCGAGGCTGGCGATGGGGGCGGTATGCCCCTCCAATTTTCGCTGTTCGGCCCCATCCCCCAATCCCCAGACGCGAACGGTCTGGTCGGCGGCGGCAGTGACGACGTTCTGCCCGTTGGGATTCACCTTGAGCGCGACGATCGCCCCCGTATGCCCCGTCCCCACCTTTGGCGGCGTGAGTTGATTGGGCCAGCGGCGGACCCAGCCATCGGCCCCGCTGGTCATCGCCCAGGCGTTGTTGGGGGGATAACCCAACCCGGTGATCTCGCCGGGATGAGCCCCCACGGTCCCTTGCGACGCGCCGTCGTTTGGGTTGTAGAAATGGACGACGCCGCGGACATCGGCGGCGGCAAGCTGTTGCTTGTCGGCCCGCAGCGCGACATGGGTGATGGGCGCGGGGAGCCCGCCGATCTCACGGATCAACTGTCGATCGGCCGCGTTCCACAACCGCAGGGTCTGATCCTGACCGCCGGTAAGCATCCATTGGCCGTCGGCGCTGACGGCCAGGGCGGTCCCGGCGGCATGGGGCTTCCACTCCGCCAAGGGTTGCGCCCGAGGGAGATCCCACAGTTTGATCGTGTTATCGAGCGAGCCGCTCGCGATCCGGGTCTGATCGGGGGCGAGGTCCAGGCACAGGACCAATCCCGTATGTCCCTGCATCGTCTTGAGGACCGTCCCGGACTTCAGATCCCACAGCTTCAGGGTCTTATCGAAAGCGCCCGTGATCAGCCGCGTCCCATCGGCGATATAGAGGGCGGCGTACGGCGGATCGGTATGCCCCTCAAGCGTCTTGAATTCCTCAGCGGTCAGCGTCGTGACGCAGCTCAAGCCGGCGATGAGACTCCACAACCAAGCTCCGAACCAGCGACGCGACGTGGCGGCAGGCATGATGTGCTCCTGTGATCGGTCTCGGGCGATCGGTTGAGTCGGTACGACTCGCGCGCCCGCCTACGCATCGTCAACATTTGATCCACAGTCTCCCCCATGAGCCGAGAGAAAGGAAGGGTTCGCATCCATCCACGCGGGGGACGTCGGATCATCAGCGGGTGCGCCGATGGAGTCGCATGCTGGACCGAGAGCATGCGTGCGACCATCACAAACCGGGCCATACCTCACTCGACCGGCGTGGAAGGAGACGCCCACGCATGCCCCGCGACGATCAAGATCGCGTCACGACGCTGCCGAACATTAGGGTTTCCCCCGATAGGAATCGTCCGGCGAGAAGCTATGCTGAAGTGATGGAGGCGGAAGCCACGGCGATGCCGACCCGTGCGATCGGTCAGGGGATAGGAGCATGAACGTGGACACGCGGTCGATCTTGCTGGTGGAAGACAATCCCGATGACGTCGTCTTGACGATGCGGGCCCTGCAGAAGCATGGGTTGGGCAATTCGGTCGTCGTCGTGCGGGATGGGGTTGAGGCGCTCGACTACCTGCAAGGCCGCGGCCACTACGCCGGCCGCGATCCCACGCAGGCCCCGGGCTTGGTCCTGCTCGATCTGAAGCTCCCCCGCTTGGGCGGGCTCGAACTGCTGGAACAACTCCAGCAGGATCGCGCGTTGCAACAGCTTCGCGTGGTTGTGCTGACATCGTCTCAGGAAGAGGAGGATGTCTTGGCGAGCTACCGCCACGGGGCCTGCAGCTACATCCGCAAACCGGTCGACTTCCAGGAATTCCTCAAGGCGGTTGGTCGGTTGGGGGATTACTGGTTGCGTCTCAACGAAGCTTCGCCGCGGTGAGTCGCGTCGAAGGGTCCATCTCGACGGCAGGGATCAAGACGCAGAGGGTGGACGCCACCCCGATCGTAAATCCCGAACAAGGTGCGTGATCGCCGACCGGTCGCGGATCGTGAACTTGGCGGGTTCACGCGGCGGGGGCGGGTTCTTCGCGTTCCAGCTCGACCATGATTTGTTCGTTGATCCGGCGATGCTGGAGCGTCCGCGCGACGCGGAGGGCGTTGAAGATTGATCGGCCGTTGCTGGAGCCGTGGCAGATGATGCAGTTGCCGTCGACCCCCAGCAGGGGCGCGCCCCCCGCCTCATGATATTGGTAGCGTTTGTCGAGCGCTTCGAACGCCTGCTTCGCGAGATGCTTTTCGCTTTGCAGCGTGTTGAAGATTTCGTGCGAGATGGTCTTCATGAACATCTCGGCCATCCCCTCGGCGGCCTTCAGCAGGACGTTGCCGAGGAACCCTTCGCAGATCACGACGTCGGCGGTTCCCTGATAGAGATCACGGCCCTCGACGTTTCCCAGGTAGCGATCTTGAAAGGTGCAGTTGTCGAACAGGAGCTGCGTCTCGCGGACGAGGTCGTTCCCCTTGCCGTCTTCGCTGCCGATGTTCATCAGTCCGACGCGAGGAGTGGCGATCCCCAGAATTTCGCGGGCGTAGATGGAGCCCATCACGCCGTATTGCAGCAGATGTTCCGGGCGGGCGGCGGGGTTAGCCCCGACGTCCATCAAGACCGCTTTCCCTTTGAGGGTCGGCATGGCGACGGCGATCCCCGGGCGCTTGACCCCCTTCAGGAAGAGCCGCGTCTTCAAACCGGCCGCGACGACCGCACCAGTATGTCCGGCGCTCACGACCGCGTGGACCGCCTTGGTCGCCATCAGTTGCCAACAGACGGCGATGGAACAGTTCGGTTTCCTGCGGAGGGCGTCGGTCGGCTTCTCATCCATGCCGACCACGCCGTCGGAAGCGTGGAGCGACAAGCGATCCGGGACGCCGCCGGCCGCCGCGAGCAAGGGTTCCAGCGTCGGTACATCACCGACCAAGACCACTTCGAGTTCCGGGAACTCTTTGAGGGCCGCGAGCGCTCCGTCGATGTTCGGACCGGGGGCGTAGTCACCCCCCATCGCATCCAACGCGATCCGCATGGGGCGTTATTCCTCGGTCTCGACCATCGTCCGGCCTTGGTAGTAGCCGCACTGCGGACAGACGAGATGGGTCGGCACGCGGGCCGAGCATTGCGGGCAAGCCGCAAGTTGAATCGGTTTGAGGAAGTCGTGGCTGCGGCGTTTCCGCGAACGGGACTTCGATTGACGACGATCAGGAACGGCCATGAAAGCACCTCGGACGGCAAGCAACACGATCAGCGCGAGCGGCCTGCCGACAACGGGCGGACACGATACGCGGTCTTTCGTAGATGGTGGGCAGTCTAGGATTTCCGTCGAAAGAGTGTCAAGCGTGTGGGATGGAATCGTGACGTACGTACACATCCCCCCCGATGCCAACCGGACACCCCATCGGATTGACCGTCATTTCGGCTGTGGTCTCGATCCGCGAGACGTCTATGGTCACGAGAACTCTGCCAACGGCGAAACCGCCGGTCTGGTCGCAGATCAAGCCCCGCAACCGACAATCCACATGCCGGGTCACCCCCGCTCCATGATTTTTTCCAACCATCAACCATCAACCTTCGACCTTCAACCATTTCCGACACGGCGGACTGACGCCGCGCCGCTCCTTGGGAAGGCCTGCGTCCGTCGCCGATTTGCCCCCGATGCGCGGGACTCTATATAATCTCATCGACCATGCGATGCGTGAGGGACGGGGTGTCCGTGTCCGATTTGCCGCGAATTTTGTTGCTCGGTTCGGAAGAGCCGAACGCGCTCCCGCCGGAGTTGCAAACGACCCTCGAGCCCCGCTTCGAGGTTGTTCGGTGGCAGCATCCGCCACGCTGGCCGGAGACCTCACCGTCCGATTTCCGTTGCGTGCTCCTTTGCGGTACGCAATCGCAATCCCTGCCCGATCTGCTGCAGTTCGAGGGGATTCTCCGTCATCTGCCCCAAGGGATCGCGGTGATCGACCGGGATCAGCGCGTCCGGTGGTGCAACACGCGGTTGGAACGGCTGTTGGGCCGTGGCGACTTACGCGACCTTAACTTTCACGAGTTGTTCGGGTGCCCGGAGGTGGTCGGGCCCGCCTTCTCCCCATTCGAGGCCGACGAGGAACTGGGGTGCGCGACGACGTTCCGCACGGGCGAGAAAACCTACTATGAAATCGTCGCCGCGCCGGTCCTGGGGGCGGGAGTCACCTACGCGGAGCTCGCCGTCGTCACCGTCCGGGACGTCTCGGACGAGATGATCGCCCGGCAGAAACTCAAGGCGATCTATCAGGCGGGGCTGGAGCTCGGGGAGCTGACGGCGGAGGATCTCGTCGAACTCAGCGTCGAGGATCGGATCGGACTGCTCAAGGAGAAGATCGTCCACTTCACGAAGGATGTCCTTGAGTTCGAGACCGTCGAAGTGCGGCTGCTTGATCGGCGGACGAACGAACTCGAATTGCTGCTCGATGTCGGCATGACCGAAGAGGCGTCGCGCCGCCGGCTGTACGCGGAACCGCAAGGGCATGGTGTTACGGGACACGTCGCCGCGACCGGGGTCAGCTATCTCTGCGAGGACACCTCGCGCGATCCGCTCTATCTGCAAGGGGCGGCGAACGCCCGCAGTTCGCTGACCGTGCCGTTGTTCATTCAGGATCAGATCCTGGGGACGTTCAACGTCGAAAGCCGGCAGGTGCGCGGGTTCACCCACAACGACCAGCAGTTCCTCGAGCTTTTCTGTCGTGAAGTCGCGATCGCCTTGAATACGCTCGAGCTGCTGGTCGCCGAGAAGATGTCGACGGCGACCGAAAGCGCCGACCTGATCCTGCGCGAGATGTCGCAGCCGGTGGATGAAGTCCTGAACGACACCGCCTGGATTCTGGAACGATATATCGGGCACGATCCGGCGGTCTGCGAACGGTTGCAACGGATTCTCAAGCACACTCGCAGCGTGCGGCAACTGGTCCATCGCGTCGGCGAGTCGATCGCCCCGAAGGTCGCCAATCCGCCGGTCACGTTGCGGCCGCAGCGGCCCAAGCTCAAGCAGAAGCGGGTCCTGGTGGTCGACAACGACGAATCGGTCCGGATCGCGGCCCACGAACTGTTGGGGCGGTTCGGGTGCGATGTCGAGACGGCCCATCACGGCGAAGAATCGCTGCTGATGGTCCGCAGCTTTCACTACGACGCCGTGATCGTCGACATTCGCCTACCCGACATGACCGGCTACGACTGTTTCGTGCGAATTCGCGACATCAACGAGCATCTCCCCGTGATTCTGATGACCGGTTTCGGGTACGATCCGTCGCACTCCATCGTCAAGGCCCGCCAAATGGGGCTGAAATCGGTCCTCTACAAGCCCTTCCGGCTCGATCAACTCCTGAAGGAGCTCGAGACGGCGGTCACCTCGCCGACGGAAGGCCACGTGTCGTAACCCGCCGGTGACGTTTCCGCGGATCACGTCGCCCACGCAAACGGGCCATCCGGCGACTTGACGAATGCTCCGAGGCCGCCCGCCTCGCCCAGATACCGAATCCATGCTCCGTACGCTGCTGAAATCGAAAATCCACCGCGCGACCGTCACCGACGCCAACCTTCATTACGAGGGGAGCGTCACCATCGACAGCGCGCTGATGGCGCTCACGCGCATCGTGCCGTTCGAGCAGGTCCATATCTACGACGTCCACAACGGGCATCGGCTGATCACCTACGCCATCCCGGGTCCACCCGATAGCGGCACGATCTGCATTAACGGGGCCGCGGCCCATTTGGTCCATCCGGGCGATCTGATCATCATCTGCGCGTACGCCCAGTATGAAGCGGCGGAACTGGCCGCGCACGCCCCGGATGTCGTCCATGTCGATGCCCGGAACCGCCCGGCGGGAACGGCGCTGTAGCTTTCGGGATCGCGATCGCATTCCTCCCGGGTGGTCCAGCCGACCACGGCCGGGTCGCGCGGCGACAAGACGCCGCGCCATCCGGCTTGATGAACCTGTACGGGACGGCTGTGACGCCATTCGTTCCGCCACCACTCCCTCAACCGGGATCCTGTCGCCAATCAAGTTCTCCGCGGGCCGTTTTCGACAGACAGGTCGCGAACATCAGATTGGTCAGTTCGATCTCGGCGACCGCGGCTTCCAAGGCGTTGACGAAGCGACGGACCTCTTCGGCGGTGACGGTCAGCGGGGGTTCGATCCGCAGGACCGCCGGATTCGAGCGGCAGACTTGCGTGACGATCGCGTGCTTCCGCAACAAGGACTGCATGACATAGAACGCCGGGAGCCCCGCCAGCTTGGCCTCGAGGTTGGGGAGCAAGTCGGGCAGCAGTCCCGCCTGTTGCGCCCAATGTCGGGCGATCATCTCGGGTAATGGAGCGAATTCGAGCCCGATCAGCAGCCCTTGCCCGCGCGCCTCATGCAGGACGGGATAACGATCGACCAGCCTGCGTAGCGACGTCAGCAGTTCGGTCCCCAGGGTGGCGGCGCGGGCGGGGAGGGCTTCGTCCTCCAACACGTCCAGCGTTGCCAAGGCCGCCGCGCACGCCAGCGTCCCGCCGCCGAAGGTCGACGTATGCAGCAGACACCGGTCGATGGTTCCGTAAGCGCGATCCCAGACGGGGCGACGACAAAGCGTCGCGCCAATCGGCATGAGGCCCCCGCCGAGCGACTTCGAGAGGCACATCACGTCGGGCGTGATGCGTACATGGTCGACGGCATAGAGCGCCCCGGTTCGCCCCAATCCCGTCTGCACTTCGTCGACGATCAGTAGCGTCCCCGCGGCGCGGCATAGGGCTTGGGCCTGTGTCAGATAGCCTACGGGCAACGGGTACATCCCCCCTTCGGCCGCCACCGGTTCGACCAAAAATGCCGCCGCCCGATGATCGGCGAGGGCCTGTTGCAACGCCCCAAGGTCCCCCCAAGGAAGCCGTTGACACTCGGGAACCAACGGTTCGAACGGGACGCGATAGTCGCCGTGCGCCGTGACGGAGAGGGCTCCCAGCGTCTTGCCGTGGTAGCCCCGTTCCAGGCTCAGGATCCGGGTCCGTCCGGTCGCGGCGCGCGCCAACTTCAATGCCGCCTCGACCGCTTCCGTCCCGCTGTTGACGAAGGTCACCAACTCGAGCCCCGGGGGTGCGCTCAACACCAGTCGTTCCGCCAGCCGCGCCGCCCACGGATTGACATGCCCTGGAATGAACCCCGGCCCCTGCTGCCGCATCGCCTCATGCAGCGCCGCGACGATGCGCGGATGTTGATGCCCCAAATTGACCGACCCGAACCCCGCGACGAAATCGAGATACTCGCGGCCGGCGGCATCGTACAACCGCGTCCCTTCGCCCCGGACAAACGTCTGAACGAGATCGCTATGCTCCAGCAACCGCGACAGGACGGGATTGAGATGCCGCGCGAATTGCCGCTGAGCTTCGTGGACGCCGTCATCACGCGGATGGGTCGCCGGCTTGGAACTCACCGGTCGTGAATTCGCGCGCCGCCCGACCGCGCGGTGCCGATGCTGCCGAAATGTCACCCACGCGGAGTCCTCCAGCGGCAACCCTTCGACGAATTTGCGGGTGAAATCGAACCCATGCCGCGCGGAGAGCGTGCCGATTTCCTCGATCCGCCCGAGATCGAGTTGTCGGCCCAGCGAATAGTTCTCGCGGTGGCCCTCGTACGCGAGCAACAGCGTCTCGCCGAGACAACTGGGGATCACGCCGCGATGCAACCAAAGATAACCGCCACGATCGGCGTCGCCGGGCGGCAGCGCCGTGAGTCCGCCGCTCAAGATCAAGAGATCGGCACGGGGCGTCGCGGTGGGGATGACATCGGCGGGGACCGCGACATCCCAGACGACGGTTCCGGGCTGAAGCCATGCCGGATCAAGACACATCCCCGATGATGTGGCCGAGACGATCAACCGTACCTCCCGCACGGCTTCGGGGATCGAGGTCCGAACCTCCGCGTGCAGTTCCTCGGCGAGCCGTTGCAATCGAGGCGAGGCGCCGCGCGCCACCAACATCACACGACCGACGTGGGGCGCGAGCCACTTCGCCGCCGCCGCCGCGATGCTGCCCGGTGCCCCAAGAATCGCGATGGTTTCGTCGGCCAGGTCGATCTCGAGCTCGCGCGCGACCGCCAGGACATTCCGGACGGCGGCGTAGACCGTTAGGCTGTTTCCCGTGGTGACGGCGATCGGCGCGGCCTCGGCGATGAGCGCCCCGCCCGCTCCCAAGGTTCCCGTGAGCGCACCCAATCCGGCGATCTCGGCCCCCCAAGCGGCGGCTTGCCTGATCGCCTCCAACACCGAATCGGCCGCCGCGCTCGGATCGGCGAGCAGCTCCTCGGGCGTCTGCGGAATCTCGTAGAAGCGACCACTCGCGATCGCGCCGGTGATCGAAACGAGGTTGGGCAGCTCGTCGATCACGCGCACCGCCGCGCCGCGGGGACTCATCAACCGTTCGCGGGCCAGTTCGATTTCGTCCTGTAACTGGCGGCAGAAACCGGGGAGGTCGGTCCCCCAAGTCGCGCGCAACTTCGGCGAAGGTTGGATCGCGTTGAGTTGCTGCGTCACCATCCCCAGAGGATGGACGATGAAGGCGAATTTCACGAGCCGCGCCTCTGCCCCGAGTGCGCATCCGATCGCCGCGCGGGTCGTGCAAGACCGGCGCGGGCGACAATACTTCCCGATGCGGGTGGCCCCCGGATCGTCGCGCGCCGGACATGGGGAATCGATCCGATCACGTAGCAAGTCTACGGGTCGCCCGCGCGGCCTCGCCAGCGATAGACTGCGTAATTCTCAAGTTGACGCGTGTGGGGAGAAACGCTGGTGTACGCCAAGAGAAGTGTTCTCCGAAGGCCGCATTCGGATCCCGCTGATGCCCGAGCCCCCCGGCAATTCGTATCATCCCCGCACCCGCGCCGCATGGCGTGCTTGGCTAAAGCGGCATCACACCCGGCCCGAGGGCGTCTGGTTCATCACCTGCAGGAAAGGGGCTGCGGGGCCCCGGGTCGACCCGGCGGAGGCGATCGAAGAGGCGTTGTGCTTCGGCTGGATCGACAGCCTGCCGCGAAAACTCGATGACGCGCGGACGATGCTGTGGTTCGCGCCGCGGAAGCCCGGATCCAACTGGTCGAAACTGAATCGGGAACGAGTGGCCAAAATGCAGGCGGCGGGACTGATGGCTCCCGCGGGTCTGGCGAAGGTCGCCGCCGCGCAAGCCGATGGTTCCTGGGAGCGGCTGGATGACGTCGATCGGTTGTTGATTCCCGAGGATCTGCAAGCCGCGTTGGCGTCGTACCCGGAAGCCGCCGGCCACTTCGAGCGGTTTCCCCCCTCGATCAAGCGGGGCATTCTGGAGTGGATCTTGAACGCGAAGCGCCCGGAAACCCGGGCCAAGCGAATCGCCGAGACGGCGCGACTCGCCCAAGAGAACCGCCGCGCCAATCGATGGCGTGATGGAACGTAAATCCAGGTGCTGTGGCCCGTCACGCCCGGCATGGACCGCGCGATCCCGAGGACCGAGTCACGAACCGCCGATGGTGCGCGTCGTGACCGCCGGGCCCCCGGACGGCCCCGCATCCGGTGCACGATGTGAGCCCCTCAATCGTCCGTTAGCTCAGGCGGGCGACTCGCCGCGGTGGCCGTGTCGCTCCGCATCTCCGGAAGCCCAGGACCTTCGCTTTGTGGACTTTGGAAGGCTTTTTCCTTGGATTTCGAGCCGAGAGCCAAGAGTCTAGCGCAAGAAACTCTTGGGTTTCAGGGGGCTTCCTCAGGCTCTGGACGCTTGACTCTCGGCCCTCGTCCACAACTGTTGCCTCGAATTTGAAACAAGCGAAGGCCCTGCCGGAAGCCTCGCCCCCGTGGGGAAATCCGGCAAAATCAGAATCGTAACGGCTACGGGGAATGGCCGTGGAATCCGCTTTTGGAGTGCGAAAAAAATCCGTCCGGAATTGTTATGCTCTGCGAAAGAACTCACCACTGACGGATCCACAGGGCTGGTGAGTCGTGCCCCGGAAACGCTCCATGGCCGATCGATCGCTGACCGAGCTCATCGAACTGGAACGTCGCTGCGACCGGTTCGAGTCGGAGTGGCAGCTTGGCGAGCGTCCCTCCCTCGAGCGATACCTTGAAGGGGTCGGCGGCATCCGAGCCACCCTGTTTCATTCGCTGCTGGAAATCGAGCTGGACTACCGTCGCCAACGGGGCGAACAGCCGGTGCGCGGGGATTACCAGTCGCGATTCCCCACGCTTGACGAGGCCTTGGATCACTTTTTCGGTCCGGAACTGACGATCGCCGATGTCCTGAAACAACTCGCCGCGACGCAGCTCTTGGGGCCCGGCGAGCTGGGCCGCTGGCAGCAGTATGTCGCCGAGGCGGGGTTGAGTTTGACGGGGGAAAGTCTATTGCGGACGATCCGGCAGGCGGGCGGATTGACGCCGGAGCAGGTGGACCGACTCGCGAAGAAGCAGGGGGCGACGCTGCTGCTGGGGGACTATGTGATCCAGCGGAAATTGGGCCAAGGGGGGATGGGAACGGTTTGGCAGGCGCGGCATCGACAGAGCGAGGAAGTCGTCGCCCTGAAGGTGCTGGACGTCAACCTGGCGGGCGATCCGAAGATGCTGAGCCGGTTCCAGCGCGAGGCCCGGGTCTCGATGAAGCTGGTCCATCCGCGGATTGTGCAGACGTTGGAGGCGGTCTCGACTCCCGATCGACAATTTCTGGTGCTCGAGTATATCGACGGCATCGATCTGGCGGCGTGGGTTCAGCAAGCCGGGCCGCAGAACCTCGAGGTCGCGCTCGGCATGCTCGCAGCGATCGCCGAAGGGTTGCGTTTCGCCCACGAGCGTGGGGTGATTCATCGCGACATCAAGGCGGCGAACATCCTGCGGGACCATCAAGGGGGGCTGAAGATCCTCGACATGGGCTTGGCGCGGATGCTGGACGAGGGGGAAGACGGTCGCCACACATCATTGACGGCGACCGGCGATGTCCTGGGGACGGTCGATTACATGGCCCCGGAGCAGGCGCTCAACAGCAAACTCGCGGACGCACGCAGCGACGTCTACTCGCTGGGGATTCTGCTGTGGTTCCTGCTGACCGGCAAGGTGCCCTATCGAGGGAGTTCGGTGATGGCCCGGGTCTTGGCGCATCGCGACGAACCGGTCCCGTCGTTACGACAGGCCATGGGACCGATCCGCGGGGCGGAACTCGAGGCTTATCCCGCCGTGGAGCGGTTGTTTGAAACGATGGTCGCGAAGCGACCGGAAGAGCGCTATCCGACGATGGACGCCGTGCTGGCGGCGATTCGCGGGGTGCGTATGAGGAGGACCGAGGGGGCGTAGCCCCTCGGCTTCAGGGTGATTGTGGAATCGGTGTCAGCGGCGGGTGGCGGCGATGGTGCGTTCCGCCGGGCCGATGTAGTTCGACGACGGGCGGATGATTTTGTTGTCGCTGATTTGTTCGATCACGTGGGCGCACCAGCCGACGATGCGGCTCGCGGCGAAGACACAGGTGAAGAGATCGCCGGGGATCCCCATATAGTGCTGGAGGCTGGCCGAGTAGAAATCGACGTTGCAGTAGCGGTTGATCGAAGTTTTGACGGCCTGCTCCATGGCGATCGACATGTCGTACCACTTCGAGTCGCCGGTCTCGAGGCCGAGGCGGCGCGAGAGCTCCTTGAGGTGCTTGGCCCGCGGGTCTTCGACCTTGTAGACCGCGTGGCCGAAGCCCATGAATTTCCCTTTCTTGGCGCGGGTTTCGTCGACGTACGACTGGACCCGATCGACCGCTCCGATCTCCATCAGGGTTTTGAGGACTTCCGTGTTCGCCCCCCCGTGGAGCGGGCCCTTGAGGGCACCGATCGCCCCGGTGATCGCGGAATGGAGGTCGGACAGGGTCGCCGCGATGACGCGAGCGGCGAAGGTGCTGGCGTTCAGGCCGTGTTCGGCGTGAAGGATCAGGATCAGGTCCATCGCCTTTTCGGCGTCGGCGGAGGGGACCTTGCCGTTGAGCATGTACATGAAATTCGCGGCGTGGCTCAACTCCGGCAAGGGCTCGATCGGTTCGAGGCCGGCGCGCAGGCGGCGGATCGCGGCGACCAGCGAGACCATTTCGGCGGTCATCCGGATCGACTTGCGATAGTTCGCTTCGAGCGAGCAATCCTCGGCGAGCTCGTCGTAATGAGCCGAGACCGAGACCGCCGAGCGGAGCGCGGTCATCGGCGGGGTGTCTTTCGGCATTCCTTTGAGAAAGGCCATCAACTCGGGTTCGATGGCCCGGTGTTCGGCGAGTTGGCCCCGGAACGCGGCGAGTTCGGCCGCGGTCGGGAGCTCCCCCTTGAAGAGGAGATACGCGACCTCTTCGAAGGTGCTGTGGACGGCGAGGTCGTCGATGTTGTAGCCGCGATAGATCAGCTTGCCGAGGTCGCCGTCGACATCGCAGATCATGGAATCGGCCGCGACGACCCCTTTCAGGCCACGAGCGGCGATTTTGTCGGGCGATTCCTTTTCGGCGACATCGGCGGGCATGGGCAACAACTCGCTGGAACGGTGGTCGGGCGGGATCGGTCATGGGCGACGGGCGCGCCGCTCGAATGAAGGAGTATAGCGCCCCCCCGAGAGGGGTTCAACGGGGACGGATGGTTTGGAAAACCGACTCGCGCGGCAAAAAGACCGCGCGATCGCCATCGCCGATACTGGCTGTCTGGCGGCGGTTCGGTATGATAGTTTTCGACGACCCGCGACACCGGCGTGACACGCCGTCGCCGCGACTCACCGCGGCGATCACGCCCGGTGGCCGCCACGGTGAGTGGTTCAGTCGACCCGGAAGGACACTGATGGCCGATCTGTTCCATGAGTGCGGCATCGCGGCGGTCTATCATCTCCCGGGACGGGGCATCAGTCGCCTCGCCATCGGCGGCGATCCGCGCAAGTCGGCGCGGCACATTCCGCGGTTGCTGCTGGAGATTCAGAACCGGGGTCAACTCGCCGCCGGCATGACCGCCTTCGACCCCGATCGGTCGGAACTGCTGCATACTCACAAGAACGTCGGGCAGGTGACGGAGGTCTTCCACCTCAATCATCAAGACCGCTACGAGGCGTTGATGGGGCGGCTGGAAGGGGTCGCCGCGATCGGCCACGTGCGGTACGCCACCTGCGGGAAGGACGACGTCAATTACGCGCAGCCGTTCGAGCGGCACCACATCGAGAAGTCGAAGTGGTTCAGCTTCGGCTTCAACGGCCAACTGGCGAACTATCAGGAGCTGCGCGACGAGATCCTGACGCGGCGCGACTTTCATCTCTCGCGCGAGACCGACACCGAAATCCTGATGCACCTGATCGCGCAGCAGTTGCAAGGCGATAAACGACCGTCGCCGCAGGACTTGTTGGCGGGGCTCGTCGGGCAGCTCGACGGGGCGTACAACATCGTCTACCTCAATGCGCAGGGGGACATGATCGTCGCGCGGGATCCGCTGGGGATTCGCCCGTTGTGCTACGCGGTGGAAGGGCCGATGTTCGCGGCCGCGAGCGAAAGCGTGGCCTTGGCGAACCTGGGGTTCCACAACGAGGACATCCGCAGCCTGCTTCCCGGCCAGGCGGTGATCATCCGGAACGGCGAATTGGCGTTGCATCAGTTCGCTCACAGTCCCGCGCGGGCCCACTGCTTTTTCGAGTGGATCTACTTCGCCAACGTCGCGAGCACCCTGGATGAACGGAGCGTCTATCTCACGCGGAAGCGATTGGGCGAGGAACTGGCGCGGCAGGAGCATTTGGAGATCAATCGCGAGTTGCGGGACACGATCGTCGTGCCGGTCCCCGACACCGCGAAGGCCGCCGCCGACGCGATGGCGTACGCCCTCAACATCCCCAGCCAGGAAGGGCTGATCCGCAATCGTTACATGGGCCGGACCTTCATCGAAGGGGGGGCGAGCCGGGCCGACAAGGCGCGGATGAAGTACACGCCGCTGCCCGAGGTGATGGAAGGGAAGCGGGTTTTGCTGGTGGAGGACACGATCGTCCGCTCGACGACGATGAAGGCGCTGATTCATCAGATCAAGGATCGGGGGCGGGCGAAGGAGGTCCATGTCCGGGTGGCGTGTCCGCCGATCGTCGCGCCGTGCTTTTACGGCATCGACATGTCGACGGTGGACGAGTTGTTCGCGCCGAAGTTCCTGCCCGAGGGACGCTTGACCGCCGAGGCCGAGCAGCGGATGGCGAAGGCGTTGGGGGCCGACAGCCTACGTTACCTGTCGCTCTCCGCGATCGCCCGCAGCGTCGATCTGCCCGGGTCGTCGCTATGTCAGGCGTGTCTTGACGGGAACTACCCGACGGCGGCGGGTCGGCGGCTCTATCAGATCGCCCTCGAAGTCCCCGCGTCCGAACCGTGTGACGAACGGACGGCGGCGAAGGGGCGGACGTACGAGAAACCGCTGCTGGTCAATTCTTGAAGACACCCGTTGAAGCCCAGGGAACGCTGTCCGGGGGCTTCCGTCCGCTGCCTCCAACAGTCCATTCCTCCCGCGAGACCCCCGTCGGCATGTTGCGCGAGCATGAGCTTACGATCCGCGTCCGCTACTGCGAGACCGACGCGATGGGCTTTCTGCACCACGCGCAGTTCGTGAACTACTACGAGATGGGACGGACCGAACTGCTGCGGGCCCAAGGGGGTTGCTATCGGGAGGTCGAGGAGTCGGGGCTGTTCCTGGTCGTCGTCAAGCTCGACTGCCGCTATCATTCCCCGGCGCGGTATGACGACCTCCTCACGTTGCGGACGACCGTCGAGCGGGTCTCCGCCGTGAAGATCGAACACAGCTATCGGCTCTTCCGGGGGGAGCAACTCCTCGCGACAGCGGCCAGCACCCTGGCGTGTGTTGACAAGGAAGGCCGCGTGCAGCGGCTACCGGAGGCGATCACGGCGGCGCGGGAATGAGGCCTGGTTGAAGGTGGAGGGTTGAAGGTTGAAGGCGGAGAGACGGGATCCCGCCGAGAATCCACCACATGGAGTCGACGCTGCGGGCTGGCATCGTTGCTCAAGAGAACTATTCCCCATGGCTCCGCTCAAACTTTCCTTTTCGACGCTGGCGACGCCTGATTGGGATTGGCAGGACGTCTTGCGGCAGGGGCCCCGGTACGGGTACGACGGGGTCGAGCTCCGCTTGCTGACGCGTGAGACCAATCTGCTGCTGATTCCCGAACTTCAGCCCGCACAGTGGAGTACACGTCGTCGGGAACTCGACGCAGCCGGCTTCGCGGTCTGTGGGCTCGCCTCGTCGATCAAGTTTGATGAACCCGGCGACGAGGCCCGGCGGCGGCAACTCGATATCGGCCGGGCCTATCTGGAGTTGGGGGCGGCGCTCGGCGCGGGCTTCATTCGCGTCTTCGGCGATGTCCTACCCACGGGACCGGAACGTGCCGACCAATTGCGGTGGATCGCGGAGGGCTTGCGGGCCTTGGGAGAACGCGCGGTTCCGTATGGGCTCGACATTCTGCTGGAAACGCATGGCGACTTCTCGGCCTCCGAACCGGCGGCGGAGGTGATGCGGCTGGCTGATCACCCGCGGGTCGGGTTGGTCTGGGATACGCATCATCCGTGGCGGTTCCATCAAGAGCCGTTGGTCGAGACGTGGCGAACCTTGCGGCCGTGGGTGCGGCATACGCATTGGAAGGATTCGGTGCTGCTGCCGGAGCGCGCGACGACCACCGAGCAAGCGGCGGCCGCGCGCCAGGCGGCGACTCTGATGGCGGGCCATCGGCATGCCGATTACGTCCTGTTTCTCGGAGGCGAGTTTCCCGCGGAAGAGTGTCTGCGTGGGCTGCTGACGGCGCACTACGACGGATGGCACTCGCTGGAGTGGGAGAAGATGTGGCATCCCGAATTGGCCGACCCGGAGGTCGCGTTGCCGCTGTTTCCACCGAAGCTGCGACGATTGGCGGAGCTCGTCGGGGGTCAGTGAATCACGAGACCAATCGGCCGTGTGCCACTGGCTCCGCCAGTGGTCTTGCGCTTCGTGAGCCTTGGTGAGCCCATCACACTGGCGGAGCCAGTGGCACACGCTCAGTTCGCAACGGAAACGCCGTTTGGCATTCCCATTCATCGAATGTCGCAGTGTCGTCTCCTGATTCGAGCCAACCTCCGCCTCCATCTCAGACCGACCGACCTGACCTGACGGTCTGAACCTGACGTTCCGTTCGATTCGGCTTACTCCGGCAACGGAATCGCTCCCGGGGCGGGTTTCCCTTTGCCGGCGCGGATGTATTCGGCGCGCAACCGGGCGTAGTCGGCGGGGGTGATGTCGTCGGCCTGCGTCGCGCCCGACGTCACGCCCTGTTCGAAGCAGCGTTTCAAAAAGGGGATGCACCAGCCGCAGCCGGTCCCCGCGCCGCCGCAGTCGGCGAGTTGACTGGCGCGGCGGGGCTGATGGACGCGGATGTGGTTGACGACTTTCCGCCGCGAGATGTGAAAGCAGTAACAAAGGGTGTCGTCCAAC
>CAYRVS010000080.1:0-22211 GCA_964427725.1 uncultured Planctomycetaceae bacterium | reverse complement strand
GTGATGGAGCGGTTCGGGTCGGACAAACCCGATCTGCGATTCGGGATGGAATTGGTCGATCTGGGAGACATCGCCGCCGCGTGCGGGTTCTCGGTTTTCCAGCAAACGATCGCCGCCGGGAACCGGGTTCGCGGGATTCGGGTCGTCGGCGCGGCGGAGAAATACAGCCGCAAGGCGATCGACGAACTGACCGAATTCGTCAAGAACTACGGGGCCAAGGGGCTCGCCTTCTTCCGGGTCAAATCGGCGACCGAACTCGATTCGCCGATCGCGAAGTTCTTCTCGGCGGAGGATCAGGCGAAACTGATCGCACGGCTGGGAGCGCAACCGGGCGACCTGGTGTTCTGTGTCGCCGACACGACGAAGGTCTCGAGCGCGGCGCTCGGGGCGCTGCGGAACCGGCTCGCGAAAGAGCTGCAGCTTTACGATCCGCGCGAACTGAAGGTCGCGTGGGTGCTCGACTTCCCGATGTACGCCTGGAACGAGGAAGAGCAGCGCTGGGAGGCGGAGCATCATCCGTTCTGTCAGCCGGTCGACGAGGACATTCCGCTGTTCGAGACCGATCCCGGCAAGATTCGGGCACAATCGTACGATTTGGTCTGCAACGGCTACGAGGCGGCTTCGGGGAGCGTGCGGATTTACGATCCCGCGGTCCAGCAGAAGGTCTTCAACTTCATCGGGATCACGCCGGACGAGGCGGAGTCGCGATTCGGCTTCCTGCTGAACGCGCTGCGGTTCGGCGCGCCGCCGCATGCGGGGATCGCCTTGGGGCTCGACCGCTGGGTGATGATGTTCGGCGGTACCGACAACATCCGCGACGTCATCGCGTTTCCAAAGACTCAGAAGGCGTCGGATCTGATGACCGGCGCGCCGTCGGCGGTCGACCAGCGGCAACTGCGCGATTTGCACATCAAGATCGACGCGCCGGGGCGGTGAGCGCGACAACGCCCGGGGAAGGCCTTCCCTGGGCATCCCAGTTGATTGAGTCCATGACGGAATCCGACGGATGCCGAAGTTGACGCAGGCCGATTTGGCCCCGTTGAATCAGACCTTCGAAGAGCGAACCCCGCAGGAACTGCTGCGCTGGGCCAAGCAGGTCTTCGGCGAGCGCCTCGCGGCGCTCTCGGCGATGCAACAGGCCGGCAGCGTCGTCTGCCATATGATGTCGCAGCTCAAACTGGAAACCCCGGTCCTCTTCGTCGATACCGGCGTCAATTTCCAGGAGACGCTCGAAACCCGCGATCGGATCGCCCTCGACTACGGTCTGCGCATCATCACGCTGAAACCCGAACTGACGATGGCCGAGCAAACGGCCAAGTACGGCGTCCTCTACCTTACCGCGGAAGGTCAGCAGCAATGCTGTGATATGCGCAAGACCGAGCCGCTGCTGAAGGTCCGGGGGGAATACGACTGCCTGATCGGCAGTCTGCGGCGGTCCGAAGGGGGCAAACGCGATCGGACGCCGATCTTGTCGGTTGATCCGCCGATGAACTGCGTGCGGGTCAATCCCCTCGTCAATTTTCATGACGAGCAGATGGAACGTTACATCGCCGAGCACCGGGTGATCGTGAACCCGCTCCATAGCCAGGGGTTTTCGACGATCAGCTGCAACCGCTGCACGACGCCGGTCTTACCGACCGAACCGAAACGGGCCGGGCGGTGGCGGCACCTGGGACCATGGTCGGTCTATTGCGGAATCAATCCGACGGACATGAACGGCGGCACCGGGCCGGGGGTGGAACTGTCACAGGATCTGATCGACCGGATCTTCGGCCGCGTGACCGACTTCGCGATTTGATGTTTCTCAAGACGCCCAGGGAAGGCGTTTCCTGGGCATTCGAGCCCCACATCATTCCGCGCGGCCGTCGGTGACGAACAGATCCATCCGTGCGCGGCTGCCGGGCCACGTCAAGACGTCGTTGCCGTAGTCGCGGACCTCGTCGCCGCGGCGGTCGCGGACATGGATCTTATGGTTCGATTGATAGACGCTCGCGCCATAGATCAGCGCCATCGCCGAGTCGCGGTTCTCGAAGAGCGGACGGTCTTCGGGGATCTTGCCGATCGGATAGATGAAGGCCCCCAGAATTTCGGTTTGGGCCCCCGCTTCCGCGAGTAACTTCTGACTTTCGTACTCGGTTTTGAAGCCGAGCGCCCACAGCGTCGCGCCGCGCGTATGGATGCAGGGGCCGGCGGCGTGGCTCTCGGGATTCCATTGCCGCACCCAGATCCGTTGCGGATGGTCGATGTGCCAATCGGCCCCGCCGATGTCTTCAGCGAAGAGCTTCCCGCCCGCGAGTCCCGTGCTGTAGCGATCGGGGGAACTGCTCCGCAGGACCAGCGTCGCCGGCGAGGCATGCCGCACATGCTGACAGCCGAGGCGATCGAGCACCACGACATGCTCAGGATTCGGTTCGTCGTAGATCAGCAGCGGCGGTGACCCGGAATCGGGATCGGTCTGTTGAAACTCCGCGGGTCGTTGCCAGACGTCGGGATGCCAATTCACTTCGCCGCCGAAGCCGACGAGGCGCTGCACCGGGGCATGCAACCGGATCGGCGTGCGGTACTCGTACGACTCGGTACGCGGAAAGTAAATCACCTTCGCTCCGCTGTCGATCGCCCGTTGAACCGCCGGCGACCAATCATTCCCGACCTTGTGCTCGGCGAACCGGGCGACGCTGACCCATTCGTCGACCGGCGGCAACGGCGGCTCGGGGGTCTCTTCGATTGGCAGCTTCAGCGCGCCTTTCGGATCGCCGAAGCCGGGTACCGCGCGGTCCCCGATGTACTCGTCCAAATCGGGACCGGCGATCCGCTCCGTCGTCGACTCTTTGGTCTCCCGATTGAACACCCCCTTGTCAATCGCGTGGCCATACCCGGCCGTCTTGACCCGTAAGGCATAGAGCGCGCCGGCGGCCTGGATCGCCGGTTGATCCGCCGCGCCCCCCGATAATTCGGAATCGAGGAGCGTCAACATCGAGTTCGCCCCTTCGCAGACGATCGCCGGAACGCGGTTCATGCTCTTCAGGCCGCGGATCGCGAGGATGTTTCCCTGGTTGCGGATCCCCATCACCCGTTGATTCCTCAGCGTCAGATGCTCGAACGTGTGACTGTATTCCTGATAGCGGATCGCCGTGCCGATGTCGAAGCCTTCGATGGTGACGTACTTCGCCAGCGCGGGGCCGACGTCGTGATGCATCAGGTCGAGCCCCAGCACCCCTTGGCCATCCTCGGACTTGAGGACGACGTGTTCCAACCGGCCGACGTTGTTCGAGTGATACTCGAGCGCCTTCGCCCCCGGATTGCCGCGGCCGGTGTTGATTGTGAGTCCGTCGAGATAAATCGAAATGCTGCTGCCGTTCACCCAGGGATGCGACCCGGGATCCCCTTCGGTGGAGCTCATCCGCAGGACGGGTTTCGGCTGGTCCGGATCGGTGAAAACGCCGTCCTTCAGCCGCAGGACGGTCTGGTCGGGCCCGGCCCCTTTGACGTCGATGAACCGCGAGCACCAGACCGTTCCCGTGATCAGATACTCCCCCGGCGGAATGATCAGCGTGTTGTAGGCCAGCGGAATCTTGCTTGCGAGGTGCGCGAACGCGTTGTTGAACGCGGCGGTGTCGTCGGTTTTCCCATCGCCCGCGGCCCCGAAGTGGGTTTTGACGTCGTAGCAGCCGGCGTCGAGCGGAACAACGGTTTGGGTCGACGTGAACGTCGCTCCCTCGATTGCATCGGCTCGAGCCCGCAGGAACTCGGCGGGAGAGAGCGCCCCGCGTGAGAGGCGGACTTCATCGATCAGCCCGAGGATCCCCCAATGATCGGGCCGACCGCCGATGAGGATCGGGCCGGCGTCCCACGTCAACGGTTCCGCGAGGGGTGTGCGACGCGTGAGATGATAATCGAGCCAACCGGTCATCGTCTTCGAGGCGGCATCGTAGACCACGGCGACATGTCGCCAGCGGACATCGCGCCCATCGAGTCGCGACGTGGAACTGTAATGCCCCAACCCCTGGCGGTTTCGATCGTTCCCGCTTGTTCGGTGATGGACTCCGAAGAACGTCGTACCATGATTGTGCAGCCGAATGAAATCGACCGAGAGTTCCGCTCCTTGTTCGCTGGTGGCCGCTTTGCCCAGCACCCACGCATCGGCGGCACCGGCCATCGCATCGGGTTTGACGAACCCTTCCAACGTCCAACTGCCGCTTGACAGGCCGAGCTTAGCGAAATCGACCGGTACGACGAACGCATCGCTTGACCGCTCGGCCCCCTGGAAGACCGCGCTGGCCCGATTGGGCCGCGACCGCTTCGTCAGCGGATCGTAGATGTAAGGGGCCGGGACGTCTTCGCTGTAACGGTTCTCGGTCGTCCCCCGCCAAACACCCGGCGAGACGGCATTTCGCGCTTCCGGCGACGTGATCGCGGTCGCGCGACGGTCGAAGTCCCACTGCGCCAAACCGATGGGCGGGGCTCCGTCGCCCTTCGATCCCCCCAGCACCACGGCGGCGACCAGACAACAGCCACCAACGACACCTCGAACGGAACCGGGCATACGACCCCTCTCGGGCAAACGCCTCAAGCGTGGAATCGCGTCGTCACTCGATGCAACGATCGGCCCACACCGGGGATTGTCTCCACCACCGGCGATGTTACATCGCGCGAACGATTTCCATCGCAGGGTTTTGCCGCGAGCCACAGGCGATTACGCCCTACGGCAACACTCGGATTCGAATGTTGCGAAACTCGACGGGGGCCCCCTCCGATTCCAGACACAGAAAGCCCGTCGCCGGCTTGCAGTCACTTCCCCCCGAGACCTCTTCGCCGTTGACCCACAGCCGGACTTCCCCGTTGATCGCCCGGACGTAGTAGTGGTTCCACTGGTCGATCCCCTTGCTGAGATTCTTCCGGGGGAAGCTCCGTTCGCCGCTCGGGCTGATCGGGGGGAACGGCTTCATCTTCGAGGCCCCCACAGGGAAGACATCGCCGTTCGTGGTGAACCAGTCGGGTTTTTTGCCGCTGTTCTTCTCGTATTGTTCGGCATAACCGTGGTCGAGCACCTGCACCTCGATGCCGCTTTTCGGAAGCGTCCCCTTCGGGATGTCCTTGAGCGCCTCGGGCGAGGCCCAGAGGAAGATGCCGGAGTTCCCACCCGAGCGACGATGCCGCCAGGTCGCGACCAGCTCGAAGTTGGTGTAGGGGACTTTCGACTTGATGACCCCCACGGGTTCGCCGGTGCAGTAAGCGACCCCGTCCTTCCAAGTCCAGGTGTCGTCGTTGCAGTTGACGTTCTCGAAGTCGTCCCCGGTGAGGAGCGTCCACCCGGGGCCTTCGCCATCGACGAACGCCTTCGTGACGACTCCCTCTTCCGCGAACCCCGTCGCCGTGACCATTCCCGCGAACCAGGCCACCGAGACCACCCACCACGCCCGCATAACCATTGTTTGCTCCTTTGGTTGAAACCCCAGTGCGCCGCTCATCCTGCATAGTGTCTGCATGGTGTGCCACTGGCTTCGCCAGTGGTCTTCACGTTTGATGTACTCTCCGAGCGAGGGGCTTCTTGACGCACCCCGCCGCGTTCGTAACACCTTCCATGTTGAGCATCGCGGTGCGCCAAGAAGCCCCCCTACCGCTGCGATCCTACGTCAGGTCCGCAGCGCCCTGGCCGCCTCCACCGCGAAATAGGTCAGAATGCCGTCCGCCCCCGCGCGTTTGAATGCCAGCAGGCTCTCCAGCATCGTCGCCTGACGATCGATCCACCCCTGCGCCGCGGCCGCCGCGATCTGGCTGTATTCGCCGCTCACCTGATACGCGAAGGTCGGCACGCCGAACGTCGCTTTGACCCGATGGACGATGTCGAGATACGGCAGCCCGGGCTTGACCATGACCAGATCGGCCCCCTCGGCGAGATCGAGCGCCACTTCGCGCAGCGCCTCGTCTCCATTCGCGGGGTTCATCTGATAGGCCCGTTTATCGCCCGATCCCAGGTTCGCCTTGGAACCGACGGCGTCGCGGAAGGGACCGTAGTAAGCGGAGGCGTATTTCGCGGCGTAGGAGAGAATCGCCACATCGGTGAAGCCGGCGGCGTCGAGCGCCTGTCGCACCGCGCCGATCCGGCCGTCCATCATGTCCGACGGGGCGATGATGTCGCAGCCAGCCTCCGCCTGAACGACCGCCTGCCGCCCGAGTTTCTCCAACGTTTCGTCGTTGACGATCACGCCTTCACGCACGAGGCCGTCTTGCCCGTGGGTCGTGTAGGGATCGAGGGCGACATCGCAGACGACGCCAATCGGCAAGCCGGTCTGTTTGATCGCGCGGACCGCCGAGCAAACGAGGTTCCCAGGGTTCAGCGCTTCGTCGCCATCGGGAGTCTTCTTCGCGGGATCGGTCGCCGGGAATATGGCGATCGCCGGGATTCCCAGGGCGACCGCTTCTTCGATGGCGCGCGGCAACAGATCGAGACTGAGCCGTTCGACGCCGGGCATCGAGGGAATCGGTGTTCGGCGGTCGACCCCGTCATGGACGAAGATTGGCCAGAGGAAGTCGGCCGCTGTGAGGTGGTGTTCCTGCACCATGCGGCGCAACCATTCCGTCCGGCGCAACCGGCGCATGCGGACCTGCGGAAAGACTCCCAAGGTGGTGGGGACCATGTGTGGCTGACCTTCGGGGATCGGCGCGCCAAGCTCCCGCCGGGTGTCGACGGCTCGGGGGTGTGGCGTTTCGGCAACTCGGCTTCCGGACAATTCAGGGGGTTCCGTCTGGCATCGGGTCGGAACGCCACTTAGTCTATGGAGAGGGACGCCACGCCACCATCTCGCGACGTTTCGCGGGTCGGCGGCGGTCCCCGTCATTCCCATCCACCGCTGGTTCCGCGGGAGTCTGGTGTGTCCGCCAAGAAGTTTCTCACCGTCGAAGACATTTCGCAGTTGTTCGGGATCGACGAGACCACCATTCAATCGCTGGTCGACGCGGGAGAGCTGAAAGCCTTGCCTGATCGCGGCACGTTCAAATTCCGCCACGACGATCTGACGTCGCTGATTCAATCCGGCCGCTTGCAGGCGACCAAAGAACTGCCGACGGTCGACGACATCGACTTTGACGACACTTTGGGGTTCGCGAGCGAGCCGGAATCGACTTCCTCGACCGACTTCCTCGAACTCGACGAAGAGGCGCTCAGCGGCGCGCCCCCGCAGCCGGTTCACGAACCGGGCGAGAGTTTCCTGCTGGATGATTCCGGTCCCTCGTCCAGCGATGTGAAAGTCTTCACGCCGGGCGCGTCCGAATCGAGCGACAGCGACATCCAATTGGGACGATCCGCAGCGCAGATTCCCACCAAGAGCGCCCCCTCCAGCAGCGACGTGCAGGCCCTCACCGACTCCGCCGCCGCCTTCTCGATCCCCAAAGACGAAACCCCCGCGACCCCGTTCGCCGGAGCCGATTCCGATCAAGGGCTGGTCCTCGATTTCGACGATGACGCGCCGGCTTACAACCCCGCCCTCGCCGCGACCGGCCCCTACACCGGGTCTGATTCGGTCTTGATGGAAGAGGACGCCGCCGGGGCCGAAGACAGCGGCATTTCGCTCCAAGCCGCCGACAGCGGCATCACCCTGGCCTCGGACAGCGGCATCTCCCTCGCGGCTTCCGACAGCGGGATCACGCTCGCCGCCGACAGCGGGCTGTCCCTCAGCGGCGTCGACAGCGGGATCTCGCTCGGCAAGACCGACGGCAACATGAATCTCGCCGCCGATCTCGGGGGGACGCAGGAAATCGACCCGTTCGCCGATCTCAGTCTCGCCGACGAGAGTCAGGACGAAATTCCGGTCCCGAAACGGCCGCAACGTCAGACCAAGGACGAGGACGAAGAGACCCCGTCATTGTCGGGCGAGCTGGCGTCCGATCAAACCGCCGTCCTGATGCTCGACGACAGCGGCGAAGCCCCCGCGTTCGCCGGTGGACTGAGCGGCGCGCTCGCCGCCGGAGAATCGGTCGCCGATCTCGATCTCAGCGACGACCTCGACGCGGCGGTCTCCGACGAAATTCTGAGCGCCGCCGACGAAGACGAGGTCGTCGATGCGAGTGATGAAGCCTTTAGCGACGAGTTCGAGGGGGATCTCGACGGCGGCGAGGAAGAGGAAGAATTCGCCGCGCCCGTCGCCGCCGGGCCGCGTGAACCGACCTGGGGGACGTTCGCGCCGTTGATGGTGATCGCCGCCTCGGCGCTCGTCGGCGTCAACGGCTGGCTGATGTGGGAAGGACTCGCCACGATGTGGACCGGTGCCGAGACCTCAGGCCCCGCGTCGTCGATCATCTCGTCCCTCGCGGGCCTGTTGTAAGCGACCACCCCACCGACGCACCCATCCATCACGGGGGCTTGGGGTCAGGCCTCTTCGTCCGACCCCAGCGCCTTGATGACAGGATGCTTGAGCGTGTGCCACTGGCTTCGCCAGTGGTCTTCTCGTCTCGGAGATCCCTCTCAGGCTTACGCCGCTGAGCCACCGCCTTGACACGATGATGGGAATTCTCTGAACGGCGCGATCAATCTCGCGTCATTCGAGGGCAGGCCAAGTCGACTGACCCCAGCCATGGGCCATCCCTCATCGTGATCCACTCCATGCCGACCGCGCGAGTCGTCCCGCTTTGACGACGCCCCCTTGCAGCACCGCGACGAAGTTCGTGCGATCCTCCAAGAGCGCGAAGTTCGCGAGCACGTCCCCCGCGACCACGAGCACGTCGCCCAGCTTCCCGACCTCCAGCGTGCCGAACTCGGCGCCGCGGCCCATGATTTCGGCCCCGGTTTTCGTGGCGCAGGTCAAAACTTCGGTCGGAGTCAGCCCCACATAGTTGACGAAGAAGGTCAGCTCGCGGGCGTAATCCCCATGGGGATTCCAGGCGAAACCGTAGTCGCCTCCCATCCCCAACCGCCCTCCTGCACGGAGAATCCGCTTGGCGCTCTCGGCGCCCCCTTCCAACGTCTCCTGATGCCCCGCGATCACCGCCGGCGGCAACCCGAATTCCGGACCGCGCGCGACCGAGGCGTACTCGAAGTAGAGCGCCGGGACACACGGCACGTCGCGAGCCAGCAGCAACTCGAGCGCTTCATCGTCCATGAACGTTCCGTGCTCGATCGCGTCGTACCCCGCCCGCAGCGCGTTCTTGATCCCGGCCGTCGCGCGGCAATGCCCCGTCACCTTCAGCCCATGGTTGTGCGCCGTCGCCACCACCGCGTGCATCTCTTCGAAGGTCATGCACAGCGTGTGATGATCGTTCGTGTCGGGCGCGGCGGCGTCCCCCGTCGGGTAGGTCTTGACCCATTCGATTCCATCCTTGACCAGCTTGCGGACCGCCGCGCGGGCTTCGTCCGGACCGTTGATCAGGAGGACGAGCCCTTCCATGCCGATCTTGCGGAAATCGGGATTCCAATCCATCAGCCCGCCGACGCCGCAGATTTCGCGACCGCTCGAGGTCATGCGCGGCCCAAGACAGACGTCGCTTTCGATCGCTTTCTTCAGCCAGACGTCGATGTTGAACAGGCTTCCCCCGCTGCGGGCCGCCGTGTAGCCGCATTCGAGCGCGAGCCGCGCGTTGTGCGCGGCGAGCAACGTCACGTACTCGACGGGGTACTTGATGTCGAGGTCTTCCAGCGCCGCGACATCAAAGTAGGTCGCATGAAAATGGGCCTCGACCAGTCCCGGCAGGATTGTCCCTCCGAGTGCGTCGATCCGCCGCACATCGTCGGGTAACGGCGGCAATCCTAATCGTGGCCCCACGTAACTGATCCGCCCATCTCGCAGCAACACGGCGCCATCGGCAAGCGGCGGTCGGCCGGTCCCATCAAAGACCTGCCCATGCTCGATCAGTGTCGTTCCCGTTCCCAGCCGCATGATCGACTCCCGTGGCGCTGCGAGTTCGTCTCGATGCGGGTGTCATCCTCAAGTCGGGAAACGCCGATGTCAAGCCGCGATTGGGCGTCGCGGGTGGTTCTCCAGAGGGCGATTCATCGACCATGCGTCGACCGACAGTTCCTCCCGCGTCTCCTGTCATAGCCGGGCCTCCGGTCCTGGACTTACAAACGCGCCGTTCCCACGATCTCAAGGACCGATGTCGAAATTACGTGGAGCACCTGTGCGCCCCAACCCGACGTCGAACCCGCGCGGCGGGATCCACGTCGCGCGATCGTCGAGACTTTCGGCGCGCCCCCATGTTCCGCTCCCAAGGTTCCGGGATTTCGGCTAAGGGGGGGTGAACACTCAGCTTGGCGACAATCACATTTCAGGGTCACGCCGGGTTCCTGGTTTCCGAGGAATTCGTATCGGCCAGGACGCCTTGATGATTCGACGCCACGAACTGACGGATGAGGAATGGACCCGCATTGAACCATTGCCGCCGGGTCGAGCAGGGGATCCCGGCGGGCTTGGGGCGGACAACCGACTGTTCGTCGACGCGGTGATCCGGATCGCCCATGCCGGAGCACCGTGGCGGGACTTGCCGAAGCGGTCCGGCAACTGGAATTCGGTGTTTTCACGCTTCAACCGGTGGTCACGGCGGGCGTATGAAATGCGGTCTTTCGGGCCCAGCGGTCGCTCGAATTCGAGGAACTGCCGCGTGACCTGCCGGAAAACGAGTTGGGGCCTTGGGAAACGATTGATGGGCCTCATCACGCCTTGAACGACAACGCCTCGACGGAAGTCGAGGCGTGGGTGGGGGTTGCAGAGAGCCGCTGATCAGATTCGAACTGATGACCTACGCTTTACGAAAGCGTCGCTCTGCCAGCTGAGCTACAGCGGCGTGCCGGCGGGAACGATTTACGTTCCCACTCCCGGCGGCATGGTAGCAGATGGTCGGACGACCGCCAACTACTCTCGACGCGAGTTTTTTGCCGTCATATGCGGCGTATTCCTGAGGCCGGGACGCCGCTCGCTGAAGGCTGTCAGGGAACTGGCGTGGCGGGTTCGTCCGATGTGTCTGGTTCCGTCTCGGCCGCGGCATCGCGGTCGATGATCCGACGGTCGGGGGCATGATGCGCTTCGTGGGAGTACCACGTCTCCTCGACAGGTGACTCCAACGGCAGCAGCGCGAAGGTCGCGCCAAGCAGCCGTGGCTCGCGGACACCCTTGGGCCAACTGAGGACCAGTTTTTGGGCGATCCCCGACTGCCGGGTCGTCCAAAGTTCGATCGTTTCCGGCGGACGCGGCAGCCCGTCGGTCTCCGCCGCCTCGGGACGTCGCCGCCCCAGCACGTGAGTGCAGCGCAAGGTCTGGCTCCCATCGACGGCGGGGAGATTCTCCTCGGGCAGGAGCTGCAACTCATACCGCTCGGCGAGCCGCGCCAAGATCGAGGTGATTTGCAGAAACTCGGTCCCCGCATGCTCACCCAGCACAGCCTGTTCGAGGAGACCGCGCCGGGTTCCCACAATGACCGGGCCCACGCTCGGAGTGACCCAATGATGCCGACCGTCACTGCCGATAACGAAGTCTCCCAAGGGGCCGGCTTGCCGCCAGACGTAGTGTGTTCCGCCGCGCACCCAGAGGTCCGCGGCGACTTCACGCGTGGAGCTTTCCTCCGCAAGCAATAGCGTGACGCGATACCGTCGATCAGAGGCTTGGGCGGCTTCCTGAAGTGAAGCCTGGACCGCGGCGACTGCGGTGAGGCCGGGTGCGCCGAACGGTCGCCAAATCGCCAAGGTGAGGAGACAGACGGCGGCGGCGGTCACCGGGGCCCACCAACCTCGGCGACGTGCCGGTGAACTCACCGGCACGCTCGTCGCTGCCACCTGCCGCGCGAGGTCGGTGATCGCGGTCGTCACGCGGATCACCCGTCGTTCCCGCGCGACCGAATCGCGCCGCAATGTTTGCTGAAGCAGACTGTTCAACCACAACCCATCAGCCGCGCGGCGCCGTTCCGACGGCGTCCACGAGGCGGCATCCATCGGCCGACCTTCATCGATCCATCCGGCGACGCGCGCGTCGACGGCGACCGGTTCGCCCGGGCGGGGTTCATCCTCCGGCGGCGTCAACAGATCCGACATCGTCGTACTTTCGTAGGGTCCGGCCGACCGTTGATCCGATCATCCGTCCGGGACTCATTCCCGGGCCAGGGCCGTCAGGTCTGGGCCATCGTTCCAGCGCAATTTGCGTTCGAGGCATTCGAGCAGCCGCGCCCGACCGCGTTGCAACCGTTTCTTCAGAGTCTCGGCGTTGATCCGCAGCCGCTCGGCCAAGGCCTCCGGGGGTTCCTCGTCGGCGTAACGTCGTTGAATCACCTCCCGGTAACGATCGGGGAGTTTGGCGATGCAGTCGCGCAGGCCATCGAGCTTTTCATCCCACGTATCCCCCGGCTGGTTCTGAATGGATTCACAACGCGCCCCCAAATGCTCGAGAATCTCTTCGTCACATAAGGCGAATGACTTGGCCCGTTGCCGTCGCCACGCGAGCATCGTGCGGGCGGCGATTCCCCGCAACCACGGACCGAAAGGGCGGGTCTTGTCGTAATCGGGCAGCCGCCGCCAGGCGGTGAGCATGGTCTCCTGAAACAAATCTTCAGCGGCCGCCGCATCCCGTGTGACCGAGCGGAGATACGCCATCAACATATCCGCATTTTCGCGGACCAGAATCTCAAACAGTTCGTGCGCCTGCATGTGGTCTGCCGTGTCAAGCGGCCATCATTGGTGAAATTGTCGACCCAAGTCCGTTTGGGGACAATTGGTTTTGATCGGGCGGCAAACGTGATCCCCCGAGTCTCAGCGCGACTTCGGCCGAGTCGCAATGCCCCGACGAATGATGGCCAGAACGCGTTCGCGTTCCTCACCCGCCAGCGCAAGCCGCGGAGCACGGGTCCGTTCGCTGCCGTAACCACATTCCTGAACGGCCAACTTGATGTACTGCACGAGTTTGACGTGGGTGTCGAGATGCAACAGCGGGGTGTACCAGCGGTAGACCTCCACCGCCTCTTGCCATTTTCCGGCCATGGCCAGGTCCCACAACAGCCGGTTCTCGGCCGGAAACGCGTTGACCAGCCCGCTGATCCACCCGGTCGCGCCGAGCAACAGGCTTTCCAGCACCAGATCATCGACCCCGCTGAACAGGATGTACCGATCGCCGATCCGGTTCTTGATGTCGGTGATTCTCCGCACGTCCCCCGAGGATTCCTTCACGGCGACCAGGTTTGGTTCGTCGGCGAGGTCCGCAAGCATCTCCGGCGTGCAATCGACGTGGTAGGCCAACGGATTGTTGTAAATCATGATCGGCAGCGCGCAGGCCCGCGCGACCGCGCGGAAATGGGCCATCGTTTCGCGCGGATCCGATTTGTAAATCATCGCGGGCAGCACCATCAGCCCGTCCGCTCCCAGCCGTTCCGCCTCTTGGGCAAAACGGCACGCCAAAGCGGTCGAATTCTCGGCCACCCCGGTGATGACCGGCACCCGTTGGGCGAGATGGTCGACGCTCGCCTTCAATACGGCGAACTTCTCGTCCATTGTCAGGGTGTAGTTCTCGCCCACCGAGCCGAGCACCACCATGCCATGGACGCCCGCGTCGAGCATCACCTCGAGATGCCGCAACGTCGCCGGGAGATCGAGCGAGTCATCGTCATGAAAATGCGTGACGGCGGCGGGAAAAACACCCTGCCACTGGGGGCGTGTCATGCGGACCTCCGGAAGCAAGCCGAATTCTGTCTGCGAACGGGACCGGGCACCGGCAATCCCCACCGGATTTGCTCAGGGGTCGCGCGCCCCCAGGTCCCGATTCGGGCGACGGTTCGTGCGAGCGGGTCGCGAATCGCGACCAAGTTTACTCCCATTCGATGGTGCTGGGAGGTTTCGAGCTGATGTCATACACCACGCGGTTCACTCCCCGAACTTCGTTGATGATCCGCGTCGAAATTTTTTGCAGCACCGGGTACGGCATGGGGTACCAGTCGGCGGTCATGAAGTCGTCGGTGGTGACCGCTCGGACCGCGACCGTGTCCTCGTAGGTGCGGCCATCCCCCATCACGCCGACCGACTGCACCGGCAACAACACCGCGAAGGCCTGCTGAATCTGGCGATAGAGCCCCGCCTTCCGCAGTTCGTCGAGGACGATCGTATCGGCGGCCCGCAGCTTGACCAGCCGTTCCTCCGAGACCGCGCCCAGGCAACGGACCGCGAGCCCCGGTCCCGGGAAGGGATGCCGCCAGATCAGTTCCTCGGTGAGCCCCAGTTCCAGCCCCATCCGGCGGACTTCGTCCTTGAACAGATCCCGCAGCGGTTCAATCAGTTCAAAGCCCAACTCGGCGGGCAGCCCCCCGACGTTGTGGTGATGCTTGATCGTCGCGGCGGGACCATCGGGACTCCCCCCCGACTCGATCACGTCGGGATAGAGCGTTCCCTGGGCCAGGAAGCGGGCGTCGGGAATCGATTCGGCCTCCTTGCGGAAGACTTCGATGAAGACCCGACCGATGATCTTCCGCTTCTGCTGGGGATCGGTGACGCCGCGCAGTTCCCGCAGAAAACGTTCGCTCGCGTCGACGACGTGCAAATCGGTCTGAAAATGATTCTGGAACCGCTCGCGGACCTTGTCGGCTTCACCCTGACGGAGACACCCGTTGTCGACGAAGATGCACGAGAGTTGTGAGCCGATCGCCTTGTAGAGAATCGCGGCGACGACCGAGGAATCGACGCCCCCCGACAATCCACAGATGACCCGCGACCGACCGACCCGCGCCCGAATCGCGGCGACTTCCCGCTCGATCAGCGAACTGATTTTCCAGGTGCCGCGGCAGCGGCAAATTTCCTTGACGAAGTTCTCCAGCAGCCGCGTGCCATGCTCGGTATGGGTCACTTCGGGGTGAAACTGCAGCCCATAGACCGGCTTGTGTCGATGCTTGACCGCCGCGTGCCGGCACGTTTCGGTCGCCATCAGAGGAAGAAACTCCCCGCCGATGTCTTCGACCTGGTCACCGTGACTCATCCAGACGGTGGAAGTCGCGGGAATCCCCGCGACGAAGGGATCGTCGCCAACGACTTGGCATTCGGTCCGCCCGAATTCGCGCGAGGTTCCGGGACGGACCGCCCCTCCCTGGACATGGCAGGCCATCTGCATGCCGTAGCAAATCCCCAAGATCGGGATCCCGAGCTCGAAGATCGCGGGATCGGGATGCGGGGATTGCGCGCCGTAGACGCTGGCCGGTCCGCCGGAAAGGATCAATCCCTTCGGGTTGAGCTCGCGAATCCGCGCAGCGGGCAGGTCGTGCCGGACCATTTGGCAGAAGACGTTGCGATCGCGGATCCGCCGGGCGATCAATTGGGCCGTCTGACTGCCGAAATCGAGGACAAGGATCAACTCTTCCTGGGTGGGATCGATCACCCCCAGGTCACCCGAGCCGGGCGCGGGCGCCGCCGGAGTTTGCGACATGGAACTCAGCCGTTCTGCAACGTCCCGCCAGGGCCATCGGCCCGCGGGACGACCGGGAAAACCCAAAGCTTACCGTCGCGGCGGCGAAAGCGTTAGTCTCATGGGCCAGCGATGCCGGCCTGCTCCCCGAAATCTGATCCACGGGTGATGCGGGTCTCAAAGTCCTTGAAGGGCGAGGAGAGACTCGATGTCGACGATGATGATGGAAGCGGCATCGTCCCGAGCAGATCGAGAAGCAGCTGCCGGCTGTGGATGCATGCTGAACACTGGGAAGGATCCGGCCGCGGTGCTTCAATCGTTGGCGGTCAGCGCGGGGGCTTGGCCCCTCCGCGCGATCCCCTCGCTTTTCAAATGTGGCCTTAGGCGACACGATGGCGCAGCTTGATGTGTTCGTCGGTCGGATGCTCCTTCATGCCGGAAATCCTGATGTCACCATGCTCTCCCTCGGCTTTCATACCTCGGCGGATCGTCTGGTCCTCCGTGTGGCTCATCGGCTTGATGGGGAACGCTTGGCCGCCGGCGGTGACGGCTTACGCCGGGACCCTTACGGCGGGGGCGGCGAAGGTCGACATCACCCATGATGACGCCGGGCCCGTGAACGATCGGCTCTATGCGACCGCCGTCGCGATCACCGATGAGACGACCACGTTGATCCTCGTCGGCGTCGATGCCGTCGCCATCGGCGAGATCGGGTCGATCACGAATGAGTATCTCCCGCAGGTCCGCACGGCCGTACAGGCGAAGCTGGGTATCGATCCCGCGTCGATCCTGATCAACGCGAGTCACTGCCACGGCATCGTCCATCCCGAGGTCGCCGCGCGGACGGTTCAGGCGATCATCACCGCGTGGGAAGCTCGCGTTCCGGTGAAGGTCGCCGTCGGCAGCGGGCATGAAGATCGCATCATGGAGAACCGCCGGTTGATCTTGAAGGATGGTCGCGAAGCCGACGTTCGGCACGCCTACGCGCTCCCCGCCGACGCGCGGGTCGCGGCGGTGGGGCCCGTCGATCCCGAGATCGGACTCCTGCGGCTTGATCGACTTGATGGATCGACGTTGGCGGTGCTCTTCAATTTCGCCTGCCACCCGATTCAAGGGGTCCCCAGCGGCGGGAACACGGCCGATTTGTCGGGCTTCGCCGCCCGCACGTTGGAGACGGCGTATGGGCCCGACACCACGGCCCTCTTCCTGCAAGGCTGCGGCGGAGACATCAACCCGATTCGTTACAAGCAGACCGACGAACCGCGCGACGCGGAAGCCCTGGGTCAACGATTGGGCGTGAGCGCCCTCGCCGGAGTCAAGCCGTTGGTCAGTGACGTCCCAAACGTCTTTCGCCGACTGCAACGCATCGTCTCGTTGCCGCGCTGCGACAACGCCGAACGGATCGCGGCGCTCGAGACCGAGCAACTACGGTTGGTCGATTCGCTGCAAGGGACCAGCCTGAACCTTAAGAGCTTTCTGCCGCTGATCATGAAACAGGGGCTGGACGCCGAGCACCCGTCGTACGCCTCGCATCGCTACCTGCGCGAACGACAACAAGGCCGCGATGATTTGCTGCGGCTCGACGCGGAGAATCGCCGCAACGTCGCCGCATACCTCCGCAACATCGAGACGATGGAGGAACTGACGCGGCTCAAGACCAATCTCGCGTTGCTGCGGAAGCACCACGCGCGCAACGTGGCGGCGGGCTCGCGGACGATCGATGTTGAAGTCGCGGCGTTCCGGTTGGGAGCCTTCCGGCTGGTGACATTTCCCGGGGAACTGACGGTGCAAATCGGCCTGAACCTCAAGTCGCGGGCGCCCGCGGCGACGACCTTCGTCGCGGGCTACACGAACGGTTACATCTATTACGCCCCGACGGCGGATCAATTGCGTAACGTCGGCGGGGCCCAGGAAGACAGCGATTGCCTGCTCGCGCCGGAATGGCAGGAGCGGTTCGAGACGGCGGCGCTCGAGCTGTTGCGCGAGCTGGAGTAAGTCGCGGACTTCCCGGCATGCGATGATCCGCCGCGCCCACGTCCTCATGACGCCACCCGTGATCTGAGCAACGGATTGGCCCCTTTGATGGCGATGCGATATGGTGGCGGCCGTGATGCGTTAAACCCCCTCCATTCGTATTTCGAGGTGTTCGCATGGCCGATGGCGTGACGATCAAGGTGCGTGAGCATGGCCCGTTGCTGGTGACCGGGGCGGTCGTCTTGACCGATCATCTGGGGCAGCCCTATCCCACATCGCCGCAGGCCAACATCGCCCTCTGCCGCTGCGGCGCGTCGCAGAAGAAACCCTTCTGTGACGGGTCGCATAAGACCTGCGGCTTCGTCGCGGCGGAAACCGCGCCGCAACCGTGAGGTCACCGCATCGCCGGTCGCCGAGTGTCGCGCCTCCACCTCGTCGAAGACTGTCGCCATGTGGTTTCCCGTCCGTGTCTGGCTTGCGGCGTTGGCTCTGTCGTGGTCTTCCCTCGCCTTCGCGGTGGAGGAGGTGCCTCAAGAGCGGCTGATTGCGTGGAGCCAAGCCGCCGATCGATTGACGGCCGATCTCGCCGCGCTCCCGGCGGTCCCCGCGCTCCTCGATCGCCGGGCCGATGTCGCCGTCTGCGCGAAAGGCGTTGAGTGGATCGTCCGGCATCGCGAGTTCCACAAGCCGAACTATCTCGACGCGACCGATCGCTTGCTCGCTGTGGGACGGCAACGGCTGGCTGAGCTTCAAGCGGGCCGCACGCCGTGGCTCGGCCGAGCGGGAAAACAAACGGTCTTCGGCTATGTCTCGCAGCTCGATCAATCGGTCCAGCCGTTCGCCGTCACGTTGCCCAAAGACTTCGATCCGGCGGCACGCAAACGCTGGCCGTTGCATCTCGTGCTGCATGGCCGGGCCGACACGATGAACGAAGTCGAGTTTTTCCGTCAGCACGAGGACGTGACGCCGAAACGCGAGATCGCGTGGATTCAACTCGACGTATTCGGCCGGACCAACAACGCCTACCGTTGGGCGGGTGAGGTCGACGTCTTCGAGGCGCTCGCGGCGACCCGGCGACTCTTTCCCATCGACGACGCGCGGATCACCCTCTGGGGCTTTTCGATGGGGGGGGCGGGGGCTTGGCATCTGGGCCTCCATCATCCCGATCAGTGGTCGTCGGTCGGGGCGGGGGCGGGCTTCGCCGAAACGGTCAAGTACGTCAACCTGCCGCAACCGGTCGCCCCCCTCACCGTGAAACTGCTGCGGATTTACGACGCGACCGAATACGCCCTCAACGCCGCGAATCTCCCGGTCATCGGCTATGGCGGGGAACTCGACAAACAACTCGCCGCCGCCCAAACGATGCAGGCCCGCGCGGCGGAAGTCGGCGTGACGATTCCGGTCCTCATCGGCCCGCAGACCGCGCACAAGTTCCATCCCGACAGCGAACGGGAGTTCTTCGCCTTCCATGCCGCCGCCACCGCGCAGGGCCGCACGCCGCTGCTCAATCGGCGGAAGGTGCGGTTCACCACCGCGACCCCCAAGTACAACAGTTGCGCCTGGGTGGTGATCGAACAGCAGGGCCTGCCGTACGAACCCTCCGTCGTCGAAGCGGAAGTCCAGGACGACGACACTTTGCTGGTCACGACGAAGAACGTCGGCGTGTTGGGGCTCACCCGCGACATCGCCGCGACGGTTCGGTTGGACGGAGAGGAACCGCTCCCGCTGCGCGAAGCCGCCGGCGGACTGTTGCCGAACGTCTATTACGAATCGACCGCCGAGGGCTGGCGGGTCTGGGACTACCGCGTCTCGCACGAGTATCTGACGAAGCCGGGACGGACCAAGCGACGACACTTGCAAGGCCCGATCGACGACGCCTTCACGCGGCCGTTCGTCTGCGTGCGGGGGACCGGAACCCCGTGGTCGGAATCACACGAGGAATGGGCTCGCGGCCGCTTGGCGAAGTTCGAGGCCGAGTACGACCGCTTCCTCCGCGCCACGCCGATCGTGCTCCCCGATACGCAGGTGACCGAAGAGTTGCTCGAAAGTCACCATTTGATCCTGTTCGGCGATCCGGGATCGAACAGCCTGATTGCCCGGGTGATCGACCGGCTCCCCATGGTTTGGACCAAGACCGACGTGACGCTCCGCGAGCAGTCCTACCCGACCGTCAACCACGGGGTCGCGATGGTCTACCCCAACCCCTTGAACCCGGCGCGCTACGTCGTGCTGAACTCCGGGCACACCTTCGGCGCGGCGGAGTTCCTCGGCTCGAACGCCCAACTCTACCCGCGGTTGGGGGACGTCGCCGTGCTGCGATTCGAGCCCCAACCCACCGGCGTGATGCGCGAGCAAACCCTTTGGACCGAACTGTTCGACGCCCACTGGGGGTGGGCAAATAGCAAATAGGCACGGGGACCCGTTCGATCCGGCCATGCGAGCCATGATCAAGAACCGTTCACGCCACGATCGTGCAACTTCCCATGCCGTCAACGAGCAAGCTCGATCATCGCTAACGTCCCGCCGGGCCGACGACGGGTTGCACCCAGGCGCGTTCGAATTCGCCGGGGACGCCGGGATTGGGGTGAAGCCGGGAGGCGGTGACGCGGGCGCGGACGTAGAGCTCGTTCCCTTGAAAGCGGTAGTCGCCCAGCGGCCCCGAGACCCGTTTCAGCACGCGGCCGATGTCGTCGGAATACCGCCGGGTCGTGCGGACCTCCTTGCCATCCGCATCTTGGACCGGGGTTCCGGTCAGGTCGGCGTCGCGCGTCGTGCCCAGGAATTCGATCTCGTAGGTGACCCCGAGCGATTCCTCGACCTCGACCACTAGTCCCGTTTCGGACGACGTGACGCGGGACAAGGTGACGCCGCTGGAGGCGTAGAACCGACCCGCCTCCAGCGCCTCGATCAATGACGCGGGGGTCAGGTCCGCCGCCAGCACCATCACCCACCCGCGGCCGGGTTCGCTGGCGCGGCTGGGAATCTCGTGATAGTTGTGGCCGTCGTCGGTCCCCAACCCGTACATCACGGGGAGGTCGAGCTCGGTCAGCCGCTTCGCGTTGATAATGTCCCAGATCCGTTCGGTGGAGGCGTGCGTCGCATCCCCCTCGTTGGCGACGCCGGGGTGGCCGTTGTAGACCTCGAAGAAGTTCTCGCCGCGGACCCCCATCAAGTCCTCGGCGGTGATCCCCCAACCGAAGTTCGGATGATTAACATGGACCAGCATCGGCTCGCCGGTCCGTAGTCGCTGGGCGATCACCGCGTCGACATTGTTCTGCAGGACTTCGGCGACGCTCTCCCCGCCCCGCGGCGGCAACAGCTCCCGCAGGTTGTGCGCGTTGAGATGCAGCGGCAGCTTGCCGAACTTGTCGGAGATTTCCTCCCCTTGAATCAGCAGGAACTCGTCGGGCACGCCGACGAGTCGGTCGACCTCGTCGAAGGTTTTCAGGCGGATCTCGGTCTCGCCCGAGTCGGTCGTGCGGGTCTCGATGTGGTCGGGCCATTGGGCGCGTAACTTCGCGAGCGCCTGCTCACCCGCCTTGATCTTCGCGGGATTCACCCACCGCTCGGAACGCGCGAGGACGTTGTGGTCGGTGAAGACCAGGAAGTCGTAATCCCGCTCGCGATACCACAGGGCGATGTTCTCGAGGAAGTCGTCCCCGTCACTCCAGTACGAGTGGGCATGCATGTTCCCGCGGTACCACCGCAACTCGCGCGTGGCCTTGAGGGTCGAAGCCGTGGTGTCCGGCGTAAAGCGGCTTTGAACCGCCACCGCCGCCAGCAACAGCCCCAGCACGGTCCCGCCAACTCCCCAGCGCGCCATAAATGCTCCTTGGACGTGTCAGACCGGTCGAAGCTCCAGGGACTTGTGCCCGCGAGTGCCCTGTCAGGATACTCACCGAGAATAGCACGGACTGTGCCGGTGCGCGCACTCCATGACCATCCAACTTGCGTCGCACCGGCGAAGCCGGTGGCACACCGCTCCGTATCGATGGTGGCGGCGTTCGCCGGAATTCACACCAATTCCGGAATCGGGTTCCCCTCGGGGAGGACGGGAAGCGGACGGCGGGCCTGATCGTGGAAGACGTGACGATGGTCGACGCCCAAGGCGTGGTACATCGTCGCCAGGATCGCGCCGGGTGTGTAAGGCTTGGTGGTGGGGTATTCGGCTTTCGAGTCGGTCGTCCCGACGGCCTGTCCCATCCGCAGGCCGCCGCCGGAGTACAGGACCGACATCGCGCCGGGCCAGTGATCGCGGCCCGCGCCGCCGTTGATTCGCGGGGTGCGGCCGAACTCGCCCATCGCCATCACCAGCACGTCGTCATGCAGGCCGCGATCGGCGAGATCCTCGACGAGTCCGTAGACCGCGCGGTCGAACTTGGGGAGCAGATTGTTCTTCAGTTCCGCGAAGTTGTTGCCGTGCGTGTCCCAGCCCCCGCCGGCCTGGATGGTGATGTAGGTCACCCCCGCCTCGATCAGCCGTCGCGCCAGCAGACACGATTGCCCGAGGTCGTTCCGGCCGTACTTCTCGCGGAGTCGCGGGTCTTCCTTGTGAATGTCGAACGCCCGCAAGGCCTTCTCATTGGTGACCATCTCGAAGGCGTCGCGGTAGAACTGATCGAGCCCGGCGACGTCCCCCTTGGTGTCGACATCCCGCCGCAGCGTGTCAACCTGACCGAGAAGCTGTTGCCGTCGTTCGAGCCGATCGAGATCGACCCGACCAGGGAGTTTCAGGTTGCGCACCTGGAAGTGCTGTTCGTTGGGATTGCTCTCCGGCGCGAAGGGGTTGTACGCCGCCCCCAGATACGCAGCCTTGCCGAGGCCCAGCCGTGACGGCAGGTTGACGTAGGCGTTCAGATAAAAGTGCGACGCATCCGATTCACT
>CAYRVS010000079.1:11387-22266 GCA_964427725.1 uncultured Planctomycetaceae bacterium | reverse complement strand
TGAAACCCGCCGTGGCGAAGTCGAAGGTTCCGCCCCCCGCCCCCGTGGCGGTCCCCGCGTTCGTCAACGAACCCCCCAGCGATTTCAGTCGGCCCGAGCCGCGCGCCGCGATGGCCGCCGCCCTCGAGCAGGTCGCCGATCAACTCGGCGGGGAATATGGCCTGGTGATCGGGGGGAAGTCGATCACCAATCGGCCGATGCTGACTTCGATCAATCCGTCGCATCAAGCGCAGGTGGTGGGCCGGGTCGCCACCGCGACGATCGAGGATGTCGAGCAGGCGCTCGGCGTGGCGCGGCGGGGCTTCGCGAACTGGTCGAAGGTCGATGTCGACTACCGCGCCGAGTATCTCGAACTGATGGCCCGCGAGCTGCGGCAGCGGCGGTTTGAACTCGCCGCGTGGCAGGTCTACGAGGTCGGCAAGCCCTGGGCCGAAGCCGACGCCGATGTCGCCGAGGCGATCGATTTCTGCCTGTACTACGCGCAGGAGATGCGGCGGCTCGCCGCGCCGCAGGCGTGCGATTTCCCCGGGGAGGAAAACCGCTATTTCTACCGGCCGCGCGGGGTCGCGGTCGTGATCGCCCCGTGGAACTTCCCGCTGGCGATCCTCACCGGGATGACGGCGGCGGCGATGGTCGCCGGGAACACCGTGATCATGAAGCCGGCCGAACAGTCGTCGGTGATCGCCGCGAAACTGATGGAGATCATTCACGCCGCCGGCGTCCCCGATGACGTCGTGCAGTTTCTGCCGGGGATCGGCGAAGAGCTGGGGCCCGCGCTGGTGGGGAGTCCCGAGGTCGACGTGATCGCGTTCACGGGCTCGCGGTCGGTGGGGCTGGCGATCCATGAACTCGCCGCGCAGCCGCACGCCGCCGCGCAGGGGGTCAAGCATGTCCTGGCGGAGATGGGAGGCAAGAACGCGATTATCGTCGATGCCGACGCCGATCTGGATGAGGCGGTAGTCGGGGTCTTGCAGAGCGCGTTCGGCTACGCCGGGCAGAAATGCTCGGCGTGTTCCCGCGTGATCGTGCTGCAGGACGCCTATGACGAGTTCCTCGCGCGATTGATCGCGGCGGCGAAGGCGCTCGATGTCGGCCCGGCCGAACTTCCGGGGACGGATCTCGGCCCGGTGATCGACGCCGCCGCGTTCGAGCGCTTGCGGGAAACCATCGAAGCGGCAAAGGTCGACCATCAACTCGTGCTCGCGGGGGAAACCCGGATGCGCGAGGGGGAAGGGTTCTATCTCGGGCCGCACATCTTCGCCGACGTCCCGCCGACGTCCCCCCTCGCCCAGGAGGAACTGTTCGGCCCGGTGCTCGCGGTGATGAAGGCGAAAGACCTGACGGAAGCCCTCGAATTCGCGAACGGGACCGACTACGCGCTGACCGGCGGCTGCTACAGCCGCAGCCCCGCGAACCTGCAGCGCGTGCGGCAGGAATTTCAGGTGGGGAATCTGTATCTCAATCGCGGCATCACGGGGGCCCTGGTCGCCCGCCAACCTTTCGGCGGTTTCCGGCTTTCAGGCACGGGGAGCAAAGCGGGGGGCCCCGACTATTTGCGTCAGTTCCTGCTGCCGATCAACGTGACGGAAAACACCATGCGCCGGGGCTTCGCGCCGACGAAGGCGGGGAAGTGACGAAAGCGCATGTCGGGCGCGGTGGTCAGGCTTATCAGAACGGGGCTTGATCGAGCGGCTGGAACTTTGTGGTGACGTCACCGGACAGGTCGACCTTCTCGGGATCGAGCGCCAGAACCTTGGCGCCCGGGGCGAAGTCGAGTTTCGCGGTGTCGACCCAGATGACGTTCGGACTGGTCGTCAGTTCGAAGTAGTAGCGGCGGTCGGTCAGATTGGCGACCGTGCGGTATTCGGTGTTGTAGATGCCGAATTTCTGGTACGGCGCGCCGAACGGGACCGAGGCGTTCCGGACGATGGCGAGCGTGCTTGCCACGGCTTGGCGTTCGTCTTTGGGTTCGGGAAGCATGGCGGCGAAATAGGCGGTTCGCTGGAATCGGTCGGTCGCCTTCACGTTCCCCGGCAGCGGAGTGTCGCTGCTGGGTTGAGAGAAGTCCCGGGTTTTCAGGAGCGCGAGCTGTTCATCGTAGGACGGATCGTTGGTCATGATCTGGAACTCGCGACCGTGATGGACCACCAGTTCGCCCTCGATGTATTCCAGAATCGCGGAATCCCCTGTCGCATCTTCAATCGCCAGATGGACCGACGCCTGATGACCATGGGTTTCGGCCATCACGACCTGAATCTGATCCATCGCCGCCAAGGCCTCCCGCACCGTCGCGGCGTGATCCAGGAGATACTGCGCCCAGAGCCCGGCATGCACCCCGAGTTTGGCGGGGTTTCGGGGCCCGAAATCGGTGGCGGCCAAATAGAGCATGTGGACCCCGAGGCCCTTCTTGTTGAGCCCGTCGGCGGTGCCGATTCCGTAGACGGTGGTGACGAGGCTGCCGTATTTGGAGGTCCAGCGGGCGGGACGTTCTTGAATGATGGAAGCATCCCCCAGCCGCCCGCCGTCGCGCGTCATGCCGCGGGGCAAGACCACGAGCATCGGTTCGGTCGACTCGGGCCAGTCCATTGTTCGCCCGACAAAAACTCCCAAGCGATTGGTGTTCCAGAGGTAGCGTGTACAGGCTTCGGCCGGGATCGCCGCGAGGCCCAGACAGACGACCGCCAACCAGAGTGCGTGCATACGGGGCGACATGAGATTTTTCCGAAGGGCTGCTCGATGAGGGACCGGGGATGGGTCTAATGATTGTAGCCCGATCGGGCTGGACGGCGAGCCGATTCGGTTCGCGCCTGGTGATGATGCTTGCGGCTCGGGGCGTGACGACATGGCTCCGCGCCTGTCGCTATGATGGTCGGAGCGTGACGGGTCGAGACCGCGGGATGGGTGGGGATGGATCGTTGTTGGCGGATCTTGGAGGCGGAACCGGGGGACGGCGCGGCGGGGCTCGCGGAGTTGGGGTTTCAGGAGCCCGCCGTCGCCGACAAACGCTTGCGGGGACTGCTGAAGTTCGGCGGCGCGGGGACCGAGTCGCGGGAGTGTCTCGCCAAGGTGCTGCGGGCGCTGGCCGACACGGCGACTCCTGATCTTGGGCTCCTCAATTTCGAGCGGTATCTCGCGCGCACCGATGATCCGACCCGGACGCTGCGCGAATTGAACGCGCGGCCGCGGGCGATCGAGATTCTGCTGAAGCTGTTCATCGGCAGTCAGTACCTCACCGAGACGCTGCTGCGGAGCCCGGAAGTTTTGGAGCGGCTGACGCAGCCGCGGGAACTCGCCGACCTGAAGAGTCGCGAGGACTTTCTGGAGGCGGCATTGGCCGCCGCGCGGGCGGAGCGTGATTTGGGCGGACAGCTCGACGCGCTGCGGCGGTATCAGCGGTGGGAGATTTTGCGGATCGGCGTGTGCGACAACGTCGGGCTGATTGATCTGCGGGCCGCCACGGTGCAGCTCAGCCTGCTCGCCGACGCGCTCATTCTGGCGTGTCTGCGGTTGACGGCGACCAACGACGAAGAAGCGGCCGGGCTGATGGTCTTCGGGTTGGGAAAACTGGGCGGGGAGGAGCTGAATTACAGCTCCGACATCGACCTGATCTTTCTCGCCGCCGAGCAACCGCAGCGATACATCCCCCTCGCCCAGCGATTGATTCGGGCGTTGCAGGGGGCGACGGGGGAAGGGTTTTTGTACCGCGTCGACATGCGGCTGCGGCCGTGGGGTCGGGCGGGAACGCTGGTGACGTCGGCGGCGTCGTTTATGGAGTATCTGCTGAAGGACGCCGAATTGTGGGAACGGCAGGCGTTGGTGAAGGCGCGGCTGATCGCGGGTGATCCGCTCTTGGGCAAGCAGGTGCTGGAGGCGAGTCATCATCTGGCGTACGGCGATGATCCGGCGGCGGTGCGGGCCAGCGTGCGGACCGCGAAGCAACGCATCGAAGCCGCGCTCGAGAAGCGGGGTCAGCATTGGGGCGAGGTGAAGTCGGGAACGGGCTCGATCCGCGACATCGAGTTTCTCACGCAGTACCTGCAACTGATTCACGCGGGGTTGCGACCGGAGCTCCGCACGCCGAACACGCTCGAGGGGCTGATCCGCCTGACCGACGCGGGGCTGTTGCAAGCCGACGAATATCGCCATCTGACGTCGGGCTACGTCTTCCTGCGGACGATCGAGCATGCGCTGCAGCTCATGCACAACAAGCAGGCTCACCGCCTGCCCACCGAACCACGCGACCTGAACTATCTGGCGCGGCGGCTCGACTTTCCGCATGGCGAGGCGTTCGTCGCCCATTACGAACGCCACTGTCGGGCGATTCGACGGATCTATGATCGGCATCTGGGGGAGACCGCCGCACCCACCGTCACGACTCCCGTCGCGCGGTGGACCGAAATCCCGCGGTTCACGAGCGAAGAGCAGCAACAGCATCGCGATTGGCTGGGGGCGATCGAACCGGAGCGGCCGGTGCGGGTCCATGCGACGCTGCTGCCGGGACCGTTATGGCGGGTGACGGTGGTGGGGCTCGATCAGCCCGGCGATCTGTCGATGATCTGCGGGCTGCTGTACGTCTATGGGTTCGACATTCTGGACGGGCTGGTGACGACGGGGTGGTACCCCGAGACGTGGGCCGGGTTGCAGCGCGCGGGGGCCAAGTCGGGCCGGCCGCGGGAGGTGTGCCGCGACTTCGTCGATGTCTTTACGGTCAGGCCGCCGCATGAGGCGGCGGAGCCCGAAGTCTGGATTCGTTACGAAGCCGACCTGACGGAGTTGTTCGCGCTGCTGCGCGACGGGCGGGATGGCGAAGCGCAAGGGCGGTTGGCGAACCGGGTCGCCTCGGCCTTGGAGGATCCGACGCCGACCGTCGTGCGGTTGTCCCCCGTCGACGTGCAGATCGACAACGACGCCGAGCCGGCCGCGACGGTGCTGCACATCCGGGCCGACGATTCGCTGGGGTTCCTGTACGAATTGGCGAACGCGCTGAGTCTCAGCAGCATCGACATTCAACTGGTGATCATCCGATCGGACGGCCGGCGAGTCTTCGACACGCTGCATGTCACCGACGCGCGGCATGGGGGAAAGATCACCGAGCGCGATCGGCTGCAGCAGTTGCAGGCGGCGGTGGTCCTCATCAAACACTTCACGCATCTGCTGCCGAGCGCCCCGCATCCCGAGGCGGCGCTGCTGCATTTTCGCGGGTTCGTGCAGGAACTGTTCCAGCAGCCCAACTGGTGGGAGGAATGGACGACGCTCGAACGCCCCGAAGTGCTCGACGCCTTGGCGAAGCTGCTCGGGGTCAGCGATTTTCTCTGGGAGGATGTGCTGCGGTTGCAGTACGCGACCATGTTCCCGCTGCTGCGCGATCAGGCGGCGCTGCATCAGCGGAAATCGCGCGCGGAGTGGGAGCGGGAACTGACGACGCTCTTGGCGACGATCCCCGCCACCGCCCCGAGCAAAACCGTGATCGCCGAGCGGACGCGACATCTGAACGACTTCAAGGACCGCGAGATGTTCCGCACGGACATGCGGCATATTCTCGGTTACGTCCCAAATTTCGAGGCGTTCGCGGCGGAGTTGACCGAGCTCGCGGAAGTGGTGGTCGGGGCCGCCGTCACGCTGACCGCCGAGGACTTGCGGCGGAAACATGGGTGCCCTCGTGAGGAACACGGCGGCGAGGTTCCGTGGTGCGTCGCGGCGCTGGGAAAATGTGGCGGGGAGGAGCTCGGTTTCGCGTCCGACATCGAACTGCTGTTCCTGTACGGCGGCGAAGGGATGTCGGATGGTCGCGACCCCTTGCCGAACGCCACCTGGTTTCAGCGGCTGGTCGAACGGTCGACGCAGTTGATCCGCGCGAAACGGGAGGGGGTGTTTCATCTCGATCTGCGGTTGCGTCCCTATGGGAAGGCGGGCCCGCTGGCGGTGTCTCAAACGGCGTTCCAGCAATACTTCGCCGAGGAGGGCCCCGCGTGGCCGTATGAACGCCAGGCGTTGGTGAAGCTCCGGCCGATCGCCGGAGACGCGGCGTTCGGGGAGACGATCCGCGGGCTGCGCGATCGATTGATCTACACCGGCGGGGCGTTCGACGGCGCGGCGATGCGCGCCATGCGCGAACGCCAGATTCGGCAGCTCGTCCGCGCGGGCACGTTTCACGCCAAGCTGAGCCCCGGCGGGCTCGTCGATCTCGAGTATCTGGTGCAGGGACTCCAACTGCGGCACGGGCATCGCGACCCGTCGATCCGCATCCCGAACACTCTTCGGGCGCTCGCGGCGCTCCATGCGACGGGGTTGATCGATCCGGAGGATCACGCCCGAGCCGCGGCGGCGTATGGCTTCTTCCGCCGACTGATCGACGCGTTACGGATGGTCCGCGGCGACGCCCGCGATCTCACCGTCCCGTCCTCCCGCACCGAGGAGTTCGAGTTCCTGGCCCGACGCCTGGGCCATGCGGGGGACGTCGCGCACGTCAAGCGGGAGATCGAGCACCATGGGCGACAGATCGTCGAACTGGTCAGGCGGTATCTGCCGACGGAGTCGACGACGGAGGAGTGATGACGCGCGCGCCTCGTCAACCGGCGCCGCCGGAGGGCGCGACGGGCCCGGCGTCGAAGGCTTTCCCCGCATGAACGACGGCGGACGACCGTGGATTCGGGGTGGTGAGGCGACCGGAGTCGTCTGCGATTGGCTGGGAAATTCGCCGGGGGTGGCGGCGGAGTATTCCCGCCAAGTCACCGAGTCCCATTTCGCGGCGGCCATCGACCCGTCCGGGGCCACGCATGTTCCAACGCACGCGGCGGCGGAATCGGACGGAACGGGGCGGCATGGAGCGCCGGGAAACGAAAAAACCCCTGCAAACACAGGGGTTCTCTCGAAGTCAATAGCGGGGGCAGGATTTGAACCTACGACCTCGAGGTTATGAGCCTCGCGAGCTACCGGGCTGCTCCACCCCGCGGCATGTGTCCCCAGCCGTGAGGGCCGGGGAGTGCGGAAGTATAACGAGTGTCGGCGGGAAGGGAAGGGGCCCGGTTGAGAATTTTCTGGAGCGGCCGGGCTGATCCCGACGGAACGGATTCGTCGCGATGGGAGCGACTCGTTCGGGAGCGACTCGTTCGGGAGCGACTCGTTCGGGGGCAGGTCAGCTACGGGGCAGGTCCGCCGGACCGACGGACTTGTCTGAGGAGCGTGCTTGGAGATCAAGCAGGACCGTCCGGGCGTGATCACGACTTGGTGTGCCTGGTGCGGCGCCGGCTCGCGGGAGCGGCCCATTCAAGGGCCAGGGGCCGCGCGGGTTGCGGACCAGCTTCGGCTACGTGCCGTCGATGCCGCCGAATTGTCGGACGGCTTCATACACCGCGGTGTTGACGGTGCTCGCGAGGTTCAGGCTGCGGACGACCGGGCGCATCGGGAGTTGGACCGTCGTCGCGCGAAAGTCTTCGAGGAGCGACGGCGGCAGGCCCCGGGTTTCGCTGCCGAAGACCAACAGGTCGCCGCGCTGAAACGTGGCGTCCCAGAGCAATCGTTCCGCCGGGTTCTCGATGAGCCAGACGGTCCCTGCCGGAACGCGACGGCGGACCTCGGCCCAGCTCTCGACCACCTCGTAATCGAGCCGGTCCCAATAGTCCATCCCCGCGCGGCGGAGATGCCGTTCATCGAGCAGGAAACCCAACGGCCGAATCAGCCACAGCTTCGCCCCCACGGCGACGCAGGTCCGCCCGATGTTCCCCGTATTCTGCGGGATATCGGGCTGATGCAGCACCACATGCAACAGCGGCGCGGGACGCTCGGATACGGCGGGGGGCTCGTCAGTCACCGGAACGACTCCACACGCCACGGACCGCACTGATCAGCAAACGACCGGGGCGGGTGCCCCGGCCGATGTGGCTTCGTTGTTGGAATCCCAAGAAGACCGACTCCCCTCGCGATGGGCACCGGCCCCTCTCGCACGTTCGGCGATCGGAGGACCGCCGCTCAGATCCGCCGGGTCGCCAACGCGATCGCCGTGCGACAGGCCGTGTAGTAGCTCGGCAGATGAAGATGTTCGTCGACGGTGTGAATCGCCCGTTGCCCGCAACCGAACGTCACGGTCGGGATGCCGTGGGCCGTCATCCAGTTGGCGTCCAATCCGCCGTTGGCGATAACGTGTCGCGGCGTCAGACCCTGTTCGCGCAAGGTCGCCTCCGCGAGTTGGACGACCGGCGCGTCGGCGGGGAGTTGGAAGGCTTCGTACTTCAGTTCGACGTCGAACTCGATCCGCCCGCGGCGACCATCGGCGGCCTTCACCTGCTTGGCCGCCCGTTCAAACGCCGTGCGGAACGCCTTGACGATCTTCGCGCGGAAGGCGGGTTGATGGCTGCGGGCCTCCGCCTTCAGAGTCAGCAGCGGCGTCACGACGTTGGTCGCCTCGCCCGCATGGACGATGCCGACGTTGCTGGTGCCCGTTTGTGTTCCCTTTTGAATCAGACCATGCCAGCCGGCTTGCACTAGGTCGGCGAGGGCGAGGGCCGCGATCGCGGTCGCGCTGACTCCCAGTTCCGGATGAACTCCCGCATGACTGGCGATGCCGTGGATCGTGACGCTGAGGGTTTCTTGCCCGGTCGCGCCGCGGCAGACCATGTCGGGCTCGTTGCCGTCCCAATTGAAGGCCATCCGCGGTTTGCCAAGTTTCGCCACCGAGCAAAACCGCGAACCGGCCAAGCCCACCTCTTCCTGCACGGGAAGAAACAGCGTCAACGGGGGATGCGGCAACTTCCGGGACAGGATCTCGCGGATCGCGGTCAAGACGACGGCGACCCCCGCGCGGTCATCGCCTCCCAAGCCCGTCCCCGGCGCGCGCGACCGCACGAACTCGCCGTCGACATACGGGTCGGTCCCGACGCAGATCGGTACGGTGTCGACATGGGCCATCAGCATCCGTCGCGGACCACGGAGCGTCCCCGGCAGCTTGACGATCAGATTGCCGGTCACGCCCCCCTCGGGAATCCGTCGATGGGCGTCATCGATCACGCACGCCGCCGGGTCGACTCCCGCCGCCGTCAATTCCGCGATCACCTGCCGCTGGATCGTCAGTTCTTCGCGGCTCTTGCCGGGAATCCGCAGCAGGCGCAGCAGCAGGTCGAGGGCGGCGGGTTCATGGATTTCACAAGCCGACACTTCGGTCACGGGCATGAGGCGATCCGCGCGAGGGAGAATTTCAGGACGAGACGATCGGCCGACGATCAGAGGCGGGTGCGGGTCGGCGCGGTCGCGGTTTGCAACCCCGGGGCGAAACCGACCGGGACGACGGCTTCCCCCGCGGCGCTCGGTCCCGCCTCGATCGTGCGGGCCAAGTCTAACGCGCCGAGATGATTCGGCGAGAGGGCCAGCGCCTGCCCCAGACTGTTCTGCGCGCCGGACCGGTCGCCCGACCGTGACTGCGCATAGGCCACGCGGTACCAGTCGTCGGCCGTAGGCTGACCATGGGCGATGGCGTTCTGCAGCGCGTCGGCGGCGTCGTGCCAGCGTTCCGCCTGGGCGTAGCAGATACCGAGTTGCCATTCGGCGTCATGCCGTTGCGGCCGGGTCGCTTGCGGGTGCTGCAAGACCGTCCGCAGGACGGGGGCGGCGCGATCGGCATGCCCGCGACGGATGTAGATCGTCGCCATCGCCAGTTGGGCGTCGAGATCATCCGGCACGATCTGCGCGAGTTGCAGATAGGTCGCGAGCGCCGTGTCGGCGTCGCCTCGCTTCTGCGCCATCTCGGCCTTCAGCCGGAGCGCGTCGGGATTTTCGGGGTCGTTGAGCATCGCGAGTCGCAACGCCGATTCCGCCGCCGCCGTCCGCCCGATCTCGTATTCCATCTTGGCGAGTCGCAATGCGGCTCCCGCGTCATCGGGTCGTTCGGCGACGATCTTGGCGACGACATCGGCCGCCGCGAGTTGCCGCCCGCTCGACCAGAGTTCCTCGGCCAGTTCGAGTTGGGTCTGACTGTCGGTGGGCCGCCGTTTGAGGGCCGCTTGCAGGAGCTCTTCGGCTTGGCCTTCGCGCCCCTCCGCGCGCGCCTGCCGCGCCTGATCGCAAAGCTGCGTACACTCTTCCGACCGATGGGCCAACCGATTACGAACCGACGCACACCCGCCGAACGGCACCCCCACCGCGAGGGCGAGCAAGAGCCGACCCCATGGGGTCAACCGCCGCGCGGTCGGGTTGGACCTTCCACGCCCGTCGCGCGGGCGACGTGTCTTACGAGCGGCGATGGGAGACGGGACGGCCATGATGGCTCTCGATGCGAGGGCCGCGGAGTCTCGCCGAACTACGGAAAGGAACGGCATCTTAGAGAGTCGTCCCCCTGCCGTGATAGACGGGATTTCGGGCTTCATCGGATCGTATCGACCATGCGGGATGGATCGGTTGACCCGATCGCCCTCGGTCGTCTCCGATTGCTTTCGCAAGGGTAAACACCCGCCACAGGCTTCCCAGGCCTCCCAGATTTGCCCGCCGGATGCCGGCGCAAGGAGGCGCGCGGGACCCCGACCTCTGATGTCCTGACACACGCACCTGTTCATCCGCCCACAACGCGAGGTCTGGGACACGACGCCTTCAGTTGTCACACCGGCGCGGTCAGCCCTTCATCCGGTCGCCTGCCGGGAATGTCTCGGAAGAAATCCCGGAATCCTCGAGGATTCTCTCAAGTGCGCGTCACGAGATTTTCATGACTCGCCCCAACGCGGCGTCTCGAACTTCCAACCACCACGGGTTCGGGACGCGTGCTGCGGCTCGATTGGAGTCATGGCGCGTCGCGCGATGCCTTTAAGGCGCGGAGTTCCGCCAGCCTCCGGGCGAGTTCGGCTTCGTGGCCGCGGTGGGTGGGGTGATAGTACTCGACGTCGACCCCCAGATAGTC
>CAYRVS010000079.1:0-11377 GCA_964427725.1 uncultured Planctomycetaceae bacterium | reverse complement strand
ACCCAGCCCTCCGGCGTGGTGTGCGGATTCACGTAACCTTGCCCGTGGCCCAACCGGGCCGCGCCGGGATAGGCCGCGTCGCGCAGGGGTCGGGGGACGGGGACCAGCCGCTGCGTGCGGACGTCCTCCATCGCCGCGTTGATCGCCGCGTACGCCGCGTTCGACTTCGGCGCGAGGGCCAGATACGTCACCGCCTGCGCCAGCGGAATGCGGCCTTCGGGCATGCCGATGAACGCGACCGCGTCGGCCGCCGCCTGGGCGATCATGAGCGCGCGCGGGTCGGCGTTGCCGATGTCTTCGGCGGCGGCGATCACCAGTCGCCGCGCGATGAACCGCGGGTCCTCCCCCGCCTCGAGCATCCGGGCGAGCCAATAAATCGCCGCGTCGGGATCGCTGCCGCGCATCGATTTGATGAGGGCGCTGGCGGCGTCGTAATGCTCGTCTCCCAGGTTGTCGTAACGGATCGCCTTCTTGCCGAGCGCCGCTTCCGCCGTCGCGAGGTCCAGCGTCCGCTGCGACTCGGGGAGCGACAAGACCGCGACCTCGAGCGCCGTCAGCGCCCGGCGGACATCGCCGTCACACCGGCGACAGAGGAGTTCCAAGGCCTCCGGGGTCGCCGTGACGCGCCGCGGCCCCAGGCCGCGTTCCTGATCGGCGAGCGCCCGTTCCAAAACCGGCCGAATCTCGGCGGGGCCGAGCGGTTCCAACTCGAAAATCTGACTGCGGCTGAGGAGCGGGGCGATGAGGGCGAAGAACGGGTTCGCCGTCGTCGCCGCGACCAGCGAGACGATGCCGTTCTCGACATCCGGGAGCAGGACGTTCTGCTGGGTCTTGTTGAAGTGATGGAGCTCGTCGATGAAGAGAACGCTGGGGCGGCCGCCGGCTTCGACTTCGGCGCGGGCCGCGTCGAGGATGTCGCGCAGCTCCTTGACCCCCGCCGCCGCCGCGTTGACGGAGACGTAGCGTCGATCGGTGTGATGGGCGATGAGCTCGGCGAGACTGGTTTTGCCAATGCCGGGGGGGCCATAGAGGACAACCGAGACGATGCGGTCGGTGTCGATCAGCCGTCGCAGGAGTTGTCCGGGCGCGAGCAGATGGCGTTGCCCGGCGACTTCGTCCAACGAACGAGGCCGCATGCGGGCGGCGAGGGGTTTGACCCCCTGCCGACGTTCGGCCTCGAGACGATCAAAGAGGCCCATGGGGATGGTTCGTCGAGGATGAAGGTTGATCGAATCGATAGACCATCGCGAGCGTGCCACTGGGTTGGAGCGTGTGCCACCGGCTTCGCCAGTGGTCTTTCATGAGGCACACATTGCGATCACAGGGCTTGCGTCACCCAAGCGGGTTCCCGGCCTTGAGATCGAACCGACCGTCATCTCCCGGGAGAGCACACGCATCATCGCGAAGGGGACCGGGCCGTCACGTGGATCGGATTCCCAGCCTGGTCGGTCCACGCGACCGGGGCGGGTGCCCCGGTCTATCTCAGGTTGGGAGTGGCGCTCTCGAACGACGACTGGCGTCGCAAGGGAATCCCGCCCCGTGGTGCCCTGCTCCATCCCACGAACAACCGCGCAACATCTCAGTCACGTTCGGGAAACGAAGAAACCTCCGCGAGTGCCGGTGGGCGTTGAGGTTCTGAACCCTAAGAGTTCAGGGGGCTGCCGAAGACCCGGGTTGTGTGAGCCGGCGAGCGTTCCGAAGAGCACTCGGCGGATATACACGCGGCCGAGCCGATCCGACAACCTTGAAAAAATTTGTAGGGTCAACGCACAAGGCCCGTGTCGAACACCGCAGAGGTTCTCGAATCCCAGGGACTCTGGTTCCAACCTACCGGTCGGCGCGGGCCCTTGCAAGGGGGGGGGGGCGCATGTTCGAAGACTTGTAGGCTGGGTTAGCGCCGTAACCCAGCCTCTCGGTCGGATTCACGCTGCGCTAACCCAGCCCACGGACATGCGCGCCCCGCCGCGGTTCATGGCGCGACCGCCGGGGGGCTGAGTTGGCCGACCGCGAGTCGACCATCGGTGGTCCAGGGGTCCCCGCCGCCGTTTCGGCCGGTCCGTTGCGGATGAAAGTTGTCGACCCATTCGGTCTGGCGGACCCAACCGCAATTCCGCAACTGATCGAACAGCCGGTCCCGTTCGGGATCGATCTCGGCCGCGATGTGGTGCGTAATCTGTCCGGTGGTATGGCTGAGTCCGACGCTGCGATCATACGTCACCGCCCCGGCCCATAACGGACGCCCCGCGGCATCAACCCGGTCGGACCGCCAGAAACGGACATGGTGCCGCTGACGAGGATCGGCGCCGACCGGCTGTTCCAACGCGAGATCTTCCTGACGACCCCAGAGATACAACGAACTGACCGGCGCGCGGGCGTAGGTCCGGTGCAAGACCGTCGCCTCGGCGATCTCCAAGCTGCTTTTCAGGCTCAACGGATCCGCCGGTTGCCAACCCGCGGCGACCAACGCTTGGACCAGCTCGGCTTGGGAACCGATCAAGGCGACGTTCAACGGGTCGCCGGGAATCCCGTTGGCGGTGGTCGTGATTCCCGGCAGGGAGTCCAACGCCGGATGCTGATGGACATAGGTCCGCCAAACGAGCGGCATCACCACATAGGCGACCCCCGCCCAAACCAGCAGTCCCCATCCCAGGAACTTCACGACTCGGGGCCATTGACGCCGTCGGTGGAGGGTCTCGGTCATCCCGAGAGTGTATCAAGGACGGGAGACGTCGCGGAATCTTCGGGGCTGACGATCGTCGCGTCAGACGAAGACTTGAAGAAGGTTTGCAGGCTGGGTTGGCGTGGCGTAACCCCGCGCGAATCCGTCCGAGATGCCGGGTTACGCCGCGCTCAACCCAGCCTACGGACCAACCCCGGCGACCCGCGGACGGGTGACCAGGGTTGTGGGCGCTCCTGTCGGCATCCCGCCGTTTACGGTTGGTTGTCGGCGTTGATCCAACCGACGATGATTCCCATGATTTCCGGGGTAAATCGCAAGGCCCCGTTGAAACACGTGCTCCCCGTCGATTCCGTCGCCTGAATCCCGATCGCGATGCCGGGCGTCGGCGCGGTTTCCCAGACGGGACCGCCGAATTGGCCCGGCGTCACGTCCATGGGGAAGATAAAGCGGCTGTTGTTGGTCCCGGTGAAGCCGGTGATCGGCCCCGCCATCGTCCATTGCGAATTGCGCGGGGTTTTTCCCGTGGGATAGCCCGAGACCGTGGCCGTCGTGCTCAGGAGTTGCGCGTCGCTGCGCGAGCTGGCGCCGAACCATCCGGCTTGATTCCCCAACGGGGCGGACAGCTTGATGCAGCCGATCGTATAGTCAAGCGACTGATTGTTGACCCACGCCGCCGGCGCGCGAAGCTCCACGGCGTCGGCAGCACCGAAGGGGGACTTCCGCCCGTTGCGCCCCGGGGTCACTCGGATCGACCGCGCCCAACCCCCGGTGTTCGTGGCGTACACACTTTGCCCCATGGTAAGGACCGTGCGGGGCCCGACCAGAAAGCCCGTGTTGGTGGCGGTCGTCCCGTTGCCCAGGGTAATGTTCAACAGGCAGACGGCGGATTGAAAGCTGGTGGTGGTGCTGGCGACCTTCACCCGCTCATCCGGCCCGCAAACGCGCGGGGGCGTCGTTTCGGGGGTCAACGCCGCCGCCGCCTCTTCCCCCAACTCGAAGGGGAGTCCGAACCGGTCGACCGTCAGTTCCGCGGGGAGTGCCGGCTTCACCCGATGGGACACCGACTTCCCGCCCGGGCCAGGGGCTTGCGCCCACGTGAGTTGCGGCGCGAGGCACAGACCAAGCAGCCAGACGGCCAGCCGTCCGTAGTTGGGGTTCCGTCGCGGTCGCCGGGCTGCCGGGCGGGAACAGAGGCAAGTCCGCGGGGAGTGGTCGGAGAATGTCGGCATGAAAGACCCTTGAAGAACGGTTCGATGAGATCGTCAGGATGCGAGTCGACTCGCGTCACGGCAATCCGAGTGGCCGCATCTCAGGATCCTCTTTCATGGCCACGGCGTGCTTTTTTGCTCCGGGCTCCGAAGTGGCCGGTCCTGAGGATTCCAACGGTCGCCCACGAGGACCGCGGGTCGACCCGATCATTCCCAACGCGGGCTGGAGGGACCGGCCCCGTCAACTTGATGGAACAGCGGGACCTTCGTCGTGTTCATGAATCGCGTCCGTCTCCGCCGGCCCCCTTGCGCGGATCAGCCCAACGGTCCGGGACGATCGCGGGCTTCACGCCGCGCCGCCCTCCCGGAGTGCGGGGAGCGACCGCGGTCATCACCGGATGGGCGAATTTTCTCAGACAAAAATGGCGGGTATCGGGGTCTTGTTGGTCATGGGACGACTCCGGATCGTGCAATTTCGAGGCGCATCATGAGGCGACGGCATCCATCGATGGTTCTCGGCGTCGGGATGATGGCCTGCGGCGGCTGGCTGCTGTGGGGTGCCGATGCGCGGCAGCCGGAGAGTGACGTACCGCGGGGACCCGTCATCACCCCCTCGGTCCCGACGACCAAATTCACCGCGCCGCTCGACGCAGAGGGCTATGTCGATTTCGCCCAAGCCCTCAACCGGGAACTCGGCCAGGGAGTCCGGCCGGAGGAGAACGCCGTCATCCCATACTTGCGGGCGATGGGGCCCTGCGACGGGAACCGGGAGATCGTCGATCTGGTCCTGAAGGAATTGGGGGAACCGGCGTGGCAGCCCGGCGGGCTCGATTTTCAGTCCCTGCATGAGGCGCATCAGCGGTTACGCGGCGAGGGGACCAACCCTGACGGACCGAACCTCCTGAATCCGCAGGAGGAACTGGCGGCCGGCCGCCCGTGGATCGACGCGGAATGCCCCGACCTGCTGCGGCTCCTCCATGAGAACGAAGCCGAACTCGCGGCCATCTCCGCGGCGCTCCGGCGACCGAAGTGGTACCGCCCGTTAGTCCGCCGGCAGCCGGAGGACAACCTGATCGCGTTTCTCTTGCCGGACGTTCAAGAGGCCCGCGATGTGGCGCGACAACTGCGGATCCGCGCCCACTGGCATCTCGGTCATGGCCGACTCGAACCGGCCTTGGAAGACATTCTGACGATGCACCGGCAGGGCCGGCATCTGATGACCTCCGGGGCGACGCTGATTGAGTCCCTGGTGGGGATCGCCATCGACGCCATCGCCGGCCAAACCGGGAACGGCTGGGCGACGCATCCCGATCAGACCCCCGAACTGCTGGCGAAGTATCGCACGACGTTGTTGACGCTTCCGCCGCTGGAGAACATGGCCCGGCAGATCGATCTCGCCGAGCGGTCGATGGGCCTCGATATTGTCCAGTCGATGGCCCGCGGCAAGGGGCCCAAACTCTCCGAACTAACCGGCGCGGTCGTGGAACTGGGCGACGACGAAACGGCCCAACCGCTCTTCAACGGCGAGCAGTTGCTGCAACTGCTGATCGGGTTGTCGGTCGATTGGAACGTCGCGATGACGACGATGAACCGGTCTTATGACGAGATCGTCGAGTTGGTCAAAATCGAATCGCGAGCGGAACGCGTCGCGGTCTACGATCGCATCGAGGCCCGGCTGATGGCGACGCGGCAGGATGCCGGTTCGCTCGCGGGGGTCGCCCGCAACCTCTTCAGCAGCAATCGTCGCCGGGGCGAGAGCTTCGCCGAAATGCTGTCGGGCCTGTTGTTCCCGGCGGTCGCTCAAACGGCGGAGGCGGTCGACCGTACTCATATGCGGCGGCAAGCGCTCCTCACGCTCCTCGCCGCAAAGGAATACCAACTGCGGCACGATGCCTATCCGGAATCGATCGAACAGTTGGTCCCCGAGTACCTCGCCGCCGTACCCAGCGATCGCTACACGACCAAGCCGCTGCGCTACGTCACCGATGGCTCCACGCTGAAGGTCTACAGTTTGGGGCCGAACGGTCGCGACGACGGCGGCCCGCCGTTCACCAGCGCGCGGGACGACCTCGGTTACGCCGATCCACCTCCGCCGTAAGGGGCGCAGGCCGCCCCGACAATCCAAGCAGGGCGCGCCGCGACTCTTGCAGTGTGACCTCGACGATCGCGTTCGACGGCGCCGCTCCCGGCATCCGTTTCGGTAACTTTCCCGATGACGATGCCCAGGCGGAACAGGATGATGTCTCCCTGATCAATCGGGCTGGGCTTCCTCCTCGGCGTCGGACCTGTTCACTCTCCGGACCAATAACTCAACACCTCCGACGATTGGACGAGGAGCCCGTCACGGACCGGATGGACCGTCAGGGATTGGGTGATTGGGATGGGGAGCGCATGACGCGGATGGCCTCGGTCGGGATCCCAGCGTTCGAGGATCGGCGGTCGACCGGGGTCGCCATGGTCCAGCAGCCATAAGTCGCGGGAACCGGGGCCGACGAGCCATCGGGGCGCGCTCAAGCCGGGGCGCGGGGTCGACCAGACGGCACGACCGGTTTCCAGGTCGATCGCCGTCAACCCGCCGACCCGGGCCACCATCAGCCGGCCGTCGAGGGTGACCATGCAGGCGGCGGGGTCGCGGATCGGCAGCAACCCGACGGAGAGGGACTCGGCGGGCCAACCGGTGGACAGGATCCGCGTCCACCGTTGTCCATCGAGCAGGACCCAGAACCGACCCGCCGCGGTTCCGACCCAGGGGTCGACATGCTGGGCCGAGACGACGCGGACGTAGTCCCAGCGGAGTTCCCCCGCCGGCGACCACCCTTGGATCCGGCGTTGGTCGTCGACGGTGACGAAGTCGCCCGTCTCGGCCGCGATCACCGGCGGCCGCAACCATGGCCGTTGCGCGGGGGTGAGCGGCGTACGGGCTCCCGTGCGCAGATCGAGCCGCCACGGTTTGCCGGTCGTGGTCGATTGGCCTAGGAACAGATCGTCTTTCATGGTGACCTGCGGTCCCCACGGATCGGCGCCAGCCGTGACGCGCCAGGCCAATTCCCCGGTCGCGCTCCGATAGGCGGCCACTTCGACCTGCGGCTCATGGATGACGATCAGTCCGTTCGACGTTCCGTGAATGACGGTGGTGGTCGGCGGGGGGCGCGCACCCGCGGGGCGCTGCGACTCGTCACGACCGATCCGCCAACGGACCGATTGGGACGCGCGATCGACGGCGACGACCTCGCGGGGAGAGACGAGAATCAGCGCGTCGGTCGTTTCCCACGCCACAGACGGCGGGGCGATGAGGCATGGTTCGCCGAGGAGGACGTCGTCGGCCGTGTTGCGCCAGTCACCACGCGCGGCGACAAGGAGATATGTCCGGGGCAACCCCGCCCAAGACCGTGGGATGAGCACGCGCGTGGCGGGATCGAGCGTGTGACGCCAACGTTGCCGCAGAATCGGACCGCGCGGGGTAAAGGAATCCGTGGTCTGTTGTGTGGTCCTCACGACGGGGGAAAGCGAGGTGGTGAGCGCCGGGGCCGTCGGAAATTCACGGAGTAAGAGCTCGAGAACCGCGTCGGGGGCGGCGAGTCGCGCGGCGGCTTCGGCGTCGCCGCGGGCGAAGAGGGCCGCGCCATGGGTCCGCCGAAGCGTGCCCAATTGGTCGCTCACGGCGGACCACGTCGGCAGGGATGCCGCGACAGGGGGCGACCGCGCCAGCCACGCGAGATAGCGTTGGGCGGCCTCATGGATCCATGCCGGATCGCGCGCGACCTCCAGCTCCCGCGCGCTCAACCGCTGACGTCCTAGGGGATGCGTCACGCGGGACCACGCCAGGGCGAAATCCCGCCGTGTGGCGATGACCGGACCATCGGGACGCTGTTCGCCCAGCCGCAACGCCGCTCGGATCCGTTGCCCATCGGCTCGGAGGCTCCAGAGACCATTCGGTGCAACAGCCGCCGTGACGACCTCGGCATAGAGGTGGTCGGCGACTTCGTGATCGCTGTCAGCCGTGGCCAGTTCCCCCAGGCGAAACCGCGCCGCGGACTGGTCGTCACCATCCGTCCGCGACAACCAGCCTTCCGCCTCCTGACGCAGCGTGGCGGTCTCGCCATACGCGGTGATCCGATCGGCACTGGTGATCAGGACCACGCCTCCCGCGATGACGACATGGCCCCCTTGTCGACCGCTGTCGGGCGTCGCGAGGGGTTGCTCCCTCAAGATCCGGCCGCGGGCCAACTCGACCTGCAGCAGCGATTCCCGCGTCGGCCAATACACCGAGGTCGCGGTCAGCCAACCCCGGCCGTAGCCCTGCGCCTCCGGTTCCGCCGATTCGAGCGACCACAATCGCGCGCCGGTGTCGGCCGTCAGTCCGAACAGGGACCGCCCCGCGACGACCAAAGTGTCTTGCTCGACCCCGAGCAGATGCTCGATCCGCTCCCCCAAGGTTTGTTGCCAAACGACCGCCCCGCCGCGGGCTTCGAGACAGAACAGCTCGCGGCTGTCGGTCGGCGCGACATAGAGCCGATCGCCCACGAGCAACGCGGGGGGGGCGGCGGCGGCACCGGGTCGCCGCCGACGGTCGGCCAACGGATCGCTTTCATAAGTCGCCACCCACCGGAGGGCTCCCGTCGCCGGTTCCATCGCGGCGATCGCCCCCCATTGCGTGGCGAGGTAAAGCCCCGCGCGATCGGCCGTCAGCAGCAAGTGGCTCGCCAGATTGAACGGTTCGGGGGGAGCGGGCCGGCTCATTCCGACCGACCGATGCCACAGCAATCGTCCCGAAGCGGCATCGAGACAGACGACACTCCATTCGAGTTGCGGCCGTCGCCGCGCGAGGACGCCATACAACCGCGTTCCCAAGAGAACCGGCGTCCCCTCCCACATCCAGGTCGGGGCGGCGTCTTCGGTCGTTCGCAGTTGTCGCGAGATGTCGTCGGCGGTGAGGCTCCAGGCCAGCTTCCCTTCCCCCGTCGACAGATCAAGCGCGACGAGTTCCGAATCGATCTCGCGCATTTCGAGCGGGGTCGGCGTGGTGACGGGCGACCCCATGACGGCGTAGAGCCGCCCGCCGCCGAGCGTCACGGTCCACAGCGGCTCCCCGCGGACGGGGCGCGCCGGACCACGGACCGTCTCGGGTGGGACGGGGGGATGGAGGACCGCGCGGTTGGAAAGTCCGGTGTCCCAGGCCGGCGTCCCCGTCAACAGGTTCCAGGCCCAAATCCGACTGCCGTCGTTGAGATAGACGACGTCATCGGCCACCGCGGGACAACAGGCCAGGGGCGGCTGAGGGGGAAAGAGGGCCGCCCCCGCCGCGCGCGGAATCCACGGGAACTCGAGCTTCGCGCTCCAGAGCTCGCCCCCCAAGTCGACATCCCGCGGCGCGCGACCATCCCGTTTCGCGGTCCCCGCGTAGCTGGTGACCGCGCCACCCAGCGTCCACGGGGGCTGTGACGGTTCACGCCAGGCCTCGACGAGCAGATCGCGCCAACGTCCCGGTTGCCCGGCCAAGCGGCCGGCGGCGTCGCCCAACCGATCGCCGTAGCGGGCGAGCGCAGCTTCGGGGGACAACCGACCCGACCAGACACGACACAGCAGACACCGCGCGAGGACCTCGGCGGAGGGTTGGCTCGGATCCGGGGATCGTCGACCGAGGTCGTCACCCGGATCGAGCGGCTCCGTCAGCAGTTGCCGCCACCACCCCTCGGCGGTCTCCCACTCCCCTTCGTTCCAGGCGAGTTGCCCAAGGGCCCACACCGCGTCGTCGCCGCGACTGCTGAAGAAGTAACGCGCGGCGAGTTGTTCGAGATCAGCCGGTTCCCCGGTGGCGGTCCACGAGTCCCACAACCGCTCGGCGGTGGGATCGACGCGGCGGCGGTACATCGCGAGTTGGGTGGGCGTCAACCGGCCGAGCCAGGTCTCCACCACCGACGAGACCGCCTGATACCGCGTGAGTTGCCCGGCGGCGCCCCGGGCCGTTTGTACGATCGAGTCGCCGCGCGTCTCGGCGAGGGTGGTCAGGTCGTCGAGCGGCGCGGCGATGTCGTCGGCCGCCCAGCGGTCTTCGATCGTGAGGAGCGTCTTGGTCGCCTCCTGGTCGACGGCGATCGAGACCATTTCGGGAAACGGACGGCGTTCGGGCGGGTTCTGTGCGTCAGCCGGGATGTCGCATGCCAGCAGACACACGGCCACCACCACCAGCCGAATTCCGCCCCGCATCGCTCAGCTCCTTGGACGGATGGTCGCTTCCCTCACGACAGTTTACGCCCCGCGCAGCTTGGTGCCGAGCGCGAAGAGGACGATGCCGACAGTCAGGAGCGCGGGCATCCAGATCAAACGGAACCCGAATTGTAACTGCCAATAGCACAACATCGGCAAGATCGCGAGGACGAACAACTGCAGCAAAAATCCGACCTGTCGCATCCGCCCCCCCCACCACCACACCAACAGCGCCGTTACGACGGATTCACCGTTGAGCCGCGAGCCACAGGCGAGCGCGGCCCCGTCCACGGGTCGCAAAAACAGCCCGGAGAGTCCCCTCTCCGGGCTGTTGAGAATGATTCTCCGAAAACGGACGCGCCACCGCCTCGTCGGCCTTACGGGAACAACGTCTTCACGGGCACCTTGATGGTCGGGACTTCGGTTTCCTTACCGGCGACGACCTTCACCTTGAGGGACTTCTCGAGGTAGCCGACCTTCTCCTGCCAGACGCGGAACTCATGCTCCCCTTCCGGGAGCCCCTTGATCGTGAAGTTCCCATCCTTGTCGGTCACCGCCGCGTACGGGTGATCAACCACGACCCACCAGCCGGTCATCCAGGGATGGATGTCGCAGCTCAGCTTCACGGGGACGTTTTCGGCGAGCTTCATCGGCACCTTGATGCCGTTCCCCTGCCGCGTGTTGGGGGGGACGATGAGGTTGAAGCCCGAGTTCTTCACGGGGGCCGAGCGGGTGTTGTGGGCGATCGCGTCGGCGTTGAGGAGTTCGACCTGCTGTCCCGCCTGCACGATGCTCATGTGGGGCGTGAACCGACATTGCAGTTGGTCGTATACCAATTGCACGGTGTCGGCGGGCTTCAATTCCGGATTGCTCTTCGCGGGGGCCTTCCGCAGGTAGACCGCGACGTTGGCGATCCCCTTCGACGCGGCGTCGACCACGACCTCTTCGCTGGGAATATTTTCCGCGGCGCAGACCGCCGCGTCCTTCACCGCCGCGTCCCCCTTCTTGGCGAGCAACTTCACCTCGGGCGCGGCTCCGTCGAGGAGCACCTTCCCCTTGATGTCGCCCCATTGGGCTTCCGCCGCCGCGCCCCAGGCGAGGACCGCCGCACACGCCAACCCTTGAACCCAGCTCACTTTGCCCTGCATGCCGTCACCTCAAGTTTTGTGAGAGCGACCGCGAAGCCCGGCGGCCTCAAGATCGCGGTAGGCGGGGCCACTCAAGACCCCGCGAGGAAGTTCGCCACAGTGGCCGCGACGAACCATCATAATCTCGGTTGCTC
>CAYRVS010000078.1:12904-22458 GCA_964427725.1 uncultured Planctomycetaceae bacterium | reverse complement strand
CTGTAAGCCCGCGATCTCGGGCAGGGAGGATTCGACGATCAAGGTGTAGGTGTCGGTCTCGGGGGACACGCCGGAGACCAGCAGGCTTTGATCTTCGCCGATCGTCAGGGTCGCGCCTTGCGCCGAGGTCGCGCTGACGACTTTCGCAGGTTCCCAAGTCCAACTGTCGAGGGGGGGGAATTGATTCGGGAGTTCGGCTTCGCGGGCGGCGATTTGTTGATCGAGTTCCGCCTGCCGCCGGGCGACCTCTTCGGAGGGGATTTCGTAGACCGGTTCGTCGGCGTTGTTGAGGAACGCCATCAGTTGGTAGTACTCGGTGTGGGTCAATGGATCGTATTTGTGGGTGTGGCACTGCGCACACCCGATCGTGAGTCCCAGCCAGACCGCCCCCGTGGTGCCGACGCGGTCGGTGAGGGCGTGGAAGCGAAACTCGAGCGGGTCGATCCCCCCCTCTTCGTTGAGCATCGTGTTGCGATGGAACCCGGTCGCGATCCGCTGGTCGGGACCGGCGTCGGGGAGCAGGTCTCCCGCGAGTTGTTCAAGACTGAAGCGATCGTAGGGGAGGTCGGCGTTGAGGGCGTTGATGACCCAGTCGCGATAGGGCCAGACGTTCCGCACGCGGTCTTTTTCGTAGCCGTTCGTGTCAGCGTAGCGGGCCAAGTCGAGCCACCGCCGCGCCCATCGCTCGCCGTAGCGGGGCGAGGCGAGGAGTTGATCGACATACTGCTCGTAGGCGTTGGGACTGGGATTTAGGACGAACGCCTCGACCTCGTCCGGGTGAGGCGGGAGACCGAGCAGGTCTAACGCCGCCCGCCGCGCCAACACGACGCGTTCGGCTTCCTCGGCGGGACTCAGATCGCGACGTTCCAACTCGGCGAGGACGTGATGATCGATCCCGTTGCGCGGCCAGTCGGCACGGGTCACTTGAGGCAACGGCGTTGCTTGGGGCGCGACGAAGGCCCAATGCGGAGCGTACTCGGCCCCGGAGGCGATCCACCGCGACAGGAGTTCGCGCTGCGTCGGCGACAGGGTCAGATGGGTCGCCGGCGGGGGCATCACCACGTCGGGATCGGTCGACTGAATTCGGCGGATCAGTTCGCTGTCGGCCGGCTTGCCGGGAACGACGACGGCGACGCCCCCATCACCGCTCGCCAAGGCTCCTTCGCGGGTGTCGAGCCGGACCCCGGAGGCCCGGGTGGTGTCGTCGGGGCGGTGGCACTTGAAGCAAAAGCGCGACAGGATCGGTCGAATTTCGCGATTGAAGTCGGGGGCCTCCGCCGACCACCCCGACAGCGGGGCGCCGCACGCCCAGACCGCCACCCACAGCCCAGCCCAGCTACGCATCACGAGTTACGCCTCGCAGGATCGACAATCGTCGAGTTGACCCATTCATGAAGTTTAGCGGGTGGGGGCGTGTATTGGCCAGAATGGTTCAAGCCGAGGGAGCGGGTCCGATCCACATCGCCCGACAACACCTCCGAGCCCATCCCCCAAAGAGTGGCGCGGCGTCAGCCCGCCGTGCCGGTCACACCGACGTGATGGAAAAGCGGTAGGCCCTTGTCGGGAACCTCGGAGGCGACCGCGATCCGCAGCCTGCCTGCCGTCGCATGGGGATGATGGTTCGCTGCGGCTCGGGTGATCTGCGCGGGGGTGACACGGCGGGCTGACGTCGCGCCGCTCGATGCAGGTCCCGGCGTGGCGGGAAACTTTGCGGCCTGTGCCGGATGCGCCGCGAGGGTTTGGTCCGCCGGGTCAAACTCGACGGGTGGGTCTCAACGATCCTGCCGGTTCCGCCGATATGGTCTCCTGTGCCAACGGCCTGGCGGTGGCCCCCGTCGGAGACTCAGAGGAGACGCCAAGGATGGAAGACGTCGAATACGAAGAAATCAACAGCGATGACGTGGATCGCGTGGTCGCGGCGCTGGAGGACCTGACCGGGTCCGTCAGCAGCGAAACGATCAAGGCGTTCCTCGAAGAATGCTCGAACAACATCTATTACCTCGTCTACGATGACGAAGACGGGGCCGAGAACCTCGCCGCGTAACGGCGAGACTGCGAACCGCCGTTCACCATCCGATCGGGGTCTCTGGGTGTCGGCCGTGTGGGCGCGGGTCGGTTCGGGTTCCGCCCAACCTGAATGCGACTCGGAATAGACGGCCGACCGAGACTTCACGATGGAACACATAGGCCGCTCACCGGCGACCAACCCGCCTTGCAGTCCGACATCACCGATGCCCGCCGGCGGCGGCAGTTTCTGCCGCACCGCCTTCACCAGACGCCCTGGCGTCCGCCACGGACGGCAATCACCGAACCGTAACAACCACGAGACCGTTGGTCACACGTTGACCAACGGTCTCTGGTGCTTTGTGACGGCAAGGACTCGACGCGACGGTGTATGGAGAATCGCACAATCGCCTTACGGCATGTCCGACGGCTCCGTCAGATCGATCCGGATCGTGCGGCTTTCGAGGTCGAGTTCGCGGTTCTTGCCCAAAGTCAGCTTCTCGGCGAAGGCGACGGGGTCGGCGACGGGTTTGATGGTCACGACGAACTCTTCGCTGGTTGGCGAGGCGTTGTACTCCGCGCGCTCCGGGTTGTCGGTGAGTTGCTCGAGCTCCCGCAGCAGCTTGGTCTGAGCCGCGTCATCGAAGCGGCCGCGAACGATCAGCGTGACCGCGCCGCGTTCGGCGCTCCGCGTGGGCCACAGTTTCTGAAGCTTCAGCGCCTGGGCGAACAACGGGAAAACCGCGCCCATCATCTGGTCGGGGGTCTCGGCGTCCCCCATCCGGTCAAAGGCCCCGTCGATCATGGCGAGCCCATCGAGCAGCGACTCCTTCCGCTCCGCCATCACCTCCGGCGTCAGTTGGGACAGCGATTGGCGCAGTGACGCGACCGCGTCGGGCCAGCCTTCCGCGAGGGACTTCGGGACCCAGCGACCATCGAGCTGGATGAATTCGACCTTTTGGCCGGCGGGGTTCTCGGCGGTCTTCAGGAGCACCGTGGCGGTCTGATCCATGATCTCGACGGTCTGGGCCTCGACCTGGGCGAGCGACTCGAGCGGATTCTGTTCGCCGCCGATCGTGAGCAGCTTGCCGAAGACGGCGTTGCCGGTTTGTTCCAAATAGGCCCGCGAATCGAACGCCTTGAGCTTCTTCGGATCGGCCAAGTCGCTATGGACCAGCAGGTCGAGCATGGTGACCAGATCCTCCCAACTCCGATTGAGGCCTTCGAGATCCTCGACCTGCTGGCCGCGTTGCAACGTTTGCAGGATGAGCGTTTTTTGCGAGCGGGCGAGGTCGACCCCTTTGTCGAGCGTATCGAACAGCTGCCCCCAGACCGCGGGATCGACGCGCTCGCCTAACTCTCGGACCAGCAGATCGAGATCGCGCTGAAACATCGCCGGGAGGAAGTCGTACGCCCGTTTCAGGTTGCCCGCCCGGACATCGCTGATCAACTGCTTGATCGCCCCTTCCGGCGTTTGAGACATGTAGCCGTCGGCGGGGCCGATGCGGTCGACTTCGAGCCCGGTTACGCCGGAGGGATCGCCGCCGCGGCGCGTGGAAAGGGGGGCCGGGGTCACGGCGGGTGAAGCCTGTTCGGAAGGGGTCTCGCCGGCACACCCCCCCCAGATCAAGAGACCGACCCAGCACCAGCGACGAACGATGATCATCCCGCGACTCCTTGGAACGGGGTGAAGGCTTGGAGCGTGAGGGCCGTCCCTCGGGGACGTGCCGCCACGTTGGGCCAGCTTACCGACTCGGCGGCGGATTGTCGTGACTTTTCGCCGATCAGTCCCTTCGGCCGCGCGGGTTGCTATACTCCGTGATCACCCCGGCCGAGACCTCGCGGAGCATTGCTGGATGGCTACGCCCTCCCACGCCTTGACGCAACTTCATCATCTGCTGCAGAAGCTGCGGGAGGTGCAGGACGATTTGGCCCGCGGTCCCAAGCAGGTGCAACTGCGGACCACCGGGCTGCAGAAGCGGCAAAGCGAGCTGCAAGCCGCGCGCGATCGGCTGAAGCAGACGAAGATGACCGCCGACCAGAAGAGCTTGCAGCTCAAGACGAACGAGGCGAAGCTCGCCGACCTGCGCAACAAGCTCAACATCGCCGCCTCGAACCGCGAGTACGAGATCATCTCGGGTCAGATCGCCGCCGATACGATGGCCAACAGCGTCCTCGAGGACGAGATTCTCGAAGCGCTCACGAAGGTCGATCAGGTGCAGGTGGAGGTCCGGCAGGCGGAGCAGGGGGTGCAGCAGGCCGAGAAGGACCTGCAGAATGCGACCGCCGATGCGCAGGCGCGGGAACCCGGGCTGAAGGAACGCGAGAAGTCGCTGCAGGCCGAGGTCGCGGCGGCGGAGAAGTTCCTGCCCCCCGACATCATCGGACAATACCGCCGCACGACACAGGCCTACGGCGCGGAGGCGCTCGCCGCCGTCGAGAACAAGGTCTGCACGTCGTGCTACATGCAGATCTCGGCCCAGAAACTGGTGGAGTTGAAGGGCGGCAAGCTGATGTTCTGCACGTGCGGGCGGTTGTTGTATGTCCCGACGGAGGGGTAGCGCGCCCGAGTGAGGTGCCGCGCTCCCCGTTGGCTCGCGGCGAAACGAGTGCGGGCGCGGTGACGAGTTTGGGTGAGCGGTGACACGGCGGGTGATGGTTATTGTTCCATCACTTCGGTTTCCTTCGATTCCGCCAGGCTGTTGACCTTGCCGACGTATTTCTTGGTCAACTCTTCGACGTCCTCCTTCAGACCCGCGTGGAGGTCTTCGCCGAGGACTTTGTCCTTGAGGAGTTGATCGGCGTGCTTGTTGGCGTCGCGGCGGATGTTCCGAATCGAGACCCGCGCCTCCTCCGCCAAGTCCTTCACGCGGCTGACGAGTTGTTTGCGGCGCTCGGTCGACAGCGGCGGGACGTTCAGGCGGATCACGCGACCGTCGGAGTTCGGCGCGAGACCAACGTCGCTCGATTGGATCGCCTTCGAGATTTCCCCGATCGAGCCGGCGTCGAACGGCCGGATAAGAATCTGCTGCGGCTCGGGGACGCTGATCGTCGCCAGTTGCTTCAGCGGCGTCGGCGAGCCGTAGTAATCGACGCGGATCGAATCGACCAACCCGGGATTGGCGCGCCCGGTTCGCAGCCCCTGATACTGGTGCTGGACCACATCGGCGGCTTTTTCCATGCGTTCTTCGGCGTCGAACAGAATTTCTTCGGGGCTCATCTCAGCGGCCTTGCGAAAGTCGGGGAATCCATCGGTGGTCAGGGTAATCGATCAGGCCGGCGGCGCACAGTTTCGGCGATTAGCCTCGCCCGGGCGATCTCCAGTCAGCACCCCAATCTGTCGTGAACACACCGAGCGGCGCGGCGTCAGACCGCCGTGTGATGACCCCAACGTCTCCGTTCCGTGAATCCAGGACCGGAACATGCCTCATGGCAAGGGGTGTTCCCCGGTGCGGAAGGGCAAGTCCTTCGATGACTGGTCTTGGTCATGGGCAACCAACTTGGCTGGCACGGCGGGCTGACGCCGCGCCGCTCCTTTTTGGAGTTTCATCGCGAGGGGCTGAAGCCGCAAAATCGGCCGGCTCGTGTCGTCGGAATGATGACGGGTGTGGCGGAAATGTGTCAGCTCTCCAATCGGAGGGCTTGGACCACAATTCACGGCGAAAGTCGCAACCAACTGCCAGATAGTAAGTTGCGCCGATTCGTCTTGGGAATGCCACGAAGCTGGCATGAAACGCGCAACGTTTCTGCGTCGTTTCACAGAGACTGTTCTCTGGTGCGGGCCGCACCTCGATTGACCTGGAAGGTCCAGACCATGTTACGCCGACCTCTGCATCTGCTCGCTTCGGGCTTGCTGGCGGTCGCGACCCTGACGACCTCGTCGACGAATGCCGACGAGGATCGCGCGCCGCGGCTCCGGCTGGGCAACTCCGCCTCCACGAACAACTCGAACACCGGCAACGTCAACTCCGGCGGGGGCCAGGCCGCGCCCCGCAATCCGCCGCAGCTTCCCTCCGGCCAAGGGAACGGCAACGCCGGGAATGCGCCGCGCGGCAACCTCGGCGGGAATACCCCGCAACTGGATGCGCTCCGGCAGCGGATGAACTCCGCCAACAACGGCGGCGGCAACTCGTCCGGCGGGAACAATGTCGACAAGTCGACGCGGGGGCTCCCCAACTTTGGGAACAACAACAACGGGGGGAACAAGAACAACGGGAATCGCGGCGCGGGACTCCCCAAGACCAACACGCGTCAACTCCCCACGAACACCAACATCGAAAACCCGGCGACGGAGGTGCTGCGGCAGCGGCTCGAACAGATTCGTCAGCAGAACGCCAACCAAGGCGACTCGAAGCCCTCACGAATCCCCAGCGGCACACCCGGCATGCCGAACACCGGTTCGACGAACAACGGCAACCCGGGAGTCCGATCCACCGGCGGGTTGAACCTCGATCAGCTCCGCGAACGGCTGAATGGGACCGACAAGCAGGGCACCGACCGAAATGGAGGGACAAAGCCCGCCGTCGACTCGACGGGCAACTCCACTCGCGATCGCTTCCAGGAACGGTTCCCGAACGGATTGCCGGGGATCGGCAACAATCCGACCAACAACGTCGGCAAGAACGAATCGCGCAAGCCGATCCTCTCGAACGGGACCGGAACCGAGCTCCAACGGTTGCAGGAACGCTTCCAGTCGCAGACCAAAAGCGATCGCGACGGTCGCTTCCCCAAGCTGCCCGGCGGTGACGTCGGCAAGGTGGGGCGCGAGCGGATCGACCTCACCCGCAAGGGGGGCGATCGCGACGGGCTGAAGATCGAACGTCCGAAGCTGGATCGCGGCGCGGCCGAGCACATCGAGTTGGTGAACCGACTCAAGGAGTCATCACGGATTCGGAATCCGCAGGATTTGCAGCGGAAGCTCGATACCTTTCAAGGGCTGCCGGAAGTCCGCAACGTCCTGGCGAAGACCAACCTTAAGGTGACCGACTTGTCGGGCGCCTTCCAGACGCGGCTCCATCAACCCCGCGCCTTCGATCCGCTGATCCAGACGACGATCGGGAAGAAGTTCCACCTCGATCAGCAATTCGCCGCGTTCCATCACGGCGACGTGACGCGGCAGCTGAATCTGCATCAGACCCTGATCGTGAATGGGGGCTGGGCGAAGCGGTCGATCGGCCCGGTCCATGCCCAATACACCGCGGCGCACTTCAGCCACTGGTATCCGGGGCCCGCGTGGTGCCCGAGTTACTGTTGGACGCCGATCTGGTCGCCGTGGGTGCAATGGTGCTTCTGGGATTACTGCCTGCCGTACTACGATCCGCGGCCGCTGTTCTGCCGTCCGATCTACTACTACAACCCGTGTCCGCCGATCGTGTATTACGATTACCCCATCTGGCAGCCGCTCCCGGTGGTGACGTGCGGCACCTGGGTCGACGTCCCGCTGACCGTGATCCCCGCGGCGTACGATCTGCAACTCCTCGCGGTGCGGTTCGTGGATCCGGGCCATCCCGAAGAGAACCTGGGACCGCGGTACCGGGTGTGGCTCCGCAACAACAGCCAACGGGCGATCATCTCGCCGTTCAACGTGATGCTGGTCGCCGCGAATGATCAGAACCTGCTCGCCGGGTTGCCTCAGGCGGGGGTGACAGTGGAAAGCCTGGAGGCGGAAGGGGGGGTTCCGGTCGATGTGCGGTTGCCGATCGAAGCGAATCGGATGAACCGCGGGCCGAACGGTCAACGGATTCCGTTCACCACGCTCCATGTGCTGGTCGACAGTCATCGCGAGTTGCCGGAAGTCGACGAAAGCAACAACGGGTTGGTTCTGGGGCGGGGTGACATCCTGCCGGTCGATCCGGCGGCCTTCTCGACGGAAGACCCGGCGACGATGCCGGGGGCGATGGTGAGCCTCGCCGGAGAAGGCTTCGGCCCGGAACCGGGGCAGTTGGTGGTGACGGTCGGCAATCAACAGCAAGCGGCGGAAGTCCACGGCTGGTACGACCTGGGGATCTACTTCAAGATGCCCCTGTTCGTGGTGAACGGGCCGACGACGGCCCAACTGTTGGTGCTGCGGGGCGACGGCGCGGCGAGCAACCCGGTGACGGTGCAATTGAATCCGTAAAGTGTTTCAAGATTGAGAGATACCATGTCTTCTGAAGCCTAGGGAACGCGTTCCCTGGGCTTCCTTGCCTCACTGCGGCGTCATTTTTTCGAGCCCCCTCTTGAAATTCCCGTTTCCGGGACGATACTGTGATGTCTGTCCCATCAACCTCCCGCAGCATCTTGCGGCGAACCGCACCGTGATCTCAAGGCGCCGAACCACCGCAGTCCGCATCCAGCGAGCCGTGCTCGCTTCGGTCGTGCTGTGCCTGATGGCCTCGGGAACCGAAGTTTTTGCGGGTTGCGGCGACTACCTGCTCCCCCCCGTCTCAATCGCGAAGCAGCAGCAGGTTCCGACCGAATTCCGATACGGCCGGGTCTACGGTCCGCATCATGAGCGTCCCTGTTCGGGACCGGCGTGTCGGCGGGATTCCTCGCCCGAGCTGCCGACACCTGCGGTGCCTCCCACGATCCAGCTCTTCGATCAGTATGGCTTCACGGCTCCGTCGGCTGCCGAACTGAGCACTCCTCAGCAGACCGAGCCGCTGGCCCCCCCGTCGGATGACCGATGGGCTTTGGCGTTATCCGGCCGACTCGAGCGCCCCCCGATCGTCTGATCCCACTTGGGGTGTCGCAGCGCGCTCGAGAGTCTCCCGTTTGGGGTGAGTCATTCTCCTGACCGCGTGTTCATGGCGTTCCCGTACGGTTTGCCCTCCGTACGAGACCGCTTTCTCGCGACACCCCGCCGACCGTCCGTGTCTGTTCACGCTTCGCAGGAGATGGCGCGGTGTGAACCGCCGGAACTCACCGGTCGGAATCATCTTCTCACGTGGTCCCCGGTGTCGTCGCCCAACGACACCGGGGACCGCCGAGTTCGCCCGCAAGCCAGCCAGCTTTCTTTCCGGACTTGGTGGTCGATTGACCCTGGTTCGGACTCCTCTTGGGTCTCATCCGATTTTCGTCCTCACTCTTTCGGAGTCACCTTCATGTCCCGCTTCGCTCCGCAGTCCGCCGCGCGTCGTCGCGGCTTCACCTTGATCGAACTGTTGGTGGTGATCGCGATCATCGCCATCCTGATCGCGCTGCTGCTCCCCGCCGTCCAACAAGCCCGCGAGGCGGCTCGGCGGACGCAGTGCCGGAACAACCTGAAGCAGCTCGGCCTCGCGCTGCACAACTATCACGACATCTACAACTGCATTCCGCTGGGGAGCGTCCGCGGCTCGGTCAACGACATCTCGGCCCATGCCCGGTTCCTGCCGGCGATCGATCAGGCTCCGCTGTACAACCGGATCGACTTCAACGTCGACTACAACCACGTCAACAACGACTTCGCCCGGTTGTCGACCGTCCCCGCGTTCATTTGCCCCTCGAACGTCGACCAACTGCCGGGGACGCTCGGCGGCCGCAACAATTACTACTGGAACGCCGGCAGCGGCATCGTGATGTACGACTCG
>CAYRVS010000078.1:0-12894 GCA_964427725.1 uncultured Planctomycetaceae bacterium | reverse complement strand
ACGGGGCAACCTCCGGCGAACGGGGTCCTCTATCACACCCGGCGGTTTCGGTTCAACGACGTGACCGACGGACTCAGCAACACCGCCGCCATGTCGGAAAAGCTGACGGGTGACGGTTCGAACGCGGTTTCGACGCCGCGGACCGACACCTATCGCCCGGGAACCTACCCGAACAACGCCGACGAGGCGACCACGCAATGTAACGCGACCGACGTGACCAACCTCACGTTGCAAGGCTACTCGAACGTCGGCGGGCCGTGGCTGCAGCAGTATCATTCGACGAACCAGTACAACCACATCCTGCCGCCGAACGGCCGGTCGTGCATGTTCCCGCCCGGCCGGATCGCCACCACGGCGAACAGCAATCACACGGGGGGGGTGCACCTGATGCTGTGTGACGGCTCGGTCCGGTTCATCTCCGAGAACATCAGCCTCGTCACGTGGCGGGCGCTGGGGAGCATCAACGGCGGGGAAGTCCTCGCCGACTTCTAGGTCGCCCCGCATGCTGACTGACGGGTGTGCCGCCGATCAGGTCGGTGGCGCACCCGCGCTCCGTCGCCTTGACGACAGGTACGGCGAGCCGTCCGCCGCTTCGAGTTTGACCAGCCAGAATCCGGGGAGTCGAACGCCCGCGGGACAGGCCTTGTCGAACTCGACGGTCGGAACCGCGTTGGACCGTGCTCCGTGAGGGGCTTCGATCATCACGGTCTGGTCATCATTCCCGCGCGGCATGTCCCAAGGCATGCGTCGCGCCAGGAGCAGGAATCGTTCGGATGGATCTTCGTGCATGGACCGGCGGGCCGCGATCGCTGCTTCTGTGGGCGGCGTTCGGGCTGATTGGTTGCGGCGGCGGCGAGGGACGCAATCGTCCGCTCGACGTCGAATTGGCCAAGTCGTCCCTCGACACGGCCATGCGGGCGTGGATCGACGGGAAGAAACCCGCCGACCTGAAGCCCGGCATCATCATGGGGGACTTCGCCTGGGAGTCGGGCAAGACGCTGGTCGGCTACGAGCTCGTCGCCGGCAAGGAGCATCACGATGGGGCGAATCTCCACGTCACCGCGCTCCTCGAGTTCAAGAATGACAAGGGGAAGACGTCGAAGTCGGAAACGAACTACATCATCAGCACCTCTCCCGCCATCACCATTTTTCCGCAATAGGCCGCGCGCTTTCGCGGAGGACGCTTCAAGGAATCATTATGTCACGCTCCCTGATCCGCTTCGTCTTCGCCGCCTGGCTCGCCGGGCTGTCCGGTGGTTACGCCCATGCGGAAGAGTCACCCGCCGCGGGCCCCGCGCTCACCCGGCCCGAGATGAAGCAACGCCTGGAGGCGTTGAAGGAACGGACCGCGCGGATTCTGTTGCCGACCCTCAGCGACGCCGATCGCGCCAGCGGTCGTTCGAGCGTCAACAACGGTCGATTGCGCGCCACCTACCTCCCGCCGTCGTGGCAGAACTTTCAGATCGCCGGTTGGGGTGGTTCGCGTCCGCGTCCGGCCGCCGGGAACAACGCCGCCGCGCCGACCGCCGGCAACCCGACGAATACGCTGCGAACGCTCGAAGCCACGCCCGGGTACGGCTACAAGACGCGGCTCTTCTGGATCGTCTCGCGGGCCAACGACTGCCAATACTGTCTGGGCCATCAGGAGCTGAAACTGCGGCGGGTCGGGATGACCGACGATCAGATCGCCGCGCTCGATGCGCGCTGGGAGCTGTTCCCCGAGTCGGAACAGGCGGGGCTTGCGTTCGCCAAAAAGTTGACGCTGTCGCCGCATGAGATCGAACCCGCCGACATCGCCAAGCTGCAGGCTTATTCGTCCGACACCGAGGTGATCGACCTCGTCTACACGGTCGCCCGGTACAACGCGGTGAATCGGTGGACATCGTCAACGGGGATTCCGCAGGATCAAGCCTTCGGCGGCGAAGAGCATCCCGCGATCGATACGCCGACCTCCGATGACTACGCGAACGTGACGTCGCAAGTCGCGCCGGTGAACCTCCCCGCGCGTCCGGCGTGGGAGTCTTACGGCGAAATGCTGACCCAATTGGCCGCAGCCCGGACGCGGACACCCGTGGTGCAACTCCCGTCGGTCGAAAAAGCTCGGCAGGTGCTGGCCGCCGACACGCCGGGGACCACGCCGCCGATTTGGCTACAGGTTCTGGCGGACCAGTCGGTGGCTTTGGACGTCTGGCGGCAACGCCAAGGCCGCGTGCGCGATGGACTGACCGACCCGCTGCTGCGGACCATGATCGCGTGGGTGTCGGCGCGGGAGAATCGGGCGTGGTACGCCGCCGGTCATGCCCGGGCGCGCTACGTCGCGCTGGGGGGCGCGGAGCCCGCGCTGGCGTCGTTCGACGAGTTGCTCGCGGCGACGAAGACTCCGGCTCAAGCCGAGGCGTTACGGTTCGCCCGCAAGCTGACGTCCGCGCCGCATACGATCGTCGACGCCGACATCGCCCGATTGAAGCCCGACTTCACCGACCAGGAGATCGCGGAGCTGATCGATCTCACGAGCGATTCCAACGCCTTCGATCGCTACACCGAGGCGCTCCGTCTGCCGCTGGAGTTCTAGGCGGGAGGTGGGCTTCGCCGTCGAGAGGGGACCCACGCTCGACACGGCTGGACACCGAAAACAACCAACCCAAAGAGGAGCCACGAAACACACGAAAGTTCACGAAACCATCGGGCCGATTCCGAGTTCTTTTCGTGGGCTTTCGTGTGTTTCGTGGTCTCTTTCCGCGGTTCTCCGTGTGTTCCGAGGTTCCCATGGTGATCACAACTCGCGGCGGAGTTTGAAGACGACGCGGTGTTTGGCTTCGCCGCCGTGGACCTGCAGCATCTCGACGATCATCAAATGGGACGTGAAGCGGATGAAGTCTTCGCTGCGATGGAGGTAGGCTTGCCAGCCGCCGGCGCGGAGATCGCCGCTGAGCGCGCGATAGTCGCGCAGTCGCGCGGTGAGCTTCGGATCGGCCCCGTCGAAAAGGCGCGTGTACGACATCAGGGGGGTTCGCGGATCGAACGGCATGGTCGCGATCGCCGGGCTGACGGGGGTTGAGGCCGTAGGCGGGGAGGCGTCGGTCGGTTCGCCGCGGAACCACCGATCGAAGGCGCTGACGCGCGTACCGGCGGAATCGGCCGATTGACCGCGAATCACGGCGGCTTGCGTCGGAGGACACGCCTCGGCAGGCGGGGGTGTGCCCCGTTTCCACCACCGCCGGCTTTCCTGCTCGGCGCGGATCGTCTCTTTTCGGGCCATGTCATACAGGGGAATCCCCGGCACGAAGTCCCAGGCGTACGGGGAGTACCACGAGACTTTGAGCCCCACGCGTGGCGGGTAGTAGGGGGAATAATCGGTGACCGCTCCCACGACGACCGCGTCGACGTTCAGGATCGCCGCCAGCTTGAGCGCGTCATCGGGCGAGGTCATCTGCAGTTGGTGATCGTGGAGCGCCTGCTCGACGACCCCCACCGGCACGACCTCGAACCCCGGCGTTTTCTGCAGCTCGGCGAAATACGCCTCGGCGAACCGGCGACCATCGACCGTCGGTTCGGCACTCAGATTGAAGAACGGCGCGACCGCGACCGTGGTGAGGCCCGCGACCGGGTTCGTCACCCCGACCTCGAACATCACGCAGCCCCCCAGCCCGAACACGAGCCCCAGACACGCGGTGATGACCCCCAGCCGGCGCACGGCAATCCTTCGGACTTGAATCCGTTCGACTCACTCGTCTTCATCGGCAAACTCGCTACAGTCACTCCACCCGAAGGGCAGAGGCGGCACATGCTTCTTCGCGGGCATGATTTGGGGTGCCACTGGCTTTGCCAGTGCGATTGCTCGACGGTCATCCAACTTAGGTCGCACTGGCGAAGCCAGTGGCACACCCCCAGAATCGAGCTTGGAAGAAGCCCGCGTGCCATGGCGTTGATCCAAGTCCCCACGCGAGTCACAACGGAACCCGATGGAAGGAAGTTCGTTTTGGTCGGTCCGCGTCAGGCGTCGCTGTTCGATCCGGGGGAACTTCCCGAGAATCTGACGCCGTGGGAGCAGGCCGATCGGCAGGACCGGCTGCTCGCCGAGGTGGTCCTGAATCGGCCGCTGACGACAGTGTTTCATTACGCGGTGCCGGAAGCCTTGCGTGATCTGATTCGCGCTGGTCAGCGCGTCGAGGTGCCGTTCGGTCGGGGCGATCGGCCGCAGATCGGGTTCTGTGTGGGAACCACCACCGAGACGCCGCTGGGGAAAGCGATCAAGCCGCTGCTGGCGATTCTCGATCGCGAGCCGCTGATCGATGGCCCGTTGCTCGCCGTGACGAGATGGATCGCCGACCACTATCTGTGCGGCTGGGGTCAGGTGCTCCAAGGGGTGATCCCGGCGGGGGTGAAATCGAAGGCGGGAACGCGCGAAGTGACTTTCTTTCGCGTCGCCGAGGAGTTCCGACATCAGTGGCCCGACGTCAAACTTCCCGCGAAGCAGCGGGCGGTCGTTGCCGCGTTGATCGACACGCCGGAACCGCTGCCGATCGAGCAGCTTGCGCGGCTCGCGGGGTGCGGCGTTGGCCCGATTCATACGCTGCGCGATCGAGGGGTGATCGTCGCCGAACGGCGGCGGACCTTCACCGCCGCGCAGGACGTCGGGGAGATCGAACCACCGACGGAGCTCCGGCTGACGCATGAGCAACAACGCGCCGTCGAGGCGATTTTGATCGCGCTGCGCGAGCCCCGGCACGAAACGTTTTTGCTGCATGGCGTCACGGGGAGCGGCAAGACCGAGGTCTACATCCGCGCGATCGAGGAGGTGGTGAGCTATGGGCGACAGGCGATCGTGCTGGTCCCGGAGATCAGCCTGACGCCGCAGACGATTCGCCGGTTTCGCAGCCGCTTCTCCGACGTCGCGGTGCTGCACAGCCATTTGACCGACGCGGAACGGCATGCGGAATGGCGGCGGATCGCGACGGGGGAGGTGCCGGTGATCGTCGGGGCGCGCAGCGCGGTCTTCGCCCCCACGCCTCATCTGGGCCTGATCGTCATCGACGAAGAACACGAATCGAGCTTCAAGCAGGAGACCACGCCACGGTATCACGCCCGCGAGGTCGCGCGGCAACGGACGCTGGCGCTCGGGATTCCGCTGGTGCTGGGCTCGGCGACGCCGACGCTGGAATCGTGGGTGCGGGTCGAACAGCGACGGGACAAGCTGCTGTCGTTGCCGCGACGCGTCGCGCGGTTACCATTGCCGCCGGTGAGCATCGTCGATATCCGTGAGGATCCGCTCATCGGCCAGCAGCGCGCGCTGGGGCGGGCGCTGCTGGAGGGGATCCGCGTCGCATTACGGGACGGGGGGCAGATCATTCTGTTCCTCAATGTGCGGGGCTTCGCGCCGTTGGTGTTGTGCCGGGCGTGCGGGCAGGCGCTGCGTTGTCCCGAATGCGCAGTGACGTTGACATGGCATCAGGGACGCGGCCGCGCGCTCTGTCATACCTGCGGGTACGAGACCGAGATTCCCTCCGGTTGTCCGAAGTGTGCGCGCCCGGGGTTCCGTTACTTCGGGCTGGGGACGGAGCGGCTCGAGCAGGAACTGGTCAAGCTCTTCCCGCAGGTGCCGCTGCTGCGGATGGACAGCGACACGATGCAGGCGCGGGGGAGTCACGCGGCGGCGCTGGAACGGTTCCGCCATGGCGAGGTTCGCATCCTGCTGGGGACGCAGATGATCGCCAAGGGGCTCGACTTCCCGAACGTGACGCTGGTGGGGGTCGTCGACGCCGACACGTCACTGCGTCAACCCGACCTCCGCGCGCGCGAACGAACGTTTCAGTTGATCGCGCAGGTGGCGGGTCGGACCGGTCGCGGCCCCAAAGGGGGGCGGGTCTTGGTGCAGACCTCGTCGCCGGAGGATCCCGCGATCCAGTTCGCCGCGAAGCACGACTATTTGGGGTTCGCCACGTACGAGCTCGAGGAACGCCGGCTGTGCCAGGCCCCGCCCTATCAGACCGCGATCCGGATTCTGCTGCGGGCGAAGGAGGAATCGCTGGTGGAGGGGGAAGCCCAGCGGATGGTGCAGACGCTCCGGGAGGGCATCCGCGAATTGGGGCTCACGGTTCGCGTGGCGGGCCCGGCCCCGTGTCCTCTCGCCCGATTGCAGGGCTACTTCCGGTACCACGTGCAACTGGTCGCGGGGGAGCTGCCCCACATGCAACGATTGTGGCGGTCCGTCGAGCCGAACCTAGGCCTGCATCGGGACGTGGAATACGTCGTCGACGTGGAGCCGCTGAGTTTTCGGTAACTTCCGGAGCCGGCACATGCAGCCGCCTACTCATGGCCATGAATGGGTCTCCGGGGAGGCTGTGGGGCATCGACTTGGAAGGGGGACGTGTGCCACTGGCTTTGCCAGTGGTCTTCTTCCTTGACGGAGGCCAGTCGGATTGAAACCACTTCCCGTGAATTGTCGGTCAGAGCCCTCAATCTGACCATCCGGGCGGAGGTCCATGGATGAACGGCAAAAGGGGATCCTGTTGACGTGGAGGTTCGGTGAAATAGTAGCGTGCCGATGACCATTTTCATCCGATCGCATCCGTGGAAAGTCCCCGCTTGATCGGGTTCTCATGAATGTAATCGAGCGCGCAGCGGATGGCCGAGGGGGACCAAAGGTTTCGATCAAAGCCCGGACCTGCCTGCCAGAAGCGAAAAGTGTCCTTGCCAGGCCGCTCACGAACCGTCAAATCAACCAGGAGCGGGCTCTTCCATTCCTCAAGCAGCCGCTTGATCCGCTTGGAAGCTGGTTGCTTGATGCCGGCAAGATACAACGCGATGTTCGGAGCGGGGTCCAAGGGATAGGTCAGCAGATGGACGTGCTCCGGCATGTAAACAAAGGCGACCAGTCGCATGCCGCAGGCTTGGTTTGCTTGATCGATGCATCGAGACAGGACTTCGCGAAACTGGTCATCCACCAGCAACGGCCGCCTTTGATGACAAGAGAACGTGAATTCGTGCCAATGTCCCGGCTCGTGATGGTGCCGTATCGTTTTGCGAGGGCCCACCCCGGGATCCATGGTGAACGACCTGATCGACAGTATCTGAGATGTCGGACACTGGGGCATCGAACGAAAAGACCACTGGCAAAGCCAGTGGCACACGACATGCCTGATCCATGTGAGGCCGTCTCGTTTATTGTGCGGGGTATGCCTCGGGGATTCCGCCGTTCACGGCGTTTTCGAGGACGTGCTCGTAGCCGGCGGCGATCAGGGCTTGTTGTTCCTTGCGGTTGATCCACCACGCGAGGACCGCCACCCCGACGAACAGGCTGGTGATCATCCCCAGCATGAACAGAATGCTGAGCATGTAGGCCCGCGGTTGCGGATCGTCACTTTCCAGCGCGAGCTTGCACATCGGGCAGGCCCGGGCCACGGACGTCGTCGTGAGCGACACGATCGCGGCGAGGACCGAACGACGCAACATCGAAGCGCTCCAACTCAAGGGGTCGGGATGACGGGGGCGACGGGGACGGGCCAGTGGTACAGCATGAGATAAATTACCACGCCCGTGATCGAGACGTACAGCCAGATCGGATAGGTGATCCGGGCGATCGACCGGTGCCGGTCCCATTGCCCCTTCAATCCGCGATAAATCGTGACGCACGCCATGAACGCCACGGGTACGGCGAGAATCACGTGCGAGATCAAGATGACGAAGTAAATCGGCCGAACAAGCCCCGTCCCGGGAAACTTTCGGCCGCTTTCCCCGGTGTAGTGATGGAGCGCGAAGTGGTAGGTCAGATAGCAGATCAGAAAGATGACCGAGGTCGCGAAGGTCGTCAGCATCAGGTTGCGATGGAGCGACCGCCGACCGCGCCGGATCGCGACGTACCCCGCGACAAGGAGGATCGTCGCGAGTCCGTTCAAACTGGCGTTGATCGTCGGAAGGAGCAGCACCCACGAGGGGGCGACCAAAGTCTCTGCCATGCGTTCTCACTCATCCGTCGCGGCGCGGCGATGTCATCTCGTGGTGTCCGTGATCATGGGCGGCCGTCGGCGACGGGCGTCTCGGGCTTCACCGCCGGGACCGCCATCGCCGCCAACTCGCGACGCAGGTCGGCCATCTCGGTGTCCTTCGCGGCATTGTATTTCCCCACGACCACACCCTTCGCGTCGACGAGCATCACATTCGTCGAGTGGATCACCTCGAAACCTTCCTTGCGATCCGGGCCCGTCACTTCCTGCACCGGCATCTTGAAGCTGCGATGAATCAATCCGTAAATCGCGGCTTGATCCCCCGTCAGGAAGTACCACTTCTCGGGATCGGCGCCGTTGAGCTTGGCGTAGTTCGCCAAGACCTCCGCCGTGTCGCGGGCCGGATCAACGGTAAGGGTCACGAGCCGAAGGTCTTCGTCGCGCAGGCGATCCTGCAGTTCGCGCAGTTGCCGTGTGACGGTCGGACAGGGGCCCAGGCACTTCGTGAAGACGAAGCAGATCGCCCAGGGCCGGCCGAGCAGATCGGCCTTCGTGATCGTGCGGCCGTCGCTGTTCGTGAAGCTGAAGTCCTCGACTCCCTCGGGATCCCACAAGGGCGCTTCGGGGGCCGGTTTCGGTTGTCCCATCAGTTCCGACAGGTCGATGACCTGGCTGCCATCCTCGGCGGTCGCCGCCGTCGGCACCACGACCTGGATCGGTGCGGCGGCTTCGTCATCGTCCTCGTTCACGTTCACTTGGGCGACGGTCTCGCGGCCCGCTACAGGCGTGTCATCGCCCGGTGCCGCGCCACGCCGATTCCACGCCAGCCAACCCAATCCCAGACCGACGGCGACCCACAGGACCATGCCCGTCAGCCACCAATTCGCCCGTCCCCCGGGGCGACTCGTCGAGTCCCCCCCTATTGTCGTCTTCATTCACCATCCTTACGAACGCCTCGAGATTCCCGCGGCCCGCGAACAAGTTCGCCCTAACGGGAATTCCGCACCATGGGACGATTCGTCAGTCCCACGGCCGCGGCCAGACAGACCAGACCAAAGGTCACGGTCACCAGAAAACAAAGAGACCACGACGGCAGCGCGGCGACCCCGGCCGCATCGACGGCGAGGATCCGCCGCAGTCCCGCCACGCCGTAGGTCAACGGATTGCAGGCCATGATCCCGCGTAACCACCCGACTTCCGCCGCCGGGAAGATCGCCCCCGAGAGCAGCCACATCGGGAGCAGAAAGACGCTCATGATCGCGTGAAAGCCATGGGTCGATTCCATCGGCCAGGCGATCAGGAATCCCAATCCGGTCAGGGAAAGCCCCAGCAACGTCAACCAGCCGACCACCGCCGGCAGGTTCCACCACGTCACGCCGGTGTCGATCTCGGGCGACAGCCCCAACCACGCCAGCAGCGGTCCCACCAGCAGGAAGACCAGCGTCTGCCCGACGGCGAGGATCGTCCCGCCCAGCAGCTTGCCCAGCACGATCGACCAGCGCGGCACCGGCGCGACGAGGACCCCCTGCAGGAAGCCTTCGCGTCGATCTTCGATGATCGAGATCGTCGAGAAGATCGCCGTGAACAGGACGATCATCACCGCCACGCCGCTAAAGAAGTATTCCTGATACGACTCCCCGCCCGGCCCGCGAAACGAGCCTTGCAGCCCCGCGCCGAAGAGGATCCAGAAGAGGAAGGGCTGCCCGAGCGCGCCGACGATCCGCGTCCGTTGCCGAAGGAACCGCACGAGTTCCCGCCGCGCGAGCGACCACGCCGCGAGCCCCGCCGTCACCGGCGATGACGAAGTCTCGACCGTCGGCGCGGAGACCGCGCGAGGTTCGATCACGGTGGTGGTGGTCCAAGTCGACATGGGGGTCAAGGGTCGCCACGGTTCGGCGACGAAACGATGTCAGGCGGTCGTCACGGGGACATCCAAGGGCGTCGCGGACGGGGATGGCGATTCCAATTGATGCAGTCGCAATTGCCCGCAGGCGGCGTCGATGTCCGCCCCCTTGCGTTTCCGCACCGTGACGGGCAAGCCGAACTCTTCCAGGATCTTGACGAACTCCTGCGTCCGCGGCGCGGTCGGCTCGACGAACGGCAACTCCGTGACGCCGTTCATCGGGATCAGATTGACATGCGCGATTCGCGTACGCAATCGGTGCGCCAATTCCCGCGCGTGTCGCGGCGCGTCGTTGACCCCCGACAGCAAGACGTATTCGTAAGTCACGCGGCGGCCGGTTTCCGCAAAGAAATCGTCGGTCGCCTGCAGGATTTCGTCGATGCCGATGTTCCGGTTGACCGGGACGAGTTGAGTCCGCAGTTCGTCGTTCGGGGCATGCAGCGAAACCGCCAGATTGTACGCTTTGCCAAGTCGGGCCAATTCCCGGATCTTCTCAGGCAGGCCGACGGTCGAGATCGTGATCCGTCGCGCGCCGAGCCCCAGGCCCCCTTTGTCATTCAGGCTTTCGAGGGCGGGGAGCAGGGCTTTCAGATTGGCGAGGGGTTCCCCGATCCCCATCACGACGAGGTTGGTGATCGCCTCGTCGCGGGTGAGCAGGCGATCGAGCCGCAGCACCTGTTCGAGGATTTCGCCGGTCGTCAGATTGCGTTTGAGCCCCCGCAGGCCGCTGGCGCAGAAGACGCAGCCCATCGCGCAGCCGACCTGCGTGCTGATGCAAATGGTGCGACGATCGGGATCGCGCATCAGGACGCACTCGACGAGTTCCCCATCATCGAGTTTGAGGAGCAGCTTCTCGGTCCGATCGCGGGCGACCTGATGGGCCGTCACCTCGGCGGGGAAGAGCGAGAACGACTCCGCGAGTTGCTGACGGAGCGACGAGGGGAGGTCGTGCATCTCGGCGAAGTCACCGAGGCGTTTCCCGAAGATCCAGCGACGAATCTGATCGGCACGGTAACTGGGTACCCCGTGGCTGAGACACCACTGACCCAATTCCGCGCGACTTAACTCATACACCCGGGGCAACCGGGCGACAGGGCTCGCCACGACGATCGACATAGTCCGAAACGACCGACTCCCGTCGCGGTCGTATTGTTATTGTAGCGAGTTGGGCCCCCGCGTGGGGATGCCCGGGACTCCGTGCAATCGTATTCCCATAAACATTTTTATGGAAACAACTTACAACACGTTGCCAGGCCGATCGTCCGAGCGAGACCCCGGGGTGGAGGGATAACTTCTCGAAGAATGGCCATTTGTTCATGCTTAGGCGTGCTTTGTCCTTGGCTTCGGAGTACCACCGGTGATTCCTCCGAGCGAAACCGCCACTCGACACGACGACGTGCCCGTACCGCCTATCAGCCGTGATCGCCAACGGCCGGCCCGTTGCCGCTTCACCACGGTGTTTCGCTTCCGCCACGTCGACACCGGATGACGGATACGGAGGCCTCGCGAGATGCCCGCTGGTCGATTGCTCCGCATTCGACACAATCGGAGTTCGTACCCCGCAAATCCGCTACGTCGAGTCTTTCCGGCGCAAGTCGCCGACTCCATTTCGATGTCGCATGAACTTCCTCTCGCGACGTATGCCGTTTGCGTCACAGTGAGGGTTGCACCGGATCGACCCCACGGGAAGAGGTTCGTGATGACTTCGGACATCATGCGCTGGGAACAACAATTGCGCGAGCTGCGCGGCGGCAGTCAGGAATTGAGCGCCTCGTTGCTGGCGGCAGCGCAGGAGCTGCGTGAGACGGGGGCCGAGCCCCCCGCCGACCTGCTCGCGCGGTTGGAACGGTATCGCTTGCGGTTTACCGCCTTGAAGGCGGAGCTCGTCGAACGGTTTCCCGCCGCCGGTGACGCGGGCTCACTGGATGACCTCGATGCGGCGGTGGCGTCGCAGGCGGAGGTGCAGGCGGCCCTGGAGGTGCTCGAGGCCGCCGCGCGGTTGCAGCATCGCGAGGTCGCCGGATTTCCGCCGCTCCATCGGGTATGGGATCAATGTCAGCAGGTCCGGCGGGAGTTGCTGTCGGCCGCGGCGAACGAGATGGCGAGCGCGCTCGTCGAGGGGCGGCATCCTCTGGCGGCGCTGGTCCATCTCGTCCGTGACGGTGCGACGCTGAGTGATGATCGCTGGGAAGCTTTGCAGGAAGCCGTCGCACAACAGTTTGGTCGGGAACTCGCCACGGCGGTGGTCCGCGGGCGATTGACGGAGTCGGCGGCTTAGTCGCGTAGTCACAGCATGATTTTGGGTGCCACTGGCTTTGCCAGTGCGACTTAAGTGGGATCTCCATCAAGCGATCGCACAGGCGAAGCCCGTGGCACACATTCCAGGATCAAGCGGTGACCAAGCAGGCGTCCCGAAGGATCAGAAAGACCCAGTCTCGAGTTCGCATCGCGAGGGCCCAGCATGAGTGTCTGCCGTTACAAGAACCTGATGTCTTATCTGCCGGGGATGGCCTCGGTGGTCAACGCCTTCCAAAGCCCGGAGGTCCAGAAACGGGTCTACGACGAGCTGTTCAAGGCGCTCGAGATGCGCATGGAAGAGGAGGGGGTCCCCCCCGCGATGGCGCGCAAGACCCACGCCGCCGAGCTCAAACAGCTCTTGGCGAAGACCGCCGGCGATCGGCAAGCGGACCTCGAACATGACCTGATCGAGGGGGACAACATTCACACCGGCCCGCTGCGTCCGTGAGTCCCGGCACCGCGTTACCTCGTTGATTCCTTCGGTTCCCGGCGAGACCTTCACGTTACGTCATGCCCGTCGACACGCCCACCGCCGCGCTCGAGGCCGCCGCCGAACGGTGGCAGGCGGGCGCGCGCGAATTGGCTCGGCAGATCGAGGTTGCGGCGCTCGAGCTGCGGGCCTCGGGTCGCCCCGTCGATGCCACGTTGCAGACCGAGCTGTCGTCGTTTGGACCACAACTGCGGGACTGGGAAGCCTCCGCCGCGACGCAGGTGGGACGAAGCGCCTTGCTGGATCCGGCGGTGCCGCAG
>CAYRVS010000077.1:11602-22472 GCA_964427725.1 uncultured Planctomycetaceae bacterium | reverse complement strand
GCTGTTATGGGCGCACGGTTTCCGCAAGCCGCCGCGCGCGACCGCGTCGCGAAACTGGCGGACATCGTCGTCGGTGATCGGCTTGCCGGCCCATTGATTGTTGTTCTTGGTGAAGAGCTGGACGGTCTCCATGCCCAGCGCCGTCGCGGCTTCGGCGGCTTTGTGGTAGCCGCCCGCGATCGAGAGGTGCGAGCCGAACAGGGGCATGGAGCATCGTTCCGTAGGCGTCGAGAAAGCGGCGACGTGGTCGCGCGCCACCGAACGCACGGAAACGGAACCACCCGTGATCGCGATCTTGCCCCGCGAAGGACGATCGGTCAAGGAGTGCCCCGGGGCCGACAATCGGGGAACGAACCGACGGTCGGCGCGATCGATCCCTTGGCGGATCCCCCGGCGGAGTGGGAACGAGCTTTCCCGGCCGGGGTGAATCGACGGGCATCACCCGCCACGATGGATCGATGTGGCGGGACCAATGGGCCTCAATACGCCGGCAAGGCGTTGATGGGGGCGAGGCCCGCGGTCGTGGTGTAGGTCGAACCGGGGATGGCGGGCGAGGCGGTCATCAGGGCGGGATCGCCCGCGAACGCCGTCTGGCTGTAGCCCCCCATGTAAGCCGACGACCCGTAGCCCATGTTGTAGCCGGTGCCGCCGGGGGGATAGTACGCCGGGGCGCAGCCGCCGGTGGCGCAAGGCGAGCAGCCGCCGCCGCGACCATACATCCCACTGCAGCAGCAGCCCGCGGCGGAACTCACCAAGGCCAGTCCGGCCAGGAACATCGCGAACGGCTTCGCCATCATCGTACCCTTTTGCGTCGAATGGAGTCGGAGAGGGGAGGGATCAGCCGAGTGGCCCGCGACCGTCGGGAGAGGCCGGTCGCCTTGCGAACTTCGCACTCCGCTGAAGGCGGGCGTCGTATAGCGAAAGCTGCCGAAGCGTGAGTAGATCAACTTGAGCCAAAATCCGGAAATTCCGCGCTTTTCGCCGAAGTTGTCGCCGCTTGATGGATCGCGGTTTGCGTGAAACGCCGCGCGGTCCGTGAAACGGAACCAGACCCCATGAAAAAACCGGCGCGACGAGCCTGTCTGCCCCTCGCGCCGGTCGAAACGACCACTCAATTCCCGCTCATCCGACGCGGGTCATTCCGCGGACTGACCCGCCTTCATCGCGATCGGGCGAATCCCCAATTTCCGCGCCGCGGTGATCGAAATCAATTGCGTGTTCGGATCGTCCCCCGCGTCGATCTTCTCGGCGTGCTCGCTGAGGGTGTTCATCCCCGCGATGATCGCCACCGTGAACGACGGGAACGACGTTTCCGAATCGTAGTCCGGCAGTTCGCCGAGCAGCTCGGGGTACTCTTCGGGCATCTCGCCGGAGTCGTCCCCCAGCACCGTCGTTTCGAGGCCGAGCATCGCTTCGCCCCCCTGATCGAGGTCGAACGCCAGGAAGCAATGGCCCGGGACCATCACCAGATGGACGTTCAGGCCGATCTTGCGCAGGATCGAGGCCAGCAGCACGCTGCCGTCGACGCAGTTGGCCTGCTGCGACTCGATCGATTCGTCCATGAACCGCACCGTTTGCGAGACGACCGTCTTGCTCGGCGTGGTCGTCGAGATGTCGCTGTACGAGACCCCTTGCTCGTGCAGCACGGTCCAAACGGCATAGACCTGCTTCAGGACCTCCAGCGGCTCGCCGGTTTGATACCCCGTGAACTTGTCGACGATCCCCGTTTCGAGCGCGTCCCGCAACACGTCCTTGATCCACGGATGATTCTCGTTCACATACGCGGCGAAGACGACGCTGATGTCGCTGAGCCCCTCCTGGCTCGCCTCCTCGTCGGCGAAAACATAGAACGGGCAATCGTTGACCGACTTCAGGGCGCAGATTTCCGTCCCCTCCGCGATCGTCCGACCGTTCATCTTGACCTTATATTCAACGTTCGCCGGTTGCTCCTCCTTGATGGCGTGCAGCGCGTTGTAGTTCCACGCCGCCTTGGGGACGATCAGGCACTGCGTGTGCCCTTCCTTCATGGTTCCCGACCACTTCGCCGGCTTCAGGATGCCGTCGATCGCCATCGTCACTTCGACCTTGGCCCCTTCGGGGAGGTCGTTCAGGACCACGCCGATCCAGCCGTTTTCATCGCCATACAGCGGCAGCGTCTCGTTGGATGAGTTGAAGTCGCGATGATCCTCGGCGGTTTGAGTTTCGGCGTTCCAATCGACGAGGGCCGTCGAAATGATCGCGCTCGGAAACAGGCTTTCCCGTGTGAAGGAGTAGAACTCGACGGACGGTTCCGCCCCCGGCAGCGCCGCGGCGAGGAGCCCCACCCACAATCCGGACAAAACCCAGGCCCGCTGTCCCATACGCCACCTCTGTTCCCTGCGACGCGATTCTCGATGGTCGGGACTCCGAAGGCCCCGCTCGCACCACGAACCGCGGAGACGGCCGCGGCCCTTCCGCTCCCCCATCGGCAGAAATTGCCGATATCGGGCAGGAACATTTCTGGGCTGATCAGTCCCGCTAGAACCGGGGAGATCGTTGGACGCGGCAAGCATGATCCACCCGGCAGAGTCGCAGCGTGCTGTGGGTTTTGGACTTACGTGGTATGTAGGGGGTGACGCCATGGTCGAGTGGCGCTCCAATCGCCCCGGAGCTCGCCTGTAACTCCCTGCCAAGCCCCGTTCCTTACTGGCGAAATCCGCCGTAAGCATCAGCCGGAATGATGGTTCGGTCGACCCTCACCAGTTCTTCAGTATCCGGCGGCGTTGAAGTCGCCGATCAGCCCGACTAGAATCCATCAGCTTGCCCTGCCAGAAAGAGTCGACCAAACGTTCTCGCCTACCCGTCGGGTTCCCCACCCGAATCGTGTGCACCGATCCTGCCTTCCGGGATCCGTGTCGATCCCGACGGCCACGGTTCGGACGACGGAAACCACGATGGATTCCTTTCACGCGATTTTCATTTATATCGTTGTGTTGATTGGGTTTGCGGCAACAAACCTGATCCTGACGCACCTCATCGGGCCGGCGAAGAAAACCGCGACCAAACAGATGCCCTATGAGTCGGGCATGGACCCGGTCGGCGATGCCCGGCAACCGTTCGATGTGAAGTTCTATCTCGTCGCGATCTTGTTCCTCGTCTTCGACGTCGAACTCTTGTTTCTCTACCCTTGGGCCGTCAGCGCCTACATGGACGGCGGGGGAGTGCCCATGGAACTGCGACGGCCGGTCTTCGGCGTGATGCTGGTCTTCATGGCCACGCTGGCGATTGCTTACGTCTATGCCTGGCGGAAAGGGGTCTTCCGGTGGCGGTGAACGATGTGCCCGACAACGTTTTCATGACGACTTTGGACGCGGCGGCGAGCTGGTGCCGCTCGAACAGTCTCTGGCCGATGCCGTTCGCGACCGCCTGCTGCGGGATCGAGCTGATGGCGACGGCGTCGAGCCGGTTCGACCTGGCTCGCTTCGGGGCCGAGGTCATGCGGTTCAGTCCGCGGCAGTGCGATCTGATGATCGTCGCCGGCCGGGTGGTGATGAAAATGCTTCCCGTGCTCCAGCGGATCTGGCTGCAAATGCCCGAGCCGAAGTGGTGCATCTCGATGGGGGCCTGTGCTTCGACGGGCGGGGTCTTCGACACCTACGCGGTGGTGCAGGGGGTCGATCGGTTCATCCCGGTCGATCTGTATGTCCCGGGATGCCCGCCGCGGCCGGAACAGCTCATCGCCGGGATCATGGCGTTGCAGGAGAAAGTCCGGAAGACCGGGACGCTCAATGGGACCGAGTTCGCGAAACGGACCCAGGCGACGGGGCCGGTGCCGTTCGATCTCGACGAGTTGATCCGCATCCGTGAAGCGAATGAAGGCCTCGCGGTCTTGAATTGAATAAGCGGGTCACCCCTGATCGTGTCGACGCCTCGGAAGGGTTGAGCGTGCCTCATCAATCGTTGTTGCAATCCCGCTTCGCCGGAGTGGACCTGAAATTCAGTGAATTTCGGGACAATCGCCGCGTGGTGGTCCCCGCCGATCAACTGGCGGCGATCATGACCTGCCTGAAGACGGAGGGCGGGTTCGATATGCTCGCCGAGATCACGGCGGTCGATTATTTGGAGTATGAAGGGGCAAGCGACCGATTCGGCGTGGTGTATGTCCTGATCAACACCGCGACCGGGGATCGGGTCATCGTCAAAACCTTCGTCAATGATCCCGATCCGACGCTCCCGACCATGTATCCCTTGTGGAAGTCGGCGAACTGGCTGGAGCGCGAGGTCTACGACATGTTCGGGATCCGCTTCGCCGGTCATCCCGATCATCGCCGGATTCTGATGCCGGACGAATTCGCCGCCTTCCCGCTGCGGAAAGACTATCCGCTCAAGGGGCGTGGCGAACGGCACAACTTCCCCGTCATCACCCGGGCGGAGAGCTAGCGCATGACCCCGCTCGCCACCACCCCCGCGGTTCGCATTTCGGCCGACGAGTTTTTTCGTCAGCCGAACTGGGAGCGGTGCGAATTGGTGGACGGCGAACTGGTGGAGATGCCCGTAATGAGCGGTCAAGGTTGTATGATCGCCGTGATTTTGTCGGCGTTCCTGCACACGTACGTGCGTAGTCGAAACTTGGGTATCGTCCTCGACAGCGAAACGACCTACCAATGTTTCGGGGTCGACTCCGATCGTATCCGCCGACCGGATCTCAGCTTCATTTCCAAGGGACGTCTGCCGCGCGAGCAGTTTCTGCAGGGGCACATTCAGATCGCGCCCGACCTTGCCGTCGAGATCGTGTCGCCCAACGATGAGTACACCAACGTTGATGGAAAAATTGAAGAATATATCCGGGCGGGCGTGCGGCTGGTTTGGGTGGTCAATCCGGAATATGAAACCGTGACGGTCTGGCGGCCCGACTGGTCGAACCAACGGCTGCACAAGGCGGATGTGTTGACCGGCGAAACCGTCTTGCCGGAGTTCGCATTGCCGGTTGCCGAGCTGTTTCCGAATCCCGACGACATCCTGTAGCGATTGGTGGTCCTCGCCGACCCCCTGAAGCGGAATCGATTCCCGATGCCCTTTGAAGTCTCTGATCTCGCCGAGCTGGAAGCCCCGGAGAAGGAATATCTCTGGACGCTCAACTTCGGCCCGCAGCATCCCGCGACGCATACCACCTTGCGGCTGGTCTTGACGTTGGACGGCGAGCGGGTGGTGAACGCCGTTCCGTACATCGGCTACCTGCACAGCGGGTTCGAGAAGCTGGGCGAGCATCTCGATTTCAATCAATACGTCACCATCGTCGACCGGATGAACTACATCTCGCCGATGATGAACGAGATCGCCTGGCATCACGCGGTGGAGAAGCTGCTGGGGCTCGAACTGACGCCGCGGTGCAAGTACCTGCGGACGATGCTCGCCGAATTGATGCGGATTCAGGATCATCTGCTCAACGTCGGCACCTGCGCGCTCGATCTCGGCGGGTTCACGGCGTTCCTGTATTGCTTCTATCAGCGGGAAAAGATTTACGACATCGTCGAGACCGCCTCGGGGCAGCGGTTTCATACCAGCTACACCCGCGTCGGCGGGGTGATGTTCGACGTAAACAACGCCTGGGTCGACAAGGTTCGCGAGTTCTGTAAGGGGTTTCGGCAAGTCCACGCGGAAGTCCATAAGCTGCTCACGCGGAACCGGATCTTCATCGAACGCGTTCAGGGAATCGGCCCCCTGTCCAAGGAAGACGCGATCAACATGGGGGTCACCGGACCGCTGGCCCGCGCGAGCGGCGTCCTGCGGGATCTCCGCAAGGACGAGCCTTATCTCGCGTATCCCGACCTCGATTTCAAAGTGGTCGCCTCGAAGGATGGCGACTGCTACGCCCGCTATCTGGTGCGGATGGAGGAGATGCTCGAAAGTCTGAAGCTGGTCGAGCAGGTGATCGAGAACTTCCCCGAAGGCCCGGTGAATGTCGACCCGGTGTCCAAGGCGGTGATCCCGGCGAAGCCCGCCGTTTACCGCAGCATCGAAGGCTTGATCCAGCACTTCGAGGTGATCATGCCGAATCGCGGGTTCGGGAGTCCGCACGAAGAGATTTACGCGGCGATCGAATCCCCCAACGGCGAATTGGGCTTCTACATCGCCGGGGACGGCACCAGCCGGGCGTACCGCGCCCGCTGCCGCCCGCCGTCGTACGTCCACTTTTCGACCTTCCCGCACTGCATCAAAGACCATCAGTTGAGCGACGTGGTGGCAGTGCTGGGGAGTTTGAACATCATCGCGGCGGAGCTGGATCGTTAATGACGTCATCCCCCGGAAGTCATGGCGCGCGGGGGGCGGAGACCAAGATGCCGGTGTTGAGTGAAACGATCCGCGAGCGGATCAAAGCGCAGTTCGCGAAGTATCCCACCAAGCAGGCGGTGACCTTGCCCGCGTTGCACATGGTGCAGGATGAGCTGCGGTACGTGCCGCTGGAGGCGGTGAAGGAGATCGCGGAGCTGCTGGAGCTCCATCCGGCGGAAGTCCACGACACGCTGTCGTTCTACGGCTTCTTCAAGGACGAGGCCCACAAGCTCGGCAAACATCGGGTCTGGGTCTGTCGCAGCATCAGTTGCGCGTTGCGCGGCGGCGAGGAGTTGCTCGCCCACCTCTGCGAGAAGTATCACGTCCTTCCGGGGCAGACGACTGAGGACGGCAAGGTGACGCTGGAGTTCGCGGAATGCCTGGGGGCTTGTGAAGGGGCCCCGTGCATCCTGGTGGACGACCATTGCGAGATGAACATCACGCCGGACACGGCGGAGGGGATCATTGCGAAGTTGTAGCGCCTGTGCATGACTGGAGGTCTCGATGGAACGACCAAACGTCATTGTGCTGGGTGGAGCGAACGGTTCAGGCAAGAGTACGATCGCCAAGCTCGTGCTCAAAAACGAGCTGGGGGTTTCAGATTATGTGAACGCCGATGTGATCGCGATGGGCTTGTCCGGGTTTGATCCTGATTCCGTCGCACTCGTGGCGGGACGAATCATGGTTGAGCGGTTGGAGAAACTGGGATCCGCGGGGGCAACATTCGCCGTGGAGACGACTCTATCGGGAAAGACCTTGGCGGCCTTCATTAGGAAGCTCAAGCGGCGTCATGATTACCGATTCCATTTGATTAATGTCTGGTTATGTAGTCCAGACTTGAATGTCCTGCGAGTCCGCCAGCGTGTCTTGTTAGGCGGGCATGACATCCCGGAGGAAACGGTTCGTCGCCGTTACCTACGCAGCATCAACAATTGTTTTGGGCTGTACATGCCGATGGCTGATTCATGGCGGGTGTTCGACAACAGCGGCCACGATGGTCCCGTGGAGATCGGCTATGGTTTCGGGGGCCATTCGCCGGTCGTGGTTGATGCGGTCGCCTGGTCGGCACTCCGGAGCTTCGTCCATGTTTGAATCACGGAACGATCGGATTGACCGGATGATTCGCGAGCGCGGCACCTTGCTCGAGTCGATGCGCGAGAGCGTGCGGAGGGAAGCTCGTCGGCATGCGGCAGAGGGCCTGTTGATGTCGGCTTGGCGTGACGGCCAAGTGGTGTGGATCGACCCGCTCACGCATCAGGAAGCGCCCCCCGAAGCGATCGTTGCCATGGGCCCGTCCTGAACGATTGTGGTACATACCGTCGTGATGACGGAACGAGGAAAACGTAGTTCATGCCCAAGTTCGAACCCGTGTTGCTGGCCCGTGTGGGGAAGCCGAACAGCGCTTCGCTGGAGACATACCGTCGTGACGGAGGTTACGAGGCGCTCCGGAAAGCGCTGGCCATGCCGCCGGAAGACGTGATCAACGTCGTCAAGGAGTCGGGGCTGCGCGGCCGCGGCGGGGCGGGGTTCCCCACCGGGGTGAAATGGACGTTTCTGCCGAAGGGGCATCCGGGGCCGATTTACCTCGCGATTAACGCCGACGAATCGGAACCGGGGACGTTCAACAACCGGATCCTGATGGAGGATGATCCGCATCAGATCCTCGAGGGGATCGCGATCTCCTGCCACGCGATCAAGTCGAACTGCTCGTACATTTATCTGCGTTACGAATACGGGAAAAGCTATCGGGCGCTCGACCAGGCGATTCGCGAGTGCTACGCGGCGGGCATTCTCGGCGAGAACGTGCTCGGCTCGGGCTTCAAGCTCGACATTCATCTCCATCGCGGCGCGGCGGCCTACATCTGCGGTGAGGAGACGGGGCTGATCGAGAGTCTGGAGGGGAAGCGCGCCTGGCCGCGGATCAAGCCGCCGTTTCCGGCGATCGAAGGACTCTTCCGCAAGCCCACGATCGTCAACAACATCGAGACCATGGCCTGCGTGACGCACATCGTGAACCGCGGGGCGGCGTGGTTCAAATCGATGGGCGTCCCGGCCGACCCCAACAATCCCCGTGACGCCGGGAGTTACGGTCCGAAGCTTTACTGCCTCAGCGGGCACGTGAACAAGCCGGGCTGCTACGAAGTGCCGCTGGGGATCACCGCGCGGCAGCTCATCGAGGAGTACGGCGGGGGCGTCCCGAATGGTCATAAGGTGAAGGCGGTGGTTCCGGGCGGGATCAGCATGGGTTTCCTGTCGGCGGACGAACTTGATACCCCCCTCGATTTCAACGGTCCCGGCAAGGCGGGTTGCCTGGGTTTGGGGACCGCGGCGGTGGTGGTGGTCGACGATCAGACGAGCATGGTCGACGTGTTGTACAACTGCTGCCGCTTCTTCTCGCACGAGTCGTGCGGCCAGTGCACGCCCTGCCGGGAAGGGACCGCGTGGATGACGAAGATCATGCACCGGATCCGCAGCGGCGAGGGGGAGCTGCGCGATCTCGATTTGCTGATGGAGGTCTCGAGCTCGATCGGGATCATTCCGGGGACGACGATTTGCGGTCTGTCGGACGGCGCGGCGTGGCCGGTGAAGAACGCGATCAAGAAGTTCCGGCCGGAGTTCGAGGAGTACATTAAGGCGGGGCGAAAGACGATCAAGCCGGCGGAGCTGCTCGCGGCGCATTGAGGGAATCGATATGGGCCACCGGCATGGCATCACTCAAATAAATCCTGTTGCGGCTGTTGAGTGGTTCCGCCGATCGCAATCTCCGATTCGATGATGTTGTAAGGTTGTTGAAACATTGGGGGTTTGAAGAACGCATCCGAGGCGATCACCATATTTTCAGCCATCCCGCGATCCCCGAGATCTTGAACCTGCAGCCCCGCGGTGCCCAGGCCAAGGCGTATCAGGTGGCCCAGATTCGGGAAATCATCGTGCGGGAAGGCTGGGCGGATTTGCATGAGACACGTGACGAGTCAGAGTGAGTTACGACCCTGAACCGAGAGGGCCCGCATGTCATCCGCGGATGCTCGATACGAAATCATCCTGTATTGGAGTGAAGACGACGGCTGCTTCATCGCCGATGTGCCCGAGCTGCCGGGTTGCAGGGCGGATGGGGCGACCTACTCCGGGGCTTTGACGGCCGTTGAACAAGTGATGCGCGAATGGATCGAGACGGCCACCGAATTGGGACGGGACATTCCCAAGCCGCGTGGCCGACTGTTGTTTGCCTGATCTCTTCCGCCGACGAACGATACCTAGTGGTGAACACGTCCGTAGGGACTTGAGTGCGATGCCGACAGTTTACGTCAACAACCAGCCCGTCGAGATCGGGGCGGATGAGCGGCTGAATTGCGTGCAGGTCGCGCAGCGCGGCGGCGTCGAGATTCCGCATTACTGCTATCACCCCGCGATGAGCGTGGTGGCGAGCTGCCGCATGTGCCTCGTCGAGGTCGGCGAGAAGAAGCCCGACGGCACGATCGCGATGCAGCCGAAGCTCTTTCCCGGCTGTCAGACGCCGGTGAAGGACGGGACGGTCGTCGTCAGCGACAGCGAGAAGGTGCGGGCGGCCCAGAAGGCGACGCTGGAGTATCTGCTCCTCAATCACCCGCTCGATTGCCCGGTGTGCGATCAGGCCGGGGAGTGCGGACTGCAGGACTACAGCTACAAGTACGGCCGCGGGTTCAGCCGGCTGAACGAGCCGAAGAACATCAAGCCCGACAAGGACTACATCGGCGAGCAGATCACGCTGTTCACCGACCGCTGCATCATGTGCACCCGCTGTGTCCGGTTCACGCGGGAGATCAGCGGGACCGGCGAACTGCAGGTGATCAATCGCGGCAGTCATGAAGAGATCGACATCTTCCCGGGCGAGCCGTGCAACAACAAACTCGCGGGGAACGTGGTCGACCTGTGTCCGGTGGGCGCGCTTTGCAGCAAGGACTTCCTGTACGAACAGCGGGTCTGGTGGCTGAAGACGAAGGACAGCGTCTGCCCCGGTTGCAGCACGGGGTGCAGCATCACGGTCGAGCAGAACAACGACCGGCTCTATCGCCTGAAACCGCGGACGAACCCGCTGGCGCAGGGCTACTTCATGTGTGATGAAGGCCGCTTCGGCTGGAAGTATCAGGCGTCGGACGCGCGGCTCAAGTTCCCGGTGCAGCGGCAACAGGGACAGGTCGTGAGCACGCAGTGGGAGCAGGTGCTGCCGGCGGTTCGGACGGCCTTGGCGGGACTCGCGGCGAAAACACCCAAGAAGCTGGCGGCGATCATTTCCCCTTGGTCGACGGTGGAGGAAGCGTATCTCCTGGCGTCGCACCTCAAGAAGTTGTCGCCCGAAGTGACGTTGGCGCTCGGGCCGGTGCGGGTGGTCGGCGAAGACGACCTCTATCCGAAGTCGGTGACGGGGGCCCCGCCGAAGCAGGCGAAATTCACGATCCGGGCCGAGAAGGCCCCGAATCGGCTGGGGGTCGAGCACGTGCTGCGACACTTCCAGGGTGAGGTGATCTCGTTCGAGACGATCAGCGAACGTCTCGCGGACGGCGAGTTCGACGGGCTGTAT
>CAYRVS010000077.1:0-11592 GCA_964427725.1 uncultured Planctomycetaceae bacterium | reverse complement strand
CTGTATTATCTGAACGGCGATCCGGAAGTCGGCTTCACCGAGGGGTTCCTTCAGAGCGTGTCGAAACTGTCGCTGCTGGTGGTTCAGGATCTGCTGGAGTCCCCGCTGACGAAGGCTGCCACGTTCGTCCTGGCCGGGGGGGCTTGGGCCGAGAAGGACGGGACGGTCGTGAATCACGCGGGACTGGCGCAAGGGATTCAACGCGGTTTACGCGGTCCGCAAGACGCCCGTCCCGACGGCCGGATCGTGTGGGAATTGAACGAGCGGAAGGCTCTCTTCCGCGTGCAGACGGTGCGGCAGGAAATCGCGGGGGCGATCACCGCGTTTGCCCCGCTGATTCTGGGTGACCTCGGCGACACCGGGGTGATGTTGACCGGTTCCGCCGCGGCGAGCCGCGTGGAATCGCTGGTGGGGAGCGCCCGCTGATGATGGAACAGATTCAGGAACTGCTCAAGCATCCGCTGGTGATGGCGGGAGTGACGATGGGGGTGGTCCTCGGGGGCGTCCTCGGGGCCTGCTCGTACCTCATTTGGCTGGAGCGGAAGCTTTCGGCGTGGATGCAAGATCGGCTGGGGCCGAACCGCGTCGGGCCGGCGGGTCTGTTGCAGCCGATCGCCGACGGCGCGAAGTTTCTGCTGAAGGAAGACGTGATTCCGGATCACGTCAATAAGTTCCTATATCTCCTCGCCCCGTGCATCGCGGTCATCACGACGATGCTGGCGTTCGCGGTGGTGCCGTTCGGGCCGGTGAGCACCGAGCCGGGGGCGTTTCCGTTCATCATCGCGCCGGGGATCGATCTGGGGATCGTCTTCATCTTCGCGGTGGGGAGCCTGTCGGTCTATGCGATCATCCTGGGGGGGTGGGCGTCGAACAACAAGTACAGCGCGCTCGGGTCGTTGCGGGCGAGCGCGCAGGTGGTGAGCTACGAGATCCCGCTGGGGATGTCGGTCGTCGGTCTCGCGCTCCTCAACCACACGATGAGCATCGAGAAACTGCTGCTGCAACAGGCCGAAGGGGGCTTCGCGGCCTGGAACATCTGGTATCAACCGGTGGCGGCGCTGGTGTTCTTCATCGCCGCGCTCGCCGAGTCGAACCGCTTGCCGTTCGACCTGTCGGAATGCGAGCAGGAGCTCATCGGGGGCTTCCATACGGAATACTCGGCGATGAAGTTCGCGATGTTCTTCCTGGCGGAATACACGCACGTCATCACGATCAGCTTCCTGACGATCATTCTCTTCTTCGGCGGTTGGCACTTCCCGTTGATCGCCGAAGTGGGGAGCCCGTGGTTCATGAAGCTGGGAGTGCTCCTGACGAAGGTGCTGCTGGTGATCATCCTGATTCAGATGCTCCGGTGGACGATTCCGCGGTTCCGGTTCGATCAACTGATGGGCTTGGCGTGGAAGGTCCTGATTCCGCTCGCGACGGTCAACGTCGTGCTGGTGATGTTCGTGCTCGAGTTTCAGGTGTCGCGGTTGTGGCTGTTGCCGTTGGGGTTGGCGCTGTTCGCCGCGGTCGGCCTGATCAGCACACAAGGGAAACTGCCGACGCGGCCGCTGGCCGTCGAAGCGCACGCACACCACTAATCCAGGCAAATCCGAAGCACAAAATCCGAAATCCGAAGCAGGGCGGGATGATCGGCCGCCGGATGATTGGTCCGATCGAACAAGTTTAGAAGTTAAGGCTTTTTGATTCCTTCGAGTTTCGGATTTCGAGATTCGAGTTTCGCCCGTTAGTCCGCGTCCCTTAGATTCCTGCCGTTCACCGGGATTGCCCGATGCCGATTTCAGCCGCCGATGTTCATTGGGTCGCCGAGCCGAAGATGAATTTCTGGGAGTCGACGTTTCTCCCGGCGATTTTTCAGGGCCTCACCGTCACCGCGAGTCATATCGACGGGCAATCGGTGACCCAGCAGTATCCCGAAGAGCAGCCCGATCTGCCGGCGCACTATCGGGGCGTCCATCGATTGAATCGGGACGAGCAAGGCCGCGTGAAATGCGTCGCCTGCATGATGTGCGCGACGGCGTGCCCCGCGAATTGCATCTCGATCGTCGCCACCGAGGCCCCCAAGGACGATCCGGTCTGGACGGGCCGCGACAAGTACCCGGCGAGTTTCGTGCTCGACGAACTGCGCTGCATTTACTGCGGGATGTGCGAAGAGGCGTGCCCCTGCGACGCGATCGAACTGACGCACATTTACGACCTGACGGGGACGACCCGCGATGAGTTGATGTACACGAAAGAGAAGTTGCTCGCCGTCTATGACCAGACGAAGGACAACCCGAAGGATCCGGTGCGGACGCAGCGCGGCGTCTTGAGCGGGACCTCGGGGTTCTCGAATCTGCCGACGGTCGCCCCCGCGACCGCCGTCCACCCCGAGGATCGATCGGCGAAGGCCGCATCGCCGGGAGTGATCCGCCGTTAGTTTCCCCGCAAGTGTCGCCGATCGGTCTCCTTTGACGGTGACGCGGCCTGAGCGGTACAAACTGGGCTCCCACCGGGGCCCGTCCCCCACACCACGGGCCCGCCCCCGCTGAAAGTCGCCGGTTTCGATGAATCCCCTCCCCGCCCCTTGGAGTCTGCTGGTCCCGCTGATCGTGGGGGGGCTGGCGATTTGGTTGCTGCTGCCGCGCGACGGAAAACGTTCGTGGGTGTTCGGCGGGTTGTGCGGCGTGGCGGGGTTGGCGCTGACCTTGGCGACGTTCGGTCCGCGACCGACCGACTTGGCGTGGGACGGGTTGTTCTATCTGTTCGCCGGTTCGGCGGTGGCGAGCGGGGCGCTGATGGTGACCGATCGCAATCCGGTCTATGCGGCCCTCTGGTTCGCGGTGGTGACGCTGAGCACCTGCGGGTTGTTCCTCTTGAATTCGGCCCCGTTCCTGTCGGCGGCGACGATCATCGTCTATGCCGGCGCGATCGTGGTGACCTTCGTCTTCGTGATCATGCTGGCGCAGCAGGAAGGGGCGGCGAAGTACGATCGGCGCGCCTACCAACCGACGCTGGCGACCGTGGGGAGCTTCCTGATCCTGGGCTGCATCCTCTACACACTGGAGGCGTGGGGCGGGAAGGGGAGTCCGGTGGATGGGGCCGTCCCCGCCGGGATGTTCCTGGCCGAGCCGGATGGGGTGGCGTCGAACCCATTGAGCGAGCCGGTGGATGGTGATCTCGGGTCGCTGCGGGGAGTGGGACGTTCGCTGTTCGGCGACTACTTGTATGCCGTGGAACTGGCGGGCTCGATCCTGCTGATCGCCACGATCGGGACGATCGCCCTGGCCCCGCGGAGGGCGCAAGGACACTTATGAACGCGCATCTGGAAGGCCATTTGGCGGTGGGGGCGATGCTGTTCGCGCTGGGCGCGATCGGGTTCCTCACCCGGCGCAATCTGATCCTGATGATCCTGTCGGCGGAGATGATGCTCCATGGGGTGTCGATCAACCTGACGGCGTTCGGGCGGTATCACAACCACGCCTCGGGGCAGGTCTTCACGATCTTCGTCTTGACGGTCGCCGCCTGCGAGGCGGGGTTGGCGCTCGCGCTCATTCTGGGGTTGTACCAGCGACGGAAATCGCTGGACGTGGAGTTGTGGGGGAATCTGGGCGAGCCCGATCTCCCGCGGTTCCAGGAGGAAGAGCCGGAGTCGACCCCGTCGGTCGAAGCCGCGCCATTGCCGCGCCTCACCCCCGCCGGGGTGTTGCCGAAACCCCCGACCGGGGTCTCGACCAAAGTGTAAGACTCGTCGGTCGTGTCTCCCGCGTCGGCGGGGGACGACACCGTGTGCCTGGAGCCGGGTTTCGCCCGATTGTGAATCGCGAAACCGACCTCGGAGTGTCCCGTGTTGGCTTGGCTGAATGCGAATGTGATCTGGCTGGTTCCGGCGGCGCCGCTGGCGGCGTGCCTGTGGATCGTGCTGGTCCAGCAGTTTGTCCGTCGGTCGACGGCCCATCGTCCGCTGGTCTTGGGGATGCTGGTCTCGCTGCTGTCGGCGCTTTACCTGCTGGTCGCGGTCGTCCCGCAGACGTTCGTCGAGCACGGCGAGCATGGGGCGGCGCACGGCCATGCCGACGGGCATGGAACGGAGCATGGCGAGCACGCCCACGAGCACGCTGCGCCGGGTCATGCGGACGATGGACACGCCCAACCGGCGGACGCCCCGGCGGCCAAGGATGCGGAACACGGCGCGAGCCTGCCGCGACCTGCCGGTCGGCTGCCGGTGCGGTTGGTCGCGGAGACGACCACCGCCGCGGCTCCCCCGCGGTCGATCACCTTCACGGTCTATCAGTGGTTCAAGGTCGGGACGATGGACGTCCCCGTGACGCTGCGGGCCGACGCGATGTCGGCGCTGATGCTGGTGATGGTGACGTCGGTCAGCCTGCTGGTGGCGATCTTCGCGTCGAGCTATATGCACGGGGATCCCGGCTATCCGCGGTTCTTCGCCGCGATGAGCCTGTTCGTCTTTTCGATGTGCATGCTGGTCCTCGCCGGCAACTTCATTCTGATGTTCGTCTTCTGGGAAGCGGTGGGGCTGTGCAGCTATCTGCTGATCGGCTTCTGGTTCCGAAAGCCGAGCGCCGCCGCCGCCGCGAAGAAGGCGTTCGTGGTCAACCGGATCGGCGACTTCGGGTTCATCCTGGGAATCTTCCTGACATGGACGACGTTCGGGACGCTCGATTTCCAGCGGCTGTTCGAAGACCCCGCCCTGATCCAACAGGTGTTGACGAAGAACCCGGAGATCTTCACGACGATTTGCCTGCTGCTGTTCGTGGGGGCGATCGGGAAGTCGGCCCAGTTCCCGCTCCATGTCTGGCTCCCGGATGCGATGGAGGGCCCGACTCCCGTCAGCGCGCTGATTCACGCGGCGACGATGGTCACCGCCGGGGTTTATCTGGTCGCGCGGTGTTCCCCGTTCTTCGAGCATGCGCCGCTCGCCCAGGTGATCGTTTCGAGTGTCGGCGCGGTGACGGCCCTCGTCGCGGCGATCACGGCCCTCACGCAATATGACCTCAAGCGGGTCCTCGCATATTCGACGGTCAGCCAGCTCGGCTACATGTTCATGTCGCTGGGGGCCGGCGCGACCGACCCCGGCCATCTGATGCAACACGCCGTCACGTTCGCGATGTTCCACATGTTCACGCACGCCTACTTCAAGGCGGTGTTGTTCCTGTCGGCGGGGAGCGTGATGCATGCGATGGGGGACGTCATCGACATGCGGCACTTCAGCGGCCTGAAGCAGTCGTTGCCGATCACCCATCGAACGTTCCTGTGCGGGGCGCTGGCGCTCGCCGGGTTCCCGTTGCTGTCGGGGTTCTGGAGCAAGGACGAAATCCTCAGCGTCCTGTTCGCGGCAAGCCGGGCGAATAGTCCGTATGCGACGGTCTATCTGGCGATCTGGGGCGTGTCGCTGCTGGTCGCGCTAATGACGGCGTTTTACACCTTCCGGGCCTACTTCCTGACGTTCCATGGTCCCGAGCGGTTCCCGGAAGGGGTGCATCATCCGCATGACGCGCCGCCGGCGATGGCGGGGCCGTTGTATCTGCTCGCGCTTGGGGCCTTGGTGATCGGGTTTGCCGTCGGCCCGACGCATCTTTATGCCCACTACCTGCATCAGACGCCGGGTTTGCCGGCCGCGCCGGCGCATCCGCTGAACTTCATCATGATGGGGCTGAGCACGGTGATCGCCTTGGCGGGGATCGGCACGGCGTATGTCTTCTACGGACGGGGACAAACGGCCCCCGCGCCCGAGGCGCCGCTCAACCCGCTCGCGGCCCTGTCGTACCACGGGCTCTATCTCGATCAGCTTTATCTGGCCTTGGTCGTGAAGCCGTTGCGGGGCGTCGCGAAGTTGTCGGAACTGTTCGACAAGCAGGTGGTCGACAAGTTGGTGGATGTCGTCGGGCAAGTTCCCGCGTTGGGCGGGGCGGTCTTGCGACCCTTCCAGAACGGACTGGTTCAGAATTACGCCTTCGTGATGTTGCTGGGCCTGGCGGCCTGCTTGTTGTGGATGGCCCGCACCTTCGCCGCGGGCTAAGACCTTATCGGCCGCCGCGTTCGCCGCGACGGTTGGCTGGTTTCCGATCGCCTGTTTCCGAGTGACTGACCGTACGGACGGACCTTTCGATGTTGTTGGTACTAACGATCCTGTTGCCGGCGATCGCGGCGGTCTTGATGCTGCTGATGGACCCGCGGGCGACCGCCGCGCGGGCCCGGGGGATGGCCCTCCTCGCGACGATCCTGACCTTCGCCGTCTCGTGGGGACTCGCGGCGACCTACATCGACGAAGTCGAATCGCGGATGCCGTCGAAGGAGATGATCCATCCCCGGATGGAACTGCGGCACACCTGGTTGACGTTGGGGACGACCGACGCGGGCGAGCCGATTCGGATGGAGTTCTATCTGGGGGTCGACGGCATCAGCGTCGCGATGATCGTCCTGACGACGATTCTGTGCATCTCGGCGGTGCTGGTTTCGTGGACCGCGATTCAGGAACGGGCCACGGAGTTCTACGCCGCGCTACTCATTCTGGAAACGGGACTCATCGGCGTCTTTTGCGCGTTCGACCTGCTGTTGTTCTATGTCTTCTTCGAGTTCACGCTGATTCCGCTGTTCTTCCTGGTGGGGATCTGGGGGGGACCGCTGCGCCGGTATGCGGCGGGGAAGTTCTTCATCTATACCCTCGCGGGGAGTCTGATCACGCTGTTGGGGCTCGTCTCGCTGGTGCTGACCGCGCAGCAGGCGACGGGGCTGGCGACGCCGTTCTCGATTCCCGACCTGGCGAAGGCCCTCGCGGCGAAACCGCTCGATCCGACGCTTCAGGGAACGCTGTTTCTGGCGATCGCCGCCGGATTCATGGTGAAGGTGCCGCTCTTCCCGTTCCATACGTGGTTGCCGCTGGCCCACGTCGAGGCGCCGACCGCCGGTTCGGTGTTGCTCGCCGGGGTGCTGCTCAAGCTGGGGTCGTACGGCTTCCTGCGGCTCTGCCTGCCGATGTTGCCGAGTGGTTGCCAAGAGGTGGGGATGCCGCTGATCGCCACGCTGTCGGTGATCGGGATCATCTACGGGTCGTTGTGCGCCCTCGCGCAGAACGACATCAAAAAGCTCGTCGCCTACAGCTCGGTGGCCCACCTGGGGTTCTGCATGCTGGGGATGTTCGCGCTGAATGCCGAAGGGCTGACGGGCGGCGTCTTGCAGATGATCAATCACGGCCTGTCGACGGGGGCGCTCTTCTGCCTCGTCGGGATGTTCTACGAACGGTACCACACCCGGATGCTCAGCGATCTGGGAGGCTTGGCCTTGCGGCTGCCGCGGTTGGGCGTGCTGATGGTCTTCATCTGCTTCGCGAGCATCGGCCTGCCGGGGCTTAACGGGTTCGTCGGGGAAGCGCTGGCCCTCGCGGGGATGTTCAAGGTGCATGCCGGCTACGCGGCCCTGGGCGCGCTCGGGGTGGTGCTCGGGGCGTGGTACCTGCTCGGCGTCCTGCAGAAGGCCTTCTTCGGTCCACTGCAGGAACCGCATCACGATCACGACCACCATGCCGCGCCGATCGAGGATCTCGACGCGCGGGAAATCCTGACGCTGTTGCCGCTGGCGGCGTTGTGCCTGTACCTCGGGCTCTTCCCGCAAGGGCTGATCGATCTGATCCAACCCGACATCGACGGCATTTTGCAGGTCTACGCGCCACCCGCCCCCGCGGCGATCGCCGAGTTGACGGCGACGCCCTGATCGACATTGGAAGCCTGCCGCCAACCCAACCGTCCATTGGCATGCCGGCCGACCACGACTTTCGAGATTGAACCGTGCCGACAGTGAACTACTACGACCTGCAACACGCCGTCACCCTCGTCCTGCCGGATGTGGTGCTGCTCGCGACGATGTGCGTGATCTTTCTCGCCGCGCCGTTCCTGGTGAGCGACCGCGGGCAAGCGGCTCCGGGGTTAAGGCATCGGTGGGGCTGGCTGTCGCTGGTCGCGATCGGGTTTGCGGGCTACCTGTGGTGGACCAGCTCCCCGCAACCGGTCGGCTATGGTCCGTTCCGGCTCGATGGTTTGGCTTGGTTCGTCCGCGGCCTCAGTCTCGCGTCGGGGTTGATTCTGATCCTGGTCAATTGGAATCAGGCCGACGACGCCCGTTCGGGCGAGAATCAGGCCTGTTTTCTCGCGATCATCGCCGGGGTGAATCTGGTCGCGGCGGCAAATGATCTCATCGGGCTGTTCCTCGCCCTCGAGCTCATCAGCATTCCGACCTACCTCGCGCTCCTCATTCCGCGGCGTGACGCGCCGGCGCAGGAAGCGACCATCAAATACTTCCTGCTGTCGGCCTTCTCGTCGGCGGTCCTGCTCTTCGGCATGAGCTATCTGTATGGCGTGACGGGAACCACCAACCTGACGGCCATTCATCAGGCGCTCGAAGCGGGGGGTCGGCAGGCCCCCCCGGCGATCGTCGGCATCGCCCTCGTGATGCTGATCGCGGGGATCGGGTTCCGGCTGACCACCGTCCCGTTCCACTTTTATGCTCCGGACGTGTTTCAAGGCGCGCCGAATTCGATGGCGGCCCTCTTGTCGTACGTCCCCAAGGTCGCGGGGTTCGTCGCCTTGGCGCGGCTCTTGGGAGCGGGCGCGTCGGAAAACGGCTGGACGCTGGTCGCCTTGTCGCAGCCGCTGTTGTGGTGGCTCGCGATTCTGACGATGTTCCTCGGCAACCTGATGGCGCTGCTGCAGACCGACATTCGGCGGATGCTCGCCTTTTCGAGTGTGTCGCACGCGGGTTACATGCTGGTCGGCTTTGTCGCGGGGGATTCCGGCCGAGGGCCGGGCGGGTTCGACGCGGTGCTGTTCTATCTCGCGGTCTACGGCGCGATGACGTTGGGGGTCTTCGCGGTCTTGGGGGCCTTGGGGACGACCGAACGGAAGGTGTCGTCACTGGAGGACTTGGCGGGCCTAAGCCGCGCGCGGCCCGGGATGGCGATTCTGATGGCGATCTTCCTGTTCAGTCTGACGGGGCTCCCCCCCACCGCGGGCTTTTTGGGCAAGCTGAATCTGTTCCTGGCGGCGTGGAACACCGGCACGGCGGATGGGCGTTGGCTGGCGATCTGGCTGGCGGTCAACGCGGCGATCGGGGCGTGGTACTACCTGCGGGTGATCCGCGAGATGTACCTGACCGACCCGGTCAAGCCGACCGAAGGGATCGCCGAGGCCCCCGCGATGGTCGCCTTGGGGTTGTGCACGGCGGTGACGCTGGGTTTGTTCCTGGCTCCCGGATGGTTATGGTCGGCCATTCAGGCGATCTGACGCCGTCGGGACCATGCCTCGCCCATTTCCGACAGCTTGGGCCGCCGTCGGATCAGGCGGATGGATCGTCGAGAGCTTGACATCGGATCGACGGGGTCTCGATCCAGGCAGCGCCGCCTGACATCGTACGCATGACCGAAGCCGCCAATCCGCCGCCCGCCGCCGCGTCGACGAGTCAGTCGATCGATCGCGTCGCGCTGCTGCATCACTTCGAGGAGTTCGAGCGGAACTTCCGCCGCGATCATTTTCCCTTATGGCTGGGGACGCTCCTCGGGCCATGGCTGGCGACGGCGGTCGCCATGGCGGTCGTGTATGTCCTCTGCGGGGCGCACTACTTTCGCTATCTGATGGGGGCGGCGGTCGCGTCGTTTCTGTTCGCGGGCCGGTTCATCATCCCGCTGCAGGGAGTCGCCGACGTCGGTCCGCTGCGGCCCGAGCATCTCTTCTGGATGGTGACGTATCAGGACGTCGTCGTCGCCTTGTTCATGGCGTTCCACGTCGGGTTCCTGTTCCGGCTGCCGTGGATCGGCCCGAAGTTCCTCGAGCTGACCGCCGACGGCGAGTTGATCCTCAGCCTGCAGCCGTGGATGCGGCGGTTGACGTTCGCGGGGCTGGTGGCGTTCATCGCCTTTCCGCTCGCGGCGACCGGTTCGGTGGGGGGGGCGATTTTCGGCCGGCTGCTGGGCCTCAGCCGTTGGGCGACCTTCTGGGGGAGCGTGATCGGGGCGGTGATCGGGAATTGGCTGATGCTGTCGTGCTCGCGCACGATGCTGAAGTACCTGCCGGAGGATTCCTGGGCGGTGAAGCTTGGCGGCCCGTTGATCATTCTCGCGATCATCGTCGTGTTGGAACGGCGATACGCGGCGATGAAGCGGCAGTTTCTGAAGGACCGCACGCCCACCGCCGAGCCGTCCGACCCCGTATGAGGCTTCGGCCGGCTCGATCAAGAAATCGCGGCGGGGTTCGCTGTCCGGACGCCGGATGACGGCGTAGCATAACGTGTATTCTGCGGCGGACCGATGTTGTTTACGGGCCCTGGCCGTGAACCGGCTCCCTTTCGATGTCGGAAGGGGACCGCGGCGACCAAGATCACGACCGGATAGATGCGACTCCTCGAGGTGGTGACCATGCGCGACGGGCTGCGGGATTGGGGACTCTGTGTGGGGCTGTGGCTGATGGCGTCGTCCGCCTTCGCCGCCGATCCCTGGTTCGTGGTCGAAGGGACGGCGGGCCTCGGCAAGGGGAAGCATGTCGTCCTCGTCAGCGGCGACGAAGAATACCGGTCCGAGGAAGGGCTGCCGCAGCTCGCGAAGATTCTCGCGATCCATCACGGCTTCAAATGCACGGTCCTGTTCGCCATCGATCCCAAGACCGGGACGATCGATCCCAACGTGCGGGACAACATCCCCGGGCTCGAGGCGCTCGCGACCGCCGATCTCATGGTGATCGCGACGCGGTTCCGCGAGCTGCCCGACGAGCAGATGGCGCACCTTGCGACGTACATCGAATCGGGGAAACCGATCGTCGGCCTGCGGACGGCGACCCACGCCTTCAACAATCCGAAAAGCGCGAAGTATGCCAAGTATCATTGGCAAAGCGCGGTCCCGGGTTACGAGCAGGGCTTCGGGCGGCAAGTGCTCGGGGAAACGTGGATCAGCCACCACGGCGATCACGGCAGCCAAAGTTGCCGCGGCATCCCCGCGACGGGGCAGGAACAACATCCGATTCTGCGCGGGATCGAACCGGGAACGATCTGGGGGCCGTCCGACGTTTACGGGGTGCGGCTGCCCCTGCCCGGCGACAGCACGCCGATCGTCCTGGGAGCGGTGCTAGCGGGGATGAAGCCCGACGACGCCGTGCTCGAAGGTCCGAAGAACAGCCCGATGATGCCGGTCGCCTGGACGAAGACCTACACCGGCGCGGCCGGGAAACCGGCGCGGGTCTTCACGACGACGATGGGGGCCGCGACCGATCTCCTCGCCGAGGGGACCCGCCGGATGGTGGTCAACGCTTGCCTGTGGGCGCTCGGGCTCGAAGCGCAAATCCCGTCCAAGACGGTCGTCGACCTCGTCGGCGATTATCAGCCGTTGCCGTTCAAGTTCGGCGGCCATAAACCCGGCGTGAAGCCGGAAGATCTCGCCGGGAAGTGACGCCTGGTCGACAGGGCCCACACGGGCGTGTGCCACCGGTTTGCCAGTGGTCGGTTGGCATGTGCCACATCGATGAAAGTCTGTGATCCGTCAAGCGTGTGGGGTTGGGAACTTGGACTGCGGGGAACCCAGACTTCGATCCGAGCATCCGTCCCGCCGGCATT
>CAYRVS010000076.1:0-22845 GCA_964427725.1 uncultured Planctomycetaceae bacterium | reverse complement strand
GTCTTGGCGCGCCGCGGTCGACGCCTATCGGACTGCCTCCGAACGCCGACGGTGGCTCACACGACTGACGACGCTCCGCGGACTGCGACATGTCGACCCCTCGCAGCAAGGGCTGCTCGCGCCTTGCCAGGCCGCCGCGGCCAAACTGATGCAGGAGTTGGCGTCGGGCAACCGCAGCGACTGGCTGGAAGTCGAGTTGGCCGAACTCGCGGCCGGCACCCATCCATTGCTCGCGGTGTCACGCCTCGTCACGGAACATGGCCGGCTAAGCGACGACACCTGGAACGAACTGCAGGATCGCGTTCAAGGGGGCTATGGCCGCGGCTTGGCGACGGCGCTTGCTCGTGGGCGGATTGTCGCGGAGGATGTGACGGAACCGCCTGCCGCTGTCGAGTCGGCCAGTCCTTCGGTCACGTTCATCGAGTCGGCCGCGACACAAGCCCGCTCAAAGATTCCGCCCGAGCCACCGGCCGAAGCGAGTCCCGAAGCGTCCGCGGTCGCGACGCACCACACCGATGACGATGCGCTTCCGGACGATGACGGGTTGATCTTCGACACGCCCGCGCCCCCCGTGAAGCTCACGCCGCCATGGCTTGAACCGGCCACGCTCATCGACTCCCCCGCGGTCGATCCGCCAACCCTCGTCGAGTTGACCCCGCCACCATCCACACCGGTCCTGCCATTCGGCAGTCCAGCGGCCGTCGTGTTCGAGTGGCCCCCCACACCCGCCACCGTCCCGGTCAAGCCCGCCCCGAGCTTCGAGTGGGTTACCGAAGCAACTCCGCAGCCCGCCACTCCACGGGGGGCGGCCTCCCTCGTTACCGCAGGGACCGAGGCACCCGCCGATCCGCGGCTCGATCGGGTCACGTCGGCGGTCCTCAAGCTGATCCGGGAGGAACGCTACGAACTTGCGGCGCACTTGTTGTCGACGTTGGGGGACACGCTGCCCAACGAGCGGTGCCCGCTCACCGCGCCGGTTTTGCGGGTCGCCGCGTTGTCGCGCGCGCTGAGCTATCCGCGCGGCGAGATCGCGGCCCGACTCGAAGACGAACTGCAAACCCTGGCCTGGCCCCTAGACGAAGCGCGCGATCCCGAAGACCGGCTCGGGGCGGGCCTGATGCTGCGCGCCGCCTGTCTGCCGGCGGCGCTGTTGGGCGCGAGTCCCACCGCGACGGCGCTCCTGCGACGGTTTGAAATCGAACCGGGGACCAGTCAGCTCTACAACTTCTGCGCGCGCGTCGCGGCGTTCGGCGATCGGCTGCAAGGCTTCGCGTCGGAGCTCTTCCAAACCCCCGCCGACGGCGGAACCTGGCAAGCCGACGAAGACCGGCTGCAAGCCGAGGTCCGCGAATGGTTCGGCGACGTCGCGACTCGGGCGCAGACCTACACCCGCACGTCCCCCTTGTTCGTTCACGCCCATTGGACGGTGCAGTTGCGGACCGCCCAACGCGATGCCGCGCTGCTGGAGGAATGGGCCGCCTGGCAAGAGACCCTCGCGACGCTCCATCGGCTGCTGCAACCGGTCCTCACGGGGCAAGGCGGGGAACGGACCGCCGTCAAACAGGATGTGACCAAAGTCCTCGGTTGGCTCGATGCCCCCAAAGAGTCGACCAACCGGGGCGTCACCGACTACCGCACGATCCTGTCGCAACATGACCGCATGCGTGAGACATTGCGCGAAGGGTTGGAGTTCGCCCATCGTTGGTTACGGCTGCAATCGGTCGCGCCGCAGCGCGCCCCCGCGCTCGCCTCCCAAGCCGTCGAAGAGCTCCGGGCCGATCTGCTCGATCGCGCGACGACCGTCCTTGTCGAACTGCAGGGGCTGGGGCGCGGTCACCCCGGCCGGTGGGTGATGGTCGGCGTCGTCGCGGTGAAGGGGGCGGTGGAATACATCCGTCGGTTGTGCGGCGGTCAACAAACCTTGCCGCTGCGCGAGCCGGCGGCCCATCACGTTCTGCAGGCCGGTTTGCTGAAAGTCCCCGAGCTCGAACTCGACGCCCAATGGGTCCCTCAGGCCGATCCGGCGGAGCTGCAACGGTTGCTCCTTGACGCGCTCAATCAGGAAGAGCTGACGTGGCGCGACGCCTTTGAATTGCAGTCGACGCAAGGGGATCACCTGGCGACGGCGCGGTTGCTGGAGCTCCCCGTCTGGCGCGATGACGACGAACGCGGGGTCCTCAAGCAACTCCGCTCGCAACGGCTCGAGGCCTGCCGCCGCACGATCCGCGACGAGCTTTTGGAACTGATGACGCAGGTGCATGGCGCGGCGGAGCAACGTCCCGAACTCGGACCGGAGATCGCCGAGTGGTTGCGGCGCGCGGAAGGGGTGCTGATCGCCATCCCGCGGCAGCAGACCTTCGCCCGCTTACGGATGCAGGTTGATCATTTGCGGACCGCGTGGGGCCGGTTGCAAGCCGGCGAAACCCGACGCACAACCGGCGGCCCCGTTCGGCTACCGGGCGACTCCAAGGTGATGACCGGAACCGAGGGGCTGCCCCCCGGCGCCGGCGAACCGACAACGGCTTGGGTGTTCTAGGCGGCTGATCGATCAACCGGGCGGATGTCCCGGCAACTGGAGACGTAGATTGCAGAGACCACATCATCAGTCAATCCACACCATCATTCAACATCGCGAGGGGCACCCGCCCCTCGCGCGTTCCCGAGGTTAGACAGATGGATCACGCGGCCGGGGCGGGTGACCCGGCCTATGAGTGAGTTCGCGCATGATCCGGAATGATGCGCGAATCTTGAGCGACAGGCAGACCACCACCACGGACGAACGACCGAGAACGCGGATGTATACCGAGGCCCAACTGCTGCAACAGATCGCGCTGGCCCGTTCGCACGGGACCGCCGGCGATCCGCGCGTGCTCGAGGCCTGCCAGCTCCTCGCGGACTGGTACGTCGGCGTCGGGAATCATTCGGAAGCGGCGCGGCGCTGGCGGCTGCTGATCGCCGAGCTCGATGCGTTGCCGACCGCGAAACTCTCCGACAAGGCGGTCGCCCGGGTTCGTCTGGCCGACGTCCTCGAACAACAACATGATCTTGAAGGGGCGCAGGCCGCGTTGTGGGAGGCGATCGACCAGCTTCGCGCCGAACCCGACCCCCCACGCGTCGACCTCGCCTTCGTCCTCAATCAACTCGCGGAAGTCTCGTTCGCGCTCGGTCGTCCCGAAACGTCCCTCACGGCGAGCAAGCACGCGGCGGGACTCTTGATCGGCGTGGTCGACGAGGCCCATGTCGAATTGATCCGCACCCGCAACAATCTCGCCGCCGTCCATGGCTCGCGCGGGGAGTACGTCCTTGCCGAACGGCTCTTCCGCCAGAACCTGAAGGCGCTCTCCGCCGCTTACGGCGAGCACGACGTCGCCCTGATCGTTCCGGCACAGAATCTCGCGGGACTGTATCGTCGGCAGGGACGCGTCGCCGACGCCGAGGAATGGCTCACACGGGCGCATCAATCGGCGAGTCGCCGACTCGGCGCCTCGCATCCCTTCACGATCCACGGGCTGACGCTGCAGGCCGATCTGCAAACGTTCGTCGGCGATTACTCGGCGGCGGAACGACTCTGGCGACAAGTCCTGCAGGTCCGGCGCGAGCTGTTGCGGCCCGGACATCCGTTGGTGACACAGACTCTGCTCGCGCTGGGTGAATTGCTGATCGAGCGGGGCCGCCCGCGCGAGGCGGAACCGCTGCTCGACGAGGCGCTGCGGAATCAGGAAGAGAACGGGCATGGGACGCATCCCCTCACGGCCCGCGTCTGGGCCGCCCTCAGCCGGGTCTATCATGCGGCGGGTCGCTGGGCCAACGCGGAACGGGCCGCGCAACAGGCGCTCGGTCAACAACAGCTCACCCTGCATCCGCACGATCTGTCGATCGTCGACACCTACCGTCAACTGGCGCGGTTGGCCATGGCGCGGCACGATGTCCGCAGGGCGCGCGAGCAGTGCGAACTCGCCCGGGAACGACTCACGGCGGCGACCCGCGTCGAACCCGAAGTCCGACTTCGACTGTTGTTGACCTCGGTTCGGGTCGCCTTGGCGGCGAATGATCGTGACCTCGCGGGGACGGAGCTCGCCGCCGCGCGCGAACTCCGCGCGGCCCCTTCCGTCCCGCTGATCGACCGGATCACCTACCGGCAACTGGAGGCGGAGCTTGCGCTCGCCGACGGTCGGCTTGACGATGCCGACGACCACTGCCGACGGGCGCTCGCCTTGTTCGAGCGGCTTCCCACGCATCCCTTGGAACCGGCGGCGGAACTGGCGGGCGTCGGGGCGGCGATCGCACTTCGACGTAATGAGCCCCAGGCCGCGTACGACTACGCCCTGCAAGCGGTCGAATTCCGCGAGCGACTGGGTCAGCAAGAGACCCTCGCGATGGTCCCCGCCCGGATGCTGCTCGCCCAGGCTTATGAACTGCGCGGCGCGCTCGCCGAAGCGGAACCCCAGCTGCTGAAGGCGCTCGCCCTCGCCGAACGGGGGATCGGCACGCCTTCGGGTCTCGTCGCCGAGCTGATCGAGCGGCTCGCCGCCTTGCAGTTGGCGCGGCGCGACTTCGCCGGCTTCAAGCCTTGGATGCGGCGTTCGCTGAAGCTGTTGGAAGCGGCGGAAGGGGACGCCCAGACCGAGACGCAAGAGGCGTGGATCGACACGCTGCGCGCGGCGGGAGAGACCGCCGAAGCCGACGAACTGACCGACCAGCTCCTTGCGATACGGAACCGTCAATCCCACGTGCTGGGAGACCTGTTATGACCAACCCCGTCCGGACCGTCCAACCCGGCGATCGGGTCAGGCTCCATTACACGACCTACTCGCAGGACGACTGCGTGATCGAGACCTCGCTCCAGCGCGAGCCGCTCGAATTCGTCGTCGGCGCGGGGGAGGTGGTCGAGGGGTTGCAGCGCGCCGTCGTCGGGCTGTCGCTCGGTCAGAAGCAACGGGTTCCGGTGATGCCGGAGCTTGGCTTCGGGAATCGACAGACCCGGTGGCAGCAAACCGTCCCGCGACTCGGGCTGCCCGAACGGGTCGCCGAGGGGGACCAGTTGTCGGCGACGATGGGGGGGGGCGTCCTCGATGTCTGGATCCGTTCGCTCAGGCCGCACGAGGCCGTTCTCGACGCCAATCATCCCCTCGCCGGCGAGACCTTGATTTACGAACTGGAAGTGGTCGGCATCAACGACGGCTGACGGGTTCGACGCACTTCCGCCGATGGTTCCGCGTTTTTGTCCTCTGACTCGATCGACGCATCATGAGCCTGAAACTGACCGCCGCCTCGTTCCTCGCGGGCGTGAAGCAAAGCGGCCTCATCGACGCCGACAAGCTCGAACGGTTCCTCGACGAGTTCCAACGGGACGGCGTGAACCTCGCCGACTCGGCGGCGATCGCCGCGGCGCTGGTCGCCCGGGGGGGGCTGACCGATTGGCAGTCGGAGAAGCTGCTGCAAGGCCGGCACAAGGGCTTCATCCTCGGCCGGTATCGCCTGATGTCGCTCTTGGGGACCGGCGAAATGAGCGCCGTTTATCTCGCCGAGCACATCACCATGGAGCGGCGCTGCGCCATCAAGGTGCTCCCCGCCGCGAAGGTGAAGGATACGTCGTACCTGGGCCGGTTCCTCCGCGAAGCGAAAGCGGTCGCGACGCTGAACCACCCGAACATCGTCAAGGCGTACGACGTCGACAAGCAGATCGAGGGGGGGACCGAGATTCACTTCCTCGTGATGGAGTACGTCGCGGGGAAGAACCTCGGCAAACTCGTCGCCGAACGGGGGCCGCTCCCCTACGCCGAAGTCGCCGACTACATCCGCCAAGGGGCCGACGGGCTCGATCACGCCCATCATCACGGCTTGGTCCATCGCGACATCAAGCCCGACAACCTGCTGATCGACGGTCAGGGGAAGGTCCACCTGCTCGACCTCGGCCTGGCCCGTTTCTTCAAAGGGAACGAGGACGAGGAATCCCTGACGATCAAGCACGACGAGAAGGTCCTCGGCACCGCCGACTATCTGGCCCCCGAACAGGCGATCGACAGCCACAACGTTGATCATCGCGCCGACCTCTACAGCCTCGGTTGCACGATGTACTTCGCGCTCACCGGGCATCCCCCCTTCACCGACGGCTCGCTGGTCCAACGGCTCCTCGCCCATCAGACCCGCAAGCCGCCGTCCGTCCGGTACGACCGCCCCGACATCCCCGACGATCTCCTCGCGGTCCTCGAAAAGATGATGGCGAAGAAGACCGACGACCGGTACCAGTCGGCGGCCGAAGTCTCGCGGGCCCTGTCGACCTGGTTGGTGCGGCACGCCTCCGACGCCTGGAAAGAGCGAAATCTCCCGTTGGTCGCCGCGCTCGGCCGGGGTGGGGATGGGACACCGCTCCCCCCCACCAAGTCGATCTTCGACGATCCGACCCCAATGCCGTCGGCAGCCTCGGCGGCGAAAGGCCCGTCCGCCCGCCCATCGGAATTCATGCCGACCGTGACCGTCGCGCCGCGGTTGAAGTCGTCGCCGCCGGTCGACCTCGAGACGCGCGACGAGTCGCCGGAGAGCCCCGCGACCGAGAGCCAGCCGACTCCCGCCGCTACAACGAGACGTCCCTCCGTTGCCGCGTCGAAGTCGGTCGCGATGCCCAAGCTGCCCGCCGCCATCACCAACGATTGGGAACGGACGATCCTGATCGGGGCGATCGGGTTGATCCTGGCGGTCGCCGTCGGGCTGGGTGTGTGGATGGTCAACGTGCAGACCGCAAGCGCCTTAAAGGCCGGGACGACCACGCCCGCGCCGACGCCGGCAACGCCCGAGAATTGAGCCCAGCGCGTCTCCTCAAGGAGCGGGGGGACGTCAGTCCCCCCGGTGATTGGTCCGCTCGATCCGTTCTCTCATCACCGGTGGGACTGACGTCCCCCCGCTCTTGATGATTCCTACGCGACCTCTCGGGCGGGCACCTGATACACTGGGCTTCCGACCCAACCAGGTGCGTCACGATGCTGCCGCGAGTCCTCGAACCCGAAGTCATGGACACCGCCGATGAGGCGGCCGACTACGATGCGATGGACCACGCCGAGGTCAACCGGCGATTCGTGGACGACCTGTTGGCCGCGCTGGGTGACCGCGATTGGTCATCGCCCTGTCGGGTCTTCGATGCCGGGACCGGAACGGCGTTGATTCCGATCGAGCTGCTGTCGCGGGGTGTCGAGGGGACGGTCGTCGCCGCCGATGCCGCCGTCGAGATGTTGCGGCTGGGGACTGAACGGGTCGCCGCGGCGGGACTGTCCGACCGGATCACCTTGGTCGAACGCGATTGCAAACGGCTTCCCGAAACGTCCGGTTCGTTCGACGTGGTGCTGTCGAACAGCCTGATCCACCATGTCCCGGAACCCCGCGCGGCGTTCGCGGAACTTTGGCGGATCATGAAGCCGGGCGGGCGACTCTTTGTGCGGGATCTCGCGCGTCCCCCGACCCACGATGAGGTCGAGCGGCTGGTCGCGTTGTACGCCGCCGAGGCGTCAGCGGCCCAGCGGCAACTGTTCCGGCAGTCGTTACATGCCGCGCTTACGGTGCCGGAGGTCGACGCGTTGTTGTCGGAGTTGGAGATCCCGGGCCGGGCGACCATGACGAGCGACCGCCACTGGACGGTCAGCGTCATGAAGCCGTGATGTCCCGCTTAGGCGAGATCCTTGTAGGCGTCCCACGCCAGATAGGCGACGGCGGCCGACGCCAGCAGGAAGATGATATCGAACGTCACCTGACGGGCGAACGGAATGCTCGTCAGGAGATCGAGCAGGCACGCGGCCGACACGACCCCGGCGACGCCGAACGAGGCGAAGATCAGATTCTTGCTGGTGTTCGAGTTCATGAGTCCGCGGATCCCCAAGTTGGTCTCCGGAGTATACGACACCCCTTGGAGGGATCACCAGCGCGATTTCCGAGAGGGAACCCCGGGAACGCTTTCCCGGGGCTTCGGGCATCCGTCACACCGAGCACAACTCGATCAGATGCCCATCGGGATCATGGACGAAGACCTGTTTTGCCCCGTCGGGTCGGACCTTCAGGGGCGAGGCGATCGGCACATCCAGCGCCCGCATTCGCGCCTCGGCGGCGGTCGCGTCGTCGACCAGAAAGGCGAAGTGGTGCCCCCGGGTGTTCCGCTCGGCTCCCGTCCCCGCCGGTCCCGACCCCTCGTATTCCAAAATCGTGTGGATTAACGTCGCCCCGGCCTGGAACCATTGCCCGGCGAAACTGAAGCCCGGCCGGGCGACCTCCGCCATCCCGAGCGCCTCGACATAGAACCGCCGCGTCGCGGCCAGATCCTTGACCACGATGGTGACGTGGTCGAGCGATTTCACGTGGAACGGGGGAGTGGGCATGATGGGGTCATATTATGAGAGACGCTCAGGGAAGCCTTTCCCCGCGCGCCGCAGTGAGACGTCACGTCGCCATGCCGGCGAGGACTGAATCGCCGACTCGCCAAGCCGCTCCCTCCCGGATCACTCGGCGATAAAGCGTGTCCCGTTCCACCGGCGTTCGCCCCGCCTCGCGAATCAGGCGATGGAGCTCGCTCACCGGCAACCCTTCCGGGGTCTTCGCGCCGGCGTCGTGATAGATCAGTTCGTGGACCACCGTCCCGTCGATGTCGTCCGCTCCGAAGCTCAAGGCGGTTTGGGCGATCTTCTCGCCGAGCATGATCCAGTACGCCTTGATGTGGTCGAAATTGTCGAGCATCAGCCGCGACAACGCGATCATCCGCAGGTCCATGAGCCCGGTCGGTTTGGGGATGTGGCTGAGCTTTGTGTTGTCGGGATGGAACGCCAGCGGGATGAAGGTCTGGAAGCCGCCGGTTTCGTCCTGCAGGGCCCGCAGTTGGCAGAGATGATCGAGCCGATGCTCGGCCCGTTCGACATGGCCATACAACATCGTCGCGTTGGATCGCAGCCCGAGTTGATGCGCCGCGCGATGAATCTTGATCCAGTTGTCGCCGTCGGCCTTATGCTCGCAGATCTGGTCGCGAACTTCGGGATGGAAAATCTCGGCTCCCCCGCCGGGCATGCTCCCCAGTCCCGCGTCGACGAGTTGCTGGAGCACCCACTCGAACGGCTGCTTGGTCAGGAACGAGAACCAGTTGATCTCGACCGCGGTCCAGCCCTTGATGTGAATCTCGGGGCAGGTCTCGTGCAGCACCCGGATGACGTTCACGTACCAGTCGAACGGCTTCTGGTGATGCAGCCCGCCGACGACATGAATCTCGGTCGCCCCCTGCGCCCGACCTTCCAGGATCCGCGCGCGGAGCATGTCGTCGGTGAACGTGTAGCTCTTGGGATCCCGCAGGTCGGACCGGAAGGCGCAGAACCGACAGCGATAGACGCAGACGTTCGTCGGGTTCAAATGGATGTTGGTGTTGTAGTAGGCGGCGTTGCCGTTCTTCCGTTCGCGGACCAGATTGGCCAGGCGGCCGAGGGAGAAGAGGTCGGCGTGCTGATCCAGGAAGAGGCCGTCGTCGAAGGTGAGCCGTTCGCCGGCGAGGACCTTCTCTTCGATGTTGCGGAGCGGGGCGGACATGGGAGGCGGGTGTTCCGGGGGAAGACTGTCATGAAGACGATCACGGCGATGTGGACCATCAGGTAGGGAACCGGCACACGATCATCGACTTCACCGGAATCTTAGTCCGCCCGGAAAAATTCCGCCACGAGCACGTCGAACCCGGGGAGCAACGGACTGGTGAGGCGGTCGGATTCGGAGAAGACCCGGTGCTGCCGGTCGGGAGTATGGACCCACACCATCCGCTCTTCCGGGTCCACCACCCAGACCTCTTTCACGCCGGCCTCAAGGTAATCGTGGAGCTTCCGTTCGACATCCGGCCAGCGATCGGTCGGCGATAAGACCTCGGCGATCAGAGCAGGGGGATTCGGAAAGATCTTTTTGGGAGCACGGCGGTCGGGCAATGAGCTCCAGAAAGTGAAGGCAACGTCACTCCCTCGAACGGTATGCCGGACAGGGTCGGTGATGACGCAGGCATCGTTCGTCGTGACGACCCCGTGGTCCCCGGTTCGGGCCCAGAGTTTGAGCGCCATCCCGATGTTGAGCGCGATCATTCCGTGCTCGGGACTCGGCGGCTCATCCCGTAAGAGCCTGCCACGGACCAAGTCGGTCGGGAACTCGAAGGAGCGCGCGAAGTACTCCGCGATGGTGAGTTGTGGATCGTCGCCTCGCGTCGGAGCCGCGGCTGGAGGATGGCTGGTTGTCATCGCAAGCACCCTCCCGGGTTACCGTCCCGAAGTCCACCACAAGTCGGCGAGCCCGATCGCGAACAGCCCCACGCTGATGACGGCGTTGACTTGGAAGAACGCCTGGTTCAAGCGGCTGAGGTCGGTCGGTCGGACGAGGGCGTGCTCATACGCCAACAGCAGCGTCACGCCGATCACCCCCACCAGAAAGACCGGGCCCAGGCCCGCGTACCACCATAGCCCGAACAGCCCCAGCACCGTCAAAAAATGACTCAGCTTGGCGATCCGCAGCGCGGCGGGGATGCCGTATCGCGCGGGGAGACTGTGCAGACCCTGACCGCGATCGAAGTCGGCGTCTTGGCAGGCGTACAGAATGTCGAACACGCCGACCCAGAAGAAGATGACCGCGGCGAGCCAGACGGGAGGGGCTTCGATCGTCCCGCGGATCGCGATCCACGCCGCCAGCGGGGCGAGCATCAGCGCCGCCGACAGCCAATAGTGGCACCAGTTCGTGAACCGCTTGGCATACGAGTACCCGAGCAGAAAGAGCAGAACCGGGACCGACAACCGCAGCGGCCAGGGGTTGGGAAGAAACAGCAGCGTCGCCGCGATGAAGCCCAAACTGGTGAGGACCGTGAAGGCGAGGACCACGGGCCGCGACAACAATCCCGCCGGGAGGTGCCGCTTCGCGGTGCGGGGATTCGCGGCGTCGAACCGGAAATCGACGAGACGATTGAACGCCATCGCCGCCGAGCGCGCGCAGACCATGCACAACACGATGCCGACCAGCGAGTTCCACGTGAAACCGGTGTCGGGCCGGCTCCAGGCGAGCGCCGCGGACAGCAAGGCGAACGGCAGCGCGAAGACCGTGTGACTGAAGCGGATCAGTTCGAGCAGATGGCAGACGGAGGCGAGCATGATGGATCATCAACAATCGGCGGAGGCCCAGGGATTGCGATCCCTGGGCTTCATGGGCGAGATTCGGTCATTACGGAACTGTAGTCACTCCGCCATCGGTTTGACGATCGCCCCTTCCCGTTCGATGTGTCCCAGCCAGCGCTGGATCGCCGGTTCGCGCTGCGACGGCGAGGCGAGCGGCCGGTAGTCGTAACGCCGCCCCGCCAGCCGTTCCAACTGGTCGATCGCCAGTTCGCGAACCTCGACGAAGTTGCTTCGCAGCCAATCGACCATCAACCGCGACGTCAGCGGATCGGCCGCTTGTTGCCGGCTGTAGCCGACCAGCAGTCGTTGAACGGGGAGACTCTCGTCGCCGGGGTAGTGCAGCCGCAGTTCTTCATCGAGCAGCTTCGCGCGGACCTCGTCTTGGATGAGCCAGAGCCGCAGACCGGCCGCCGCCGCCGCGCGCGCTTCGGGATGTTCCGAACGGACAAGAGCCGCGACGAGCTCCTGATACGAGCCGGTCGTGCCGAGGCAGCGGACGGCAAGTTCGGCGATCTTCGGTCGCGGGTCTTTGGCGAGGGCGGGGATCGACAAATCGACCGCCACCTTGGGATCAAACTCTCGTTCGAAGAGCATGCCGTAACGCCGCAACGTCGCCGAGGCGTTCCGCTGCACGGGATCGAGCCAGCTCGGAGCCGGATTGACGACCACGTTCGCCTCTTGCGCGGGACGATTCAACCAGACGACTTCGCCCGCCGGAACCTGCCGCGCCGGTTGTTCGGCCGCCGAGACCTGAAGCTGCCCGGCGACGCCGTAGAGCAACAGTCGCGAGGCGTCTTGCGGGGCCGGAAAGGGGAGCCCGGCGGGGAGCACGTACTGTCGTTCGACCGCGCCGCGCGAGTCCCCCGCGGCGAGTTCGATCGTCCACGGGGTCTCCCCCATCAAGAGTTCCAACGACACCGGCTGATCGGCGGGAGCTCCCGGACCGCGCGCGAGCATCAGTCGCCCACGCTGAAGACTCAACCGTATCCGGCGCGTGTCGGTGGCGGGGAGGATTTCGACGACGGTGTCTCCCAGCAAAGTCGTTTGGAGCAACCCGCCATCGAAATCGAAGACCCCTTCGTACGGTTCCGGCGTCGCCAGGATCTCTTCGGGATGCAACTCCGCGCGTCGCGGCTCGACATACCAATGCGCGTCGGCACGTTGATAACGAATCACGATCCCTTCGGTCGACGTGTACTGCATCGGGACCACGATGGGGGCCTTCGGCGGTTCATCACCATCCGGCATGGGAATGACCGGCATCGGCTGAGGGTTCGGCATGGGATCCACTGCGGCGACTGCGGGAAGGGGCGCGGCCGGGAGCGCCGAGATTGGCTCCGCCGCAGCAACCGCCGGAGGATTCGCCGGTGCCTGCATTTCAGGTTCGTCGGCGGGAGGGGCGGGATCGATGTCGGCGGGCAACGCCGGGAGGTCCGGTCCCTGCGCTGCGACCTTCGCTCCGTCGGCCGCCGGCACCGTCGGCGCGGCGGGCTTCGTCAAAGAGTCGGGTCGCGCGGGGGGCGCGACGACAGCGACCTCGGCCCCGTTCGTCGCCGTGCCGTTCGCCTGGCGCAACCCCATCAACGTCTTGCCCAGATCACGATCGAGCGCCAAGGCCAGCACCGCTCCCAAGACCACGATCGCGATCCCCGCCACCGGGGCGTACCGCTGCGGCCAAGGATTCGGCTTGAGATAATCCGGCAGCGACTCCTCGAAGCCGCGCCGTGGTCCGCCCATCACTGGGGCGGGAGTCGCCGCGACGGGCTGGGCGGTGTCGGCGGGGATCTGCAATTGGGCATCCGCCGTCACCGGACCCAAGGCATAGAACCGATCGAGCCGCGCCTGAGGCAATCCGGCGGGCTCCCCCAGCACCAGCGTCAGAATCTGATGGCACGCCGCGACCTCGGCGAGATGGACGTCGGACTCGAGGCAGACGCGCTCGATGTCGGCGACGCGATCATCGGGGAGCGTGTTGTCGAGGTACTGGGCGACAATGTTCGGATCGATCCCATCGCGTCCCCCCTGGATGTCGGGGGCCCCCAATCGTCGCCGACGAATCACCTCGCGGACCCGACTGACAAGGGCCGCCGCGACCGGGCTCTCCTGAATTTTCTGTCCGATCTCCTTCGTTTGCGAAGGTTCCAGGACGTCGTCGAGATACGCCAGCAGTGTTCTCAGGGTGAGTCGCATGATCGGCCTGCTCCTCGGGGAACGGGCGATCCAGTCACCAGGCACCGCCGCGCGTTCCGCCGCCATATGAAGAGTGGCGAACCGGCCCCGGTCGTCGTACAAGAATTTCCCGGCCGTCGTCGATTTTCCGAAAATCGCCGCGATGACGGCCCTCAACAGCCACAAGTCCCAAGACGCAAGCGGCTCGCATGACGAACGTCGCCTACCTGCTGTTCGACATCGAGGCGATCGCCGACGGCGACCTGGTCTCCCGGATTCGGTACGCGGGACAAGGCCTGGCAGGTCCCGAGGCGACGGCCCGCTATCGCGCCGAGCTCCTCGCCGAGAACGGCAAGGACATCCTGCCGACCACCTTCATGCTGCCGATCTCGGTCGCCGTGGCGAAAGTCGATCGCGACTATCGCCTGCTCGACCTGGTGACTCTCGACGCGCCGCAGTACCGCCCGGCGGCCATCACCCGCCTCTTCTGGGCCGGCTGGAACCATTACGGCCGGCCGACCCTCGTCACCTTCAACGGCCGGGGGTATGACCTGCCGGTCCTCGAACTCGCCGCGTTCCGCTACGGCTACTCGGTTCCGGCATGGTTCAATGTCGACGCCCGCAGCTTCGAGCAGGCCCGCAACCGCTACAACGCCGACGCCCATCTCGACCTGCACGACCTGCTGTCGAACTTCAGCGCCTCGCGGCTGGTCGGCGGCCTCAATCTCCTCGCCAACCTGATCGGCAAGCCGGGCAAGACCGGCGTCGACGGCTCGCAGGTGCAGGACATGTACAACCGGGGCGAAACCGAGGCGATCAACGATTATTGCCGTTGCGATGTGCTGGACACCTATTTCGTCTTCCTGCGGACTCGCGTCCTCTTGGGGAAACTCAACCTCGCGCAGGAACAGACCTTGGTGCACGAAGCGAAGACGTGGCTCGAAACGCAAGCGGCGACCCTGCCCGTCTACGCGGAGTACCTCTCGCACTGGGGCGACTGGCAACCCCCGGCGGAGTGATGAAATGCAGGATGCCCAGGGAAGGCCTTCCCTGGGCATCCAATCTGCTGATGGTTCACATTCGTAACATCACTTCTTCCGCGGCACCGGCACCACCTTCGGCTGATAGTCGAACAGCCAGACCAGCGGCATCGCCGGGTTCGCCGGATTCCGCTCGACGAGCGACTGCGGCTGCAGCGACTCCTGCTTGTCGTTGTTCGGATCGGGGAGATACTTCGGCCCGAACTCCTTGATGATCCGCGCGATCGTCGGATCCTGCGGCGAGTCAAACCCGCCGACAGTCACGATCGACTGATACCGATCATGATGCGTGTAGGCTTCGATGTTTTTGGAGCGGAGTTGAGCCGCGAGCTGCTCGGCGTCCTCCCCGGCCCGGTTCAGGCTGTAGGAATTGGCGTTGGCGAGGTCGCGGTCGAACTCCTCTTCCTTCCCCTGATACCGGCTCCCGGCGATCGGCGTGGTCTGGCGGCCCATGAAGGTCGCCACCTGGACCGAGTACGGCTTCTTACAGCTCATCAGCGGATACCGAGTGTCGTTGTTCAGCCGCACGACATCCGGATCGAGTTTCTTGCGGACGACGTCACTCGGTTTGAGGACCGGGTTGATCGTCAGGAACGCCCCGGACAGCGGCCCTTGCCGACCGGGCGTCTGCCGGAACAACGCCCCGGAAGATTCCGATTTCATGAACTCGGGGATGTAGGCCTTGATCCACTTCAGCGTCGCCTGCGCCGTCTTATCGTCGATCGACGGATAGTTCCCCGCGATCACGCTGATCATGTCGCGCTGGGCGGCGTAAATCCGGTCATCCTCGCGGCCGAGCCGATCAACCGTCTCCACCTTCTCGACGATCGCCCCCTGCCCGTAGGTGTAGGCCGGAATCCCCTGCTTCCGCAGTTCGTAGACCAGCTCCGCCGCCGCTTCCGAGGCGCTCAAGCCTTCCTCGCGGCGATCTTCGGGAACGTCGCGAAAGCTGGCGACCATGATCATCCACGGACCGTGACGATCCGACAGTTGATACTCCTTGCCGCGCACCGCCTCGATGGCGTGGCTCGGCGACGACATCAGACCGGCGAGCACCAGCCCCAGCATTGATGTGACCATTGCACTGCGCACCGTGGCATCCTTTCCGGCGGCGAACCGGCGTCGGCCGAAGAGGATCCCGAGGGCCGATCACTCCGGATCGACCCGCGGCCTTCGGCACGACACGGGAAAAACTTGAGGGGAATTTCCGAGACGCCGGGGTGATAGCAGCGAAGCCCGAACGTGTCCAGAGGGCTTGCGGGAGAGAGCGGCGCGGCGTCAGCCCGCCGTGTCTGGGGGCATCCGGCCAGGTCAGCGACTCGCTTGAGACGGCGGTCCTTCCAGGGTGCCGCGGCCGGCTCGTCCAGCCGTGTGATCGCTCACTGCGGGTCGGATGCTCGAACCGTCACTCCGGAACACTCCACGGGTTCATATCAACGTGAAGACACGGCGGGCGGACGCCGCGCCGCTCCTTATTGCCGCGGGGTCACAGAGGACCGACTCATGAAAAAACCCGGCGATCCACGAGGAATCGCCGGGCATCTGGTTCGCTCAGGTCTCCGCGGCACCGATCAGTGATCAGGTCGCGAGGGACGGTCAGCAATCAATCATCGTAGTCGACGACCACCACCCCGCGGGCGGAGGTGATTTCGACTTCGTAGTCACCGAAGTCCATGATCAGCTTGTGGCCGTTGCGGCGGCACTTCGTTTCGTAGCATTCACACGGCGGGACGCAGACCCGCACGTAGACGCATTGCGGACCGCAGGCGTTGCAGCGATCGGGACACGGATCGGCCACCGCGACGATCTTCTCGACCGCGCACGGGTGGATGTTCCGCAGATCCTTGTACTTCACGCAGTCGAACAAGGCGATCGGGGCGGTCCCCGACACCACCACATGCCCTTCGGGCATCGGCGCCAGTTCATAGCTCGGGGCCGGGGGCATCTGCGCCGCACCCGCCCAGCTCGCGACCGACAACACGACGGCCGCCATCGAACTCCACAACTTCATCAACGCATTCCTCCTTACTGTGGACCCCCGGGCGGTCGACTCGCCTCGCCCCATGGGTCGGTTGGACAGATCCGAAGCATCATCCCGTCGCGTTTGCGGCGAGTCTCAAACGCCGGGAGCGGATATCCGCCCTCCGTGGGTAGTTTTCGACCGGATTTCCCGGCAAGCGGCGGAAACTGCCGCTCGGACACGGAAAACCGACTCGCCGTTCACCATTTAGAACTACTGGGAAAGCTGCGCAGAGACAAGGGCCAAGCGGCAAACTTTGTGAATTCACCGCAGATTTCCCAGGGCGTTTCTGCGCTCCCCGAGGGAACTCGCAACTGACGCTCGACTCCCGCCAAGTCCTGCGATATGTCCGGGGAACTCTGATCGCCCCCAGCCAATCCACCGAATGGCTCCGAACCGACCTGGTATGCCGGACAAGGTTCGCGGCGCAACATGTTTTCCGGATGTACCTTGCGTCGCTGAACATGGATTTCACCTCGATCGTCTGGCCGATCACTGGAAATCCTTGAGTCGCGCGGGTAAAAACACCGATGAATGGCTCGTCAACGAAAATGACTAATCTGCCGACCACGTCGGTGGTGCCGATTCCGCGAACCAGACGCGGCGTCGACAGGTCGAATTCGCTGACCACATCACCGGGGGATTAGCTCAGCTGGGAGAGCGCTTGCATGGCATGCAAGAGGTCAGCGGTTCAATCCCGCTATCCTCCACTTGATCGTAAATGATTTCTAAGTCGAGACTTAGAATTTCTGCCGTCGGTCGGCGGGCTAGCGTGTGCGCCTGGGAAACGTGGTCTGGAATCACAGTCCTTGGACGCGGCATAATCGCTTGACCACGCAAGATGATGCTGGCTATCCGCTCCGCTGGTCCACCGGGCGACTCCGTGTGAGGATCACGACGGGAGCGAGAGTACAGTCGCCATCGTGAGTTCGAGCCTTGAGAGGCCGAACCCGTCTCGCTTCAACCGTCCACGGCGGTCGCCATTGGGGCTTTCGCTTGTTCCCACAAGCCCAGCAGACCGAGGGGGCGTTCGGAATTCCAGACGAAGCGTCGGGGTTTGTTGGCGACCGTGTGCTTGCTTTCGGCGCGGTGCCCCGGGAGCACCAAACTTCGCAGGGCCGCCGGATTCTGCGGCACGTGCCCAATCGAATCCCTTGAGCGGCCCCCGAGATCGCGGACCCAGGGCTGCCCGTGCTCCCGCACATTCCAGTCGTCGCGGACGATCGACTCCCGGCGCGGCCGTTTGACCGGTCTGCGTGATCACGAGGTCTTGTCGTCGCGGGACTCGCCCGTTGGTTCCCCACGGCGGTCGGTGATATGCTCGCCATCCTCCGACAGACTTGAAGCGACGGTGCCGGGTGACGGTCGGCGGCGGATGGTCGACGGTGACGGATGCGGGTGGGAGTGCCATGCCACGGTGTTTGGTGACGGGAGGCGCGGGCTTTATCGGGAGTCATTTGACCGAACGGCTGCTCGCCGACGGGCATCAGGTGACGATCCTCGACAACCTCTCGACCGGGCGGGCCGACAACTTGGCTCATTTGGAGGGGCATCCGGGGCTGAAGATTCGGCAGGGGTCGATCACCGATCCCGGACTGCTTGCCGAGATGACCGCCGACAGCGACATGATCTATCATCTCGCCGCCGCGGTGGGGGTGAAGCTGGTCGCCGACGATCCGGTGCGGACGATCGAAACGAACATCTATCCGACCGAACGGCTGCTGCAACTGGCGGCCCAACGGCGGCAACCGCTGTTTCTTGCTTCGACGAGCGAGGTCTACGGCAAGAACACCAAAGACCGGTGGTCGGAGGATGACGACTTGCTGTTGGGGCCGACCGTCAAGCCGCGGTGGGCTTATGGGTGTTCCAAGGCGATCGACGAGTTTCTGGCGCTGGCGTATCATCGGCGGTACGGCCTGCCGGTGGTGATCGGCCGATTTTTCAACGTCGTGGGGCCGCGGCAGGTGGGCCATTATGGCATGGTGATTCCGCGATTCGTCGAGAAGGCGCTCAAGGGCGAATCGCCCGTGGTGTATGACGACGGGACGCAGGAACGCTGCTTCGCCCATGTGCGCGAAGTGGTCGATTGCGTGGTCGGGCTGATGGAGACCCCCGCCGCCGCCGGGAACGTCTTCAATATCGGCAGTGATGCGGCGATCTCGATCCGGGCGCTCGCGCAGGAGATCATCAACCGCGTGCAACCGGGCCTGGCGATTCAATACTTGCCTTATCATGCCGAATACGGGGCCGACTTCGAGGATGTTCGTCGGCGGGTGCCCGACATCGGCAAGTTGGAGCGGACACTCGGCCGCAAACCCCGTCTGACGCTGGGGGAGATTCTGGACGACGTCATCGCGTGGAAACGCGGCGTGATGGGGTTGTGAGGTTGTTGGGGCATCTCCAGACGCCCAGGGAAGGCTTTCTCCGGACCTCCGCGCGAACGAAGGGCCCCCGTGGGACCACTCACCGTCGATGACGCGCAGTTGTTGCGGATGGCGGCGGAGCCGCCGCGCGAGGCCGCCGGTTGGCTGCAACGCTCCCGGACGTTCGGCCCGCTGATCGCCTGTTGGATCGTGGTCTTGCCGTTGATGGCGGCGGCGACCGCGCCGTTCGATCACGTGACCGCCGTCACGGGCCTGAAAGCGTGGGCGACGCGCGAAGCGACCGATCTGGAGGCGGTCCTGATCCCCGGACTGGCTTGGCGGGACGACGCCACCTTGTTTCAGCCGCCGCTGTCGGCGTGGTTATTGCGCTCGATCATGCCGGGGTTTCCGCCGGGGAGTGTTGCCGGGATTCTGGTGTTGTCGACGGTCGCGCTGGGGCTGATGTTCTGGCTTGCCGGGGCGTGGACTCGGGAAACGGCGGGGCCGGCGTTGGGGCTGGCGGTCGTCGTCGTGCTCATGGTCCACCCTTGGGCTTTGAGTCTGGCGCGCACGGGAAGTTCGGAAGCGCTGGGGTTGATGCTGTTGACGACGACGGCGTGGGGCATATGGGGTCATTGGCGGACGTCGCGGACGTTGGTCTCGGTTCGCCTGTTATGCGCGGGACTCGCCTGGGGCGGGGCGTTGTTGTCGCTCGGCCCGCAAGCGATCCTCTTCCTCGGCTTGATCTTCGTCTGGCAGGTTCTGTGTCCGCGGGGGTTGTCGCGGCCGGCGATGTGGCCGACCACGCCGACGACCGGATTCGTCACCCCGTGGGAGCTCGCGATCGTCGCCGCGACCGGTTTGGCGCTCGGGGGGTGGTGGCCGACGATGCTGCTGGAACGGAACGGCCTCACGTTCGTGAGTCATTGGCTGGCGTCGAGCGACGGGCTGTTGCCGTTGGGGCATCCCGCCGCGAAGTCTTCGTGGTTGGACAGCGTGCGGCCGCTCGCCGCGCTCGGTGGGCTGACATGGCTGGGGATGCTCCGGGCGGTGCGCCGGCCGACCCTTGGTCGCGGCGGTCCGGCGGACGGACTTGCGTTGTTCGCACTGCTGTGGGCGCTGACGGCAATCATCGGTCGATTAACGACTGAAATTCCCGGCTGGTACGCCTCCGGCGCTACTCGGCGGTGGGAGGCGTTCGGTCTGATCCCGTTGTCGCTGTTGGCGGCAGTCGGGCTGGTGGCGATGCTGCGGCGCGAGTTCTCGACGCGGTTGGTGCTGGCGAGTCTGACGTTCACGTTGGGGAGCCTGATCTGGGCGTGGACCGGTCGGGAAGAACCCGCGCTGGTCGTCATGGGGGTCGTGGGACTCGTCTTCCTGGCGAGCGCGCCGTTGTCGATCGGACTCCGGCGGACGACGCTGGCGTGGAGTGAAGCCGAGATTCGGCGTTGGATTCAAGGTTACGCGCTGGTCGCCGTCGGGCTGCATGTGCTCGTCGGGGTCAGTCTGATCTGGGAGCGGGCTCCGCAGCGCGACGTCTATGCCCGGTTGCGGCGGCAACTGCTGACGACGCCCGCCCCCGATCAGATCTCGCTCGTCACGTCCGATCGCGAGGATGATCCCGCGCCGCTGGAGTATCTCTTGCGGAGCCTCTTTCCCCGGGCGAAATACTCGCATTCGATCGGTTGGGATCCCGCGCTGACGGCGACGATCGTGGCGGAATCGCGGGAGCCGCGGTCGCGAATGCTGGTGGTGGTCTGGAGCCGGCGCGAACTGAAGTTCCAGGGGGATGTCGGGACCGGGTGGCAAGTGACGGGGGTGATCGATCAACAGCCCTACGAGGGCCGGCCGTTCGCGGTTCATCGGATCGAACCGTTGCCGTCGGTGACGCTGACGCCGGCGGGCGGGTCAGGGGGAAGCGAATAGGGAATCGCGAATAGCGAATCGCCAGACAGGCGGGTCGTTGATGGCCGACCTGAAACTCCGGCGACTTGCTAATCCCTACTCCCGATTCCCGATTCGCTGCCAGACCGTCAACGAATCCCGATGCGTCGTGGAAAACGGTCGGGGGCACGGCTAGGATGTGGCCCTTCTCGGCGATCTTGCGCGCACCTCTGTTGAGTCACCCCTTGGGTCGGGAGAGCGAATCCATGAGTCATGGTCAGGCCGATGCCGGCGTAGCCTCGAATGCCTATCGTCTGTTGTGGGCGGGCTTTATGGCGATCCTTGCGGCGGGGGTGGGGTTCGCCATCCGCGGCGGGATTCTTGACAACTGGGGAGTCGAGTTCGGTTTCACGGGGTCGCAACTCGGGGCCATCGGCGGCGCGGGCTTTACCGGCTTCTGCTTCGGGATCATCATCGGCGGCGTCATCGCCGACAAAATCGGCTACGGCAAGCTTGTCGTCGCGGCGTTCCTGTTCCATGTCCTCTCGGCGGTGGTGGCCCTCGCGGCTCCGCCTCTCCCCACCGGGGGGGAAACGGCGGTCATCGATGCCGCGCGAAGCAGCGCCTACAACTTCCTCTTCTGGGGGACGTTCCTGTTCGCGATCGCGAACGGGACCTTGGAAGCGGTCGCGAACCCGCTCGTCGCGACCTTGTTCCCGAAGAACCGCACGCACTATCTCAACATTCTCCATGCGAGTTGGCCGCTGGGGATGATCATCGGGGGCGCCGCCGGGTGGATTCTGGATGACCGCATGGCGCTCCACTGGCGGTATCAACTCGCGTTGTTCCTGATCCCGACGGCGATTTACGGGTTGATGTTCCTCGGCCAGAAGATGCCTCGTTCGGAAGCCTCGGAAAAGGGGCTGTCGCTCGGGGACATGTTCAAGGATGTCGGGATCCTGGGCGGACTGGTGGTCTGCTACCTGCTGGCGCTCTTCTCGGGCGGGGTCTTCGCCGACATCTTCAAGCTCGCCTCGATCGATCCGCAAATGGCGCCCTATGCCGGGTACGGGTTGGGGATCGTGCTGTTGTTCGTGATCGCGGTGATCACGAAGTTCTCGATCGGCTCGTGGCTGCTGTTCGTCCTGTTCATCGCCCATGCCCTCGTCGGGGCGGTGGAACTCGGGACCGACGGCTGGATTCAGAACATCACCGGCAACATCCTGAATTCCGAACAAGGGAAGATCCTGTTCGTGTTCACCTCGGCGGTGATGTTCGGCCTGCGTTTCTGCGCCGACTTCATCGAGAAGAAACTCGGTTTCTCGCCGATCGGGATTCTGCTCACCTGCGCGATCATCGCCTGCCTGGGGCTGAACCTCACCAGCTACGTCAACTCGTTCGGACTGGCGCTAGTGGCGTTGACCGTCTACGGCATCGGCAAGACGTTCTTCTGGCCGACGATGCTCGCCGTGGTCAGCGACCGGTTCCCGCGGTCCGGGGCGGTCGCGATCAGCATCATGGGGGGGATCGGCATGCTGTCGGCGGGCCTGTTGGGCTCGACCGGTCTCGGCTACTCGAAGGATAAGTTCGCCGGGGACGCCCTGAAGGCGAAGAACCCCGCGTTGTATGAAGAATACAAAGCGGGCAAGCCGAGCGAATTCCTGTTCCTGCCCGCCGCGACGGGGCTCGACGTCGCCAAGATCGACGCGATCCAGAAGACCCCCGCCGAGCAGCGGACGGAGGACCAGCAGGCGGTGATCGCCGCCAGCATCGAAGGGGATCGTCAGACGTTGCGGGCCGACTCGCTGATCCCCGCGACGATGGCGGTGATCTATCTGGTGCTGATGCTCTACTTCAAGGCGATCGGCGGGTACAAGCCGGTCAGCATCACCGAAGTCCACAGCGGGACCGACCTGGGAACCGCCGAGAGCTGAGCGTCGGCCGGGGTTGCTTGATGATTGATCCGGGGGACCGGGGTTGCCACACGCGGCCCCGGTCCCCCGGCATTTCGTCGCGTTCCGGATCGCGAAATCTCGCGGCTGTGGGCATCCGTTTTTCCCGCCGCCGCGTTACCATGACCGGGTCGGCCCGAATGGTTGGCGGGGCCGGGATTGTCGCGTGAGGAGTCGAACGGGATGGATCAAACGCTGTTACTCGCCCAGAATCAGGCGTTCTGGCTGGTCGGGGGGATCGTCATCGCGATCATCCTGTTC